>NZ_CP113913.1:643041-964562 GCF_029395355.1 Bifidobacterium sp. ESL0800
CGCGCGTGCGGGTCTCGCGCAGCGTGAACTCGTATTCGTCGGATTCGATCGAATTGATCATCTCTACGAACGCCTCGACGGCGAACATGTAGTGCTGCGTGGAGACCGAGCAGAGCTGCTTGCGCGGCTTGGCGTGCTTGTAGCGTTCCTCCATCAGCTCGGTCTGGTCGAGCACCTGGCGGGCGTAGGTGAGGAATTCCGCGCCGTCGACGGTCAGGGCGATGCCCTGCGAGGAGCGGGTGAAGATCTCGATGCCCATCTCGTGCTCGAGCTCCTTGACCGACGAGCTCAGCGCGGGCTGGGAGACGTAGAGCTCGTGGGAGGCCTCGTTCATCGAGCCGCACTCCACGATCTTGACGATATATTTCAGCTGCAGCAGTGTCATAGCAGCAGTTTATAACAACGCGTGTATCAGCAGTGTTGGCTTATAACTATCTTCAGTAAAATATTATTGTAAATTGATAATAATTTGATCCGCGCAGTCGAACATTTGTCAGTGCGGCGAAGGTTATCAAGTTTTCTGGATGCGGCTATTGGGTTTGCGTCCGTCGGCAGACGATTGGGTTTGGACGACCATGTATCTGCGGTTGGCCGATGCTGCGGCTGTCTTCAGATGTTCACGCCCAAGCCCCGCAGCGCTTTTCTGGCTTGGATTGCGTCGCTGAAGTGGATTCCCTTGATGCCGACGGCTTTCGCGCCGTCCACATTGGCCTGAGTATCGTCGAAGAACACGGTCCGTGCGGCGTCGAGGCCGAAACGGGTCAAGGCAAGGTTGAAGATATCGGCGTTCGGCTTGTGCATCTTTTCGACGCCGGAAACCACCGTGCCCTGCAGCAGGTTTTCAAGTTGCGGGAATTTTTCGAAGGCGAAATGGAAGGTCTCGGCCGACCAGTTCGTCAGACCCCACACGCCATAACCGGCCCGGCGCAGATCCGACAGCAGGATTTCCATCCCGTCGATTGTCTTCGGCAGAGCATCGCCGTAATGCTCGATATAGTAGCGGAACATCGTGGCCGCCTTGTCGCCGTATTCCTTTTCGACGTCCTTGATGACCACCGCGAAGTCCTCGCCGGCGTCCATACGCGCCTCGGCGGCGAAGAACCCGTAGACGTCCCGGTCCGAGCAGACCTGGTTGATGATGGCTTCAGGGAAATGCCCTTCGAAACATGGGCGGTAGTTCAGTTCGAGCAGCACTCCGCAGAAATCGAACATGACATCATGGATGGCGGCGTTGCGGTTGTCGGCTTCGTTGTTTTCCGGCCTGGTCATCATTTTTTCTTTTCTCTCTCTTATGATCTCTCGTTTTGATTATCGCGCCATCAATGTTGAAACCGGCCACGCGAAGCCGTCGATATCTAGTCCTGCAGCAATTCCTCGAACGCCTGGGGCAGTGCCGCGATGACGTCGGTCGCCACGATCGGGCGCCCCGGTTTGCCATCCGGCGTGATAGTGCCGTCTTCGTCGAAAATCTCTGGCGGTTCCCAGCCGTGCTGGTCGGAACCCGAGGCGAGGCTTGCAGCGTAACCGTGGATATAGCTGGCACTGGCGGCGGTCATGACGTCGAGGCTCGGGTCGTGCTGCAGCTCGCCATCGCCTTGCTGGGCGAGCATTGCGGTCATGACGCCGGCCAGAACGTCACCGGCCCCGGCCGTGGCCAGCCATGCCGGGCCGCTGCCGGAGATGAACGTTGTGGTCATCTTGCGCGTACCGTCGCCGTTTTCGGATCCCGTTTCGGTGTCGGCCGGTAGCCCGGTCACGTTGGAGTCGCCGACGACGATGGTCACTGCGCCCTTGAGCAGCACGGTCGCGCCGGTCAGTTCGTGGGCCCGTTTCGCCCAGTGCCAGGGTTGCGCGATGATGGATGCGGTGTCCACGTTTTCGCCACGAAGACGCAGCAATGCGGCGAGTTCGGCGGCGTGTGGGGTGATGACGACATGCGGCGGCACGCGCTTCGGCAGCAGGTCGAGTGCGCCGGCGTCGACGCAGATCGGCGGCATGGTCCACGGTTCGCGTTCGACATCGGCATCCGGATTGGCGTTGTCCCGAACGGTTCCGGTCCGTTGTGAAACCTGGGACGTTGCCTCTTTGTCCAGATCGTGGACCGGAATTTCGGTCTCTTCCGCGGTTGCACAAGCGTGTTCATCCGGCAATGCGTAATGCTTGAGCAGCGCGGCGATGGCTTCGCGCTGGCCGTCGGAGGCGGTAATGCCGTGCCTGCCAGAATTGCGGATGGCGGTATTATTCGCGGCTTCGCCTGTCGGGACGCCTGAGCCGACGGCCCAAGCTTCGACGCGACCTTTGCCGATGACGATTTCCGGCGTATTGCGCAGCACCATATCCGACGCGTTGACCGGTCCCAGATAACGTACCATGCCGATATTGGAACGGACGGCCGCGCCGGAGCTCAGAACGGCCGCGCCCGGGTATTTCGCCGAACCGGTGATCAGGCCGACCACGCCGCGCGAATATTTGGAATCGAACGGTTGCGGCAGCCGTATCATCCTGCCGGCTGTGCCGTCGATCGAAGAGACGGCCGGAACGGCGTGTGTGATGTCGAAGCCGAAATCGACCAACATGACGCGTCCGCAGGCGAAACTTGCAGGAGGCAGCATCGCACAGGGTTTCATCGCGCCGAACATCACCGTGACGTCAGCGGGAATATAGCTGCCAGGCAGGGTTCCATCGTCGACGCCGATTCCTGAAGGCGTATCGATGGCGACCACAAGCGGCCTCTGTTCCTGTTCGGTATCAGCGACGAACGGCGGTTTCTCCGGATCTGTACCATCCTCGCGGGCGGGATGAAGCATGCTCGCCATCGTTGCGGCAGGCCCGCGCAGAGCGCCGTGCACGCCGATACCGGTCATGGCGTCAAGCACGACGTCGGCCTGCCGTGCCAGTTCGATTGCCGCTTGCAGCCGTTCTCCGGCCTCGCCTGCGCCAAAACCGGAGGAAACCCCTGGAATATCCGCTTCCGGATTGATGATCAGCAGCCTTCCGCCGCTGCGGGTGAAGGCCAGCAGTCCTTGCAAATGCAGTGATTTACCGACCGCGATTGCGGTGACCTGGGCACCTGAGCGAGCCAGCTGCGCAGCCGCGAACAGGCCGTCACCACCGTTATCTCCGGCACCGGCCAGCAGCACGACTTTCGCTTCGTCAATGTCGATATCATGGTCGTCAAGCAGTTCGGCGGTGACCCTTGCGGCAGCCGAGGCGGCCATACGCATCAGCGGAACGCCTCGATCCAGTAGGGGCTTTTCCATGCCTCGTACCGTTTCGACACTGTAGGCCCGCCGTTGCAGCATCGATTTGCGCATCAGTTCCGTCATCGTTACCTCGTCCATCGCCGACCTCCTGTGTCCGCCCATGTCTGGTTCGATGTTACCCCAGCTTGGCCACGATACCTACTCCTCGGCCACCAGATCCAGATAATCGTCGCTCCACAGGTCCTCGTCGCCGTCGGGCATCAGCAGCACCCGCTCGGGGTTGAGCGCCTTGACCGCACCCTCGTCGTGGGTCACGAGGATGATGGCGCCCTCGTACTTGGCGATGGCCTTGAGGATCTCGTCGCGCGAAACCGGGTCGAGGTTGTTGGTCGGCTCGTCCAAGAGCAGCACATTGGCGCGCGAGGTCACCAACGTGGCCAGGGCAAGTCTGGTCTGTTCGCCGCCGGAAAGCACCCTGGCCGGCTTGAACGCGTCGTCGCCGGAGAAGAGGAAGCTGCCGAGGATGGAACGGGCGTGGGTGTCGTCAAGGTCGGGGGCGACGTGCTGCAGGTTCTCGAGCACGGTCGCGTCCATTTCCAGAGTGTCGTGCTCCTGGGCGAAATAGCCGATCTTGCAGCCGTGGCCGTAGACGACCTCGCCGGTGTCGGGCTTGTCCTCGCCGGCCAGGATACGCAGCGTCGTGGTCTTGCCGGCGCCGTTGTAACCCAGAATGACCACGCGCGAGCCCTTGTCAATGGCCAGGTCGATGCCGGTGAAGACAATGTTGGAGCCGAAGGCCTTGGAGATCTCCTTCGCCATGATCGGCGTCTTGCCGCAAGGGGCAGGTTCGGGGAAGCGGATGTCGGCGACCTTCTCCTGCCGTTCCGCCTCGCTGGTCTCGCTCAAAAGCCGTTCGGCGCGACGCATCATGTTCTGCGCGGCGACGGCCTTGGTGGCCTTGGCGTGCAAACGGATTCCCTGCTTCATCAGGCGTGCGGCCTTTTTCTCGGCCACCTCGCGCTCGCGGCGGCGACGCTCCTCGTCCACCACACGTTGCTTCAAATAGGCCTTCCAACTCAGCGAATACATATCGATCTGTGCGGTCTGCGCGTCCAGATGCCAGACTTTGTTCACCACCTCGTCCAGCAGTTCCGTGGAATGGGAGATGACGAGGAACCCGCCCTCGAAACGCTTGAGATAGCCGCGCAGCCATTCGATGGAATCGGCGTCCAAATGGTTGGTCGGTTCGTCGAGAATCAAGGTGTCGGCGTCAGAGAACAGGATACGGGCCAGCTCGATGCGCCGCTTCTGACCGCCGGAAAGCGTGCCGATCGGCTGTTGCATCGTCTCGTTGGGAAGTCCCAGGCTCGCGGCCATCGAGATCGCCTCGGACTGCGCTGCGTAGCCGCCGGCCTTGTCGAACGCCTGCATGGCCTTGTCGTACTTGTCCATCGCCTTTTGAATGACCTTCGGGTTCTCGTTGGTCATTTCCTTTTCGGCCTTGCGCATACGTTTGATGATGCTGGCGATGTCGCGCGCGCTCATCATCCGGTCGAGCGCGCTCTGCTCGGGGTCGTCGGCGTGGGTGTCCTGCGGCAGGTAGCCGAGCTTGCCGGAAACGCGTACCTTGCCGGCCGTGGGCAGCAGGTCGCCGGTGATGGTGCGCGTGAGGGTGGTCTTGCCGGCGCCGTTACGCCCGACCAAGCCGATCTTGTCGCCTTTGCTCACGTGAAAATCAGTGGGATTGAGCAGCGTCCGTGCCCCGATCTGAATTTCCAGCCCTTGCGCCTCGATTGCCATACCTTATTACCTGTCCTGTTGCTGTTACCGAATTACGGCGAAATATACCAACATGCCATCATAGCGACACGTATGCTTTTCATGAAGAGAAAAGGCGATATGGTGTAATCGAGATAACGGCGTAAACGTGGATTGTCGATAACGAGTCATGAAAATACCGCTTTATTGCACCTTCTGGCATCTGAGGATATATCGGGGATCGAACCGACTTCATAGATAGTCGAACAATTGTTCGAACCGTCCACTATGATGGGTTAATCTACAGTGGAGCATTCGGCATCAAGCGGAGGTAAGCATTGGCAACAGCATCAACGGCGCATCAATCAGGGGAAACCGACAATTCGTCGGCAAGTGTGGTCGCGCGCAAGCTGATGGACAGCGACTCGTTCCTGTCCCAGGAGATCGCGAAAGCACCGCTCAAGAAGACCGGGAATTCGCTCGTGGCGGATATCTCGCACATTCCCAGCGATCTGAAGATCACGATCCAGGGCGCTCGCGAGCATAACCTGAAGAACGTCGACCTCGCCATCCCGCGCAGCCGTATGGTGGTGTTCACCGGGCTTTCCGGCTCCGGCAAGTCCTCGTTGGCGTTCGATACGTTGTTTGCCGAAGGCCAGCGCCGTTATGTGGAATCGCTCAGCGCCTACGCCCGCCAGTTCCTGGGGCAGATGGACAAGCCGGACGTCGATTTTATCGAGGGCCTGAGCCCGGCCGTTTCCATCGATCAGAAGACCACGAACCGCAACCCGCGTTCCACCGTCGGCACCATCACGGAGATCTACGATTACCTGCGTCTGTTGTTTTCCCGCACCGGCATCCCGCACTGCCCGGTCTGCGGCGAGGTCGTCAGCGCCCAGACGCCACAGCAGATGGTCGATATTTTGATGAAGAAGCCGGAGCGGACACGTTTCCAGATTCTGGCACCGGTCGTACGCGGCCGCAAGGGCGAATTTGAAGACCTGCTTGAGCTGTTGCGTGGCGACGGTTACTCGCGTGCGTTGATCGATGGCGAGATGCGTCAGCTTTCCGACGACATCAAGCTGACCAAGCAGAAGAAGCACACCATCGAAGTCGTGGTCGACCGTCTGGTCATCAAGGACGGCATCCGCCAGCGTCTCACCGATTCCATAGAAACCGCGCTGAGACTGGCCAAAGGCATCGTGGTCATCGATTACGTCGATCTGGATGAAAAGGATCCGAATCGTCGCGAGCCGTTCAGCGAGAAGCGTTCCTGCCCGAACGGCCATCAGCTTGAGCTTGACGAGATCGAGCCGCGCACCTTCTCCTTCAACGCCCCGTATGGCGCCTGCCCGGAATGCGACGGCATCGGCTACAAATTGGAGATCGATCCTGAACTGGTCATTCCCGATCCGAGCAAATCGCTTAACGAGAACGCCATCGAACCGTGGGGCATGACCAAGGGCACCGGCGAATACTATCGTCACGTCCTCGAAGGTCTTGCCGAGGAGATGGGCTTCAGCCTCGACACCCCTTGGAAAGACCTGCCCAAGAAGATTCAGCATGCCATCATGTACGGCCATGATTTCAAGGTCAAGGTCTCCTACCGCAACCGTTGGGGGCGTCTGCGCGAATACAGCACCGGTTTCGAAGGCGTGGTGCGTACGCTCATGCGTCGCCATGACGAAACGGACTCCGATCAGATGAAGCTGTATTACGAGTCCTATATGCGTGAGGTGCCGTGCCAGACCTGCCAGGGCAAGCGTCTGCGTCCGGAAGTGCTGTCGGTCACCGTCGACGGCAAGTCCATTGCCGACGTCTGCGATATGCCAGTCGAACGCAGCCTCAAATGGGTTCGCTCGCTTCGTCTTGAGGGCTCGGCGGCCGTCATTGCCGGTGAGGTCTTGAAGGAGATTCGTGCGCGTCTCGGGTTCATGAACGATGTCGGGCTCAACTATCTGACCCTTTCGCGTGCCGCCAAAACGCTTTCCGGCGGAGAGGCGCAGCGCATCAGGCTCGCCACGCAGATCGGCAGCGGCTTGGTCGGCGTGATGTACGTGCTCGACGAGCCGTCCATCGGCCTGCACCAGCGCGACAACGAACGCCTGATCAAGACACTGCATCATCTGCGTGACCTCGGCAATACGCTGATTGTCGTCGAGCATGATCAGGAGACCATCGAAAAGGCTGACTGGCTGGTGGACATCGGCCCCGGAGCCGGCGAGAAGGGCGGGGAAGTCGTCTATTCAGGGCCTGCGGCTCATGTCGTCGACGCCCCACGCTCCATCACTGGTGACTATATCGCCGGCAGACGCGAGATTGAAGTGCCGAAGAAACGTCGCAAAACCGACCGGGATCGGCAGCTCAAGGTTGTCGGCGCACGTGAGAACAACCTCAAAAACATCAATGTATCCATTCCTCTTGGCGTGATGACCTGCATCACCGGAGTCTCCGGTTCCGGCAAGTCGACGTTGATCAATTCGATCCTGTATCCCTCCTTGGCCGACAAGCTCAACGGCGCACGCATCGTGCCGGGCAAGCACACGCGCGTCGAAGGCATCGAGCAGTGCGACAAGGTCATCCACGTCGACCAGAACCCGATCGGCCGCACGCCGCGCAGCAACCCGGCCACCTATACGGGTGTATGGGACAAGATCCGCCAGCTCTTTGCCAAGACGCCCGAAGCCCAGGTCCGCGGTTATGGCCCCGGCCGGTTCTCGTTCAATGTCAAAGGCGGACGGTGTGAAGCCTGTCACGGCGACGGCACCATCAAGATCGAAATGAACTTCCTGCCCGACGTCTATGTGCAATGCGAGGAATGCCACGGCCAGCGTTATAATCGCGAAACCCTCGAAGTGAAATACAACGGCAAATCCGTCGCCGACGTGCTCAACATGCCCATCTCCGAAGCGGCCGATTTCTTCAAGGCGTATACCGGCATCTCCCGCTATCTCGACACCTTGGTCGATGTCGGCCTGGGCTATATCCGCCTGGGCCAGCCCGCCACTACGCTTTCCGGCGGTGAATCGCAGCGCGTCAAGCTCGCCACCGAGTTGCAGCGCCGCTCCACCGGCCGTACAGTCTACATCCTGGATGAGCCGACCACCGGTCTGCATTTCGAGGACGTACGCAAGCTGTTGCAGGTCCTGCAAGGTCTGGTCGACAAGGGCAACACGGTCATCGTCATCGAGCACAACCTCGACGTGGTCAAATGCGCCGACTGGATCATCGATCTCGGCCCCGAAGGCGGCGACGGCGGCGGCACCATCGTCACCCAGGGCACGCCGGAACATGTGGCCAAATGCGAAAAGAGCTGGACCGGCAAGTATCTCGGCCCCATGCTGAGGCACTGACACAGCCTGTCGCCGGATGCGACAGCGGCCAACCATAAGAAAAGGAAGGGGATGAATCCTTATGGAAGAGCGACGCGACGAGGGCGCTTGGCGCAAGACGGCGCAGGCGGATGCCGGCAAACCGAAGCGTCTGCTGGGCGACACCCGCGATCTGTTCCGCCCCGCCACCGGTGACATCCCCACCGATCCGGGCGTCTACAAATGGCGTGACGGTGATGGCAGGGTCATCTACGTCGGCAAGGCCAAGAACCTGCGTAACCGGCTCACCTTCTATTTCCAGCCGCTGAGCGAATTGCACCCGCGCACGCAGAACATGGTGCTCACCGCTCGAAGCCTTGAATGGACGGTGGTCGCCACCGAGCTCGAGGCGCTCACGCTCGAATACACATGGATCAAGGAATTCGACCCGCGATTCAACGTCGTCTTCCGCGACGACAAGACCTACCCATACCTGGCCGTCTCCCTGGGCGAGAAATATCCGAGAGTGTGGGTGACCCGCAACCGCAAGCGCCGTGACACCCGATATTTCGGCCCATACGTCAAGGCATGGGATTTGCGCCACAGCCTTGACAAGCTGCTCAAGGCGTTTCCGGTACGGACCTGTACGAAAACCGTCTTCAACCGTGCCAAGCTGACCGACCGACCGTGTCTGCTGGCATCCATCGGAAAATGTTCGGCGCCGTGCGTTAGCAGGATCAGCGCAAAGGACCATCGCCGTATGTGCGAGCGGCTGGTCGGCGTGCTCACCGGCCGCTACGGCACCACGTTCATCGCCGGGTTGACACGTGAGATGAAACAGGCCAGCAATGATATGGAATTCGAGAAGGCGGCGCGCCTGCGCGACCAGATTTCGATGCTCAAGACTATGTCCGAGCAGAATGCGGTCGTCTTCGATTCGGATGTGGACGCCGACGTGTTCGGCATGGAATCCGATGAACTGGAAGCCTCTATCCACGCGTTCTTCGTGCGTTCCGGTTCCATTCGCGGCGAACGCAACTGGAGCGTCAAGCGGGTCGAAGACATCGACGATGCCGACCTCATCGCCGACCTGATCACGCAGGTCTATTCCGACATGATGGAAGAGACGGAGAGCCAGGCCAATGTTCCGTTGAACCTTCCCAGCAACGGCGAGGAATTGCTGGAACAAGACAGCGATGTTGCCAAGGATTCCGCAGATCCTGACCATGACGGCCCGGCATCGGTCCCCGTATCTGCGGATAGCGCCATCGACATCGTCGAACGCCGTGATGCTTTGGGAGCGACCCAAAGCATCACCGCCACCGACAGTCTTTCGCGTGCTCAGGCGACCCGGACCCGCCGGGAACGTCAGATGCAGACCGGACGTAGCGATTTGCTGGCTCCCATCTCGCCGATTCCGCGTGAGGTGTTGGTTCCGATTGAGCCGTCCCGCCGTGGCGAACTTGAGGAATGGCTGAGCGGTCTGCGCGGTTCGGCCGTCACCATCCGCGTGCCCAGTCGTGGCGAGAAGAAGGCGCTGATGGACCGTGCCGATGCCAATGCCAAACAGGCGCTACAACGCAGCAAAATGAGCCGTATCAGCGATATCGGTGCTCGAACGCAGGCGATGAACGACGTGGCCAAGGCGCTGGGGCTTCCCGATTCGCCGTTGCGCATCGAAGGCTACGATATCTCCAACACCATCGGTGGCATCTACCAGGTCGCTTCCATGGTCGTCTTCGAGGATGCCATAGCCAAGAAATCCGAATACCGTCGTTTCGCCATACGCGGTAAGGACGGCAAGGGTGCGCTTGACGATCTGAGCGCCATGTACGAGACCCTCACCCGCAGGTTCCGCCACGGCAACATTGCCGGCGACACCGGCGAAAGCATCGACAACGAGAAACGTGTTGAGCAGGCGCGGCAGCAGGCGCAAGCGGTCGCGGCATCATCTGGTCAGCCGTCTCAGACCGGTGAGGGGAGTGATGCTCATGCCGTTGCCACAGGTTCCCGGCAGGATGCCAAAGTGTCGGCCAGATCGACTTCGAGAAACCGGTCACAGGAATCACAAATCAGCGGCAACGGTGATGACCAAAATGCCATCAAACAAGATGTAAATTCCGAAGCAGCGGGTCTGACCAGTGCGGATGCTGTCGTTCAGCAAGACACTCATCCTCGTCATTTCGCCTACAAACCCAACCTCATCGTGGTGGATGGCGGCAAGCCCCAGGTGGAGATTGCCGTCAAAGCCCTGAAAGACTGCGGTGTGAATGACGTGGCGGTCTGCGGTTTGGCCAAGAGACTTGAAGAGGTCTGGATACCCGGGGAGGACTACCCGCTCATCCTCAAACGGCAGTCCGAGGGCATGTACCTGCTGCAGCGCGTGCGCGACGAATCCCACCGGTTCGCCATCACCTATCACCGCAAGTCCCGCCGCAAAGGTGCCCTACGTTCTGCGCTCGACAACATCCCAGGCATCGGCGAAAGCTACCAGAAAAAGCTGCTGCGTGCCTTCGGCTCGGTAAAGGGTATCCGTGCCGCAACCGTCGAAGAACTCCAGTCCGTCAATGGTATCGGCGAACGGAAAGCCGAATCCATCTATAACGCTTTGCACCTGGATGAAAAGAACGATACCGGCAAGTGACCAGCGAAGTGGTGTGGAGAGGAAATCTACGGTATCTGTATCGCGGTCGTGTGAGGTGAGTGCATAAGTTTCGTTCCACTGAGGAGCTGGCCAGATTCATTCCTGTTGGTGATTTAAATTCCGTTGTCTCACGTTATTCGGCTGATGGGCATGTCTTGTCTGTTGCAATCGGGACTCAAACCTATGCGTGTAGAACAGTCTTGGTTTCTGTGAAAAACGTTAGACACTATCTTTATATTGACTAATAAAGCAATAGCCATGTCATGTGTTTCTGATTTTATATTTGTGGAAGGGAGTGATTCATACAGAGATGATGACTAATAAGAAATAGCTCATATTTGTATGAATGAGATCATATTATGAAATGTGCACGGTGTGGTTCGAATGTCAATGATGAGAGTGCCTTTTGCCCGAATTGTGGAATGAGATTGTCGTCAGTCGTCTCGTCGCCATCAGTGTCTGGTCAATCTTCAAATTCCAATCAGGTGCCGCAAATGGCATCTGGTCCTCAGTCGAATGATTATTCTGGGCAACAGCCGATTCCGCCTGTGCCCTTGCCGAAACAGCAATCGCGGCCGGTTCCCGAAGTTGGCGCAACGGTGAATGATGCTGCGATGTCAACTGTTCGGCAACCTGAAGAGTTGCCTCATGCCGAAACAAGCACTCAATCCGCAGTGTCTGCCGGCGCTGGAGTATCCAAGAAAGTTGTCGATGTCATCATTGTATTGGTTACAGTGGTCGTCCTTATTGGAGTATTGATTACTCTCAGTCATAGAAACTCACCGCAGGCACCGAGCAACACTACTTCGGTCTCTGCTGGGGCTGAGGCCGGCAAAGGCAAATCGCCAAAGACGGCAAATTCGCCGAAGAAAGCTGGACCTCCAAAGACGGTTGCGGAGTTAACAGCTTATGCGAAGAAAACGGCACTGGGCAAAGGCTATAAAATAAATGTAAAAACCGGGTATATCGGGCTGAATAAACTTCATGAGGAGAATATTGAGCCTCAGAGTGCAAAGCCCGGAGATACTACTATTGCGGATGAAGATTCGGTTCTCATGGAAGTAACATGCCATGGTAGCCCGATTGAATTAGAAATGACTTCTGATCGGATATGGATGATACATCCTTTCAAGCACGGTGATATTAGTGAAGGTATCACGTACATAAATGACGCCGCTATTTCATCACCAACGTCAAATGCGAAGACTCCTTTGACTTGTGATGCCCTCATGGATTTAATCGATCAAAATGGGGTGTTAGAGTGACAAATTTCGCTTGATCACGCTTGTACAGGTTGCAAATTCGATAGAGAATCGGTTCATGGTGTGGTTCCTTAATTCTTTATGTTTTCCGGTTTGTCTGCGAAGGCCATGCAGTTGTCATTATTCGTTGGTATTTGCCGGTAATAGCGGGAAAGTAAATGCAGAGAGAGAAAGCGTCAACCAATGGCCAATGAAATCAAGCATCGCTGTGCGGTTCTAGGAAAGCCGATCGCACATTCGCTTTCGCCGGTGCTGCACAACGCAGCCTATAAGGCTCTGGGTCTCGGCGATTGGTACTACGACCGTGTTGAGGTCGGTGAAGAAGACCTTGACGGTTTCCTCAAGAGCCTAGATCCTTCATGGGCCGGTTTGAGCCTGACCATGCCGCTGAAACGCACGATTCAACCTTATGGAACTCCGGCAGATACTTGGTCGCGCAGGCTTCATGTGGCCAATACCGCCATCTTTTCATGGAACAAGGGTACCGATAAACCGGATATCAAACTGTACAACACCGATGTCGAAGGCATCGTAAAAGCACTTTCTCATTGTTGGCAACTGTTCGAGGAAAAGAAGACTGAATCTCGGAATCCTAAATTCGATAATTCCCAGTCTGAGACATCAATGACAGCCGTCATTCCTGATACGTCTGATAACAATAGTGTTGGAAAGTCTGAGCATCCAGGAGCGAAAGCGGTCATCCTCGGCAATGGCAACACCGCGCTTTCAGCTTTGGCGGCATGTACGGAAATCACGGTGCCCGGGAAAGGTGGCATCGCCAATGTGACGGTATGCGCCCGCCACCAGCGTGAAAACGACCCGATGCAACGGCTGGCGAAGTCGCAGGATAATCTGTTCTATCAGCAGGTGCCGCTTTCGCAGGTGTCGAAGTATCTGGTCCAGGCTGATATCGTCATCAACACCATACCTGCTCATGGGGCGGACGAAAGTGCCAAGGAATTGGCCGATTTCTTAGATGATTCTGCCGACATCTTCTCAAGCGGCACCCTCCTGGACGTCGTCTACGATCCCCGCCCCACCAAACTCATGCAGGTCTGGTGCGCCAACGGCGGAACGGCCATCGGCGGCGAGGAAATGCTGCTGTATCAGGCTATAGCCCAGGTGAGGTTGATGACGGTAGGGGCGCATATCATAGGAACGGCAGATTTTGAGCAGGCGATGAGAAGCGCCTTACAGGAGGCACTGTGATTTCGGAAACGCAAGGACCGGACGACACCGGAAACAAGGCCGAAAAGACGGCCCTTGCAACAAACGTGAACGACGTGAACGACACGGGAAAGGCCGTTTCACCAACAACGAAAAACAACGAACCCAAACCCGCCAGTCAATTCGAAGTCATGCTCATCACCGGCATGAGCGGTGCCGGCCGTTCGCATGCCGCCGACTGTGTAGAGGACATGGGCTGGTACGTGGTCGACAACCTTCCTCCAAAGCTTTTGATCCCTCTGGTCGACATGATGACTTCCTCCGGTTCCAAAGTCCATAAGCTTGCGGCGGTTATCGATGTGCGTTCACGGAGCTATTTCGATGATCTTTCCGCTGTTCTGAGCCATTTGGATGATCTGGGCGTACGCACGCACATCCTTTTCCTTGATGCCAGCGACAAGGTTCTGGTGCAGCGTTACGAGTCCGTTCGTCGCCCGCATCCGCTTCAGCATGGCAACCGTCTCATCGACGGCATCCGCGAGGAACGCGAGCTGCTTGAAAATCTCAAGGAACGGGCCGATACCGTCATCGATACTTCAGCGCTCAGCATCCACCAGCTTTCGACGAAACTCTACGAAGCTCTGCTTGGCAGCGGCGCAAAAACCGTTTCCGTCCACATCTTCAGTTTCGGTTTCAAATACGGGATTCCGCTCGACGCGGATTTCGTCGCCGACGTCAGGTTCCTACCCAATCCCTATTGGGTGCCAAGCTTGCGTGAACTCAACGGCAACGATCAGGCCGTCAGCGATTATGTTCTTTGTGACGAGCGAGCCAAAGAATTCATTGACGCTTATGAGAAGGCCATCATGGTGGCCATCAAGGGTTACGCTCAGGAAGATAAGCATTATGTCACAATTGCTGTCGGCTGCACCGGCGGGCAGCATCGTTCCGTTGCGATCAGCAATGAATTGGCGAAACGATTCAGGGCTCATGGGCTGAGTGTCACGGTATCCGCACGGGAGTTGCATCGTCATGAGCGACAATAGCTTAGGTGAGATCGTCAATTATTTTTCAATGAACGATTGATCTGGATATCAAGGTACTGACATAAAACAGGCAAAGGGATGTAAAACGGTGGATTCTTGTCCAAGTCATTCGCTATCACAGATAGCCGTGGCATGGCGCGAGATGACTCCGTTTAATGCTCCAATTACACTTATATGAAGAACGGGAAGTAGGAGGTTGGGCTTTGGCTCTTCTGAACGAGGTCAAAAGCGAGTTGGCAAGCGTACAAACGGATTTGCCGGCCGCGAAGATGGCGCAAGCCGCGACGATGATGCGGTTCGGGGGAGGTCTGCGTCCCGTCGGCAACAAGGCTGTCATCCGAGCACAGTTCGATTCGCTTGAGGCGACCGAATGGTTGCGACAAACGATCGCACATTATTTTCAGCGTGAAGCCAAAGTCACCAAAATCAGCAGGCAGACTCCGAACGGCATTGTGCAACGTTATGATCTGCTTGTCGAACGCGGGGCGACCGCCTTGGCTTTGCAGACGGGTTTGCTTGATCGGCGTATGCATCTGGTCGAGGGGCTTCCGGCCGAGGTCATCAGCGGCAATATCGCGCAGGTCAAGGCGGCCTGGCGTGGTGCGTTCCTCGCCCGCGGCATGATTTCTGATCCGGGCAAATCCAGCTATCTTGAAATCATCTGCCCTTCGCATGAGACGGTGACGGCATTGCAGGGGGCCGCCCGCAGGCTCGGCATTTCAGCCCAAGCGAGGAAGGTCCGTAGTTCCGAACGTATTACACTTCGTGACTCAGATTCCATCGAGCGCATGCTGATGCTGATGGGGGCACCTCGTTCAGCCCGTGAATGGACCGGCAAGCGCACGGACGGTGAAGCTCGCGGCAAAGCCAATCGCCTTGCGAATTTCGATGATGCGAACATGCGTCGTAGCGCGAAAGCCGCGGCGGAAGCCACACAGAAGGTCAAGCAGGCGTTTGCGATTCTCGGAGACGATATTCCCGAAAACTTGAAGGCTGCCGGTGACTTGAGGCTTCAGCATACGGATGCCAGTCTCGAAGAACTCGGCCGTCTTTCGAACCCACCGATCACGAAGGACGCCATCGCCGGGCGTATCCGTCGTCTGCTGCAACTGGCCAATAAGACGAAAAAGGCTAGGGAACAGCAACAGAGCGAGTAGTGTGGGTTTGTCGTGTTGGATGGCGTACTTCTTCGTGGGTACCAGCCGCCAAGAGACATTTATGCAATCTGAAATAGCTTGATTCGTCTGGCAAGAAGATGATGTGAGCGCTCACAAATTCTAGGGTATTTTCAGGTCAATCCTTGCCAAAAACTGCTTTCTTGTTGGGCGAGGATTGTACCATTGCAAGTGACATAGGTCACAACTATATGCTTTTGCCTGGCTGGCGGAAACGAGTTTTCGAGCCGGGAACGATTTTCAAGGAAAGGATACCAATGAGGACACTCAAGGATTTAGGGGACCTGAAAGGCAAGAAGGTTCTTGTTCGTGCTGATTTCAATGTGCCGCTGAAGGGCACCACGATCACCGACGACGGCCGTATTCGCGCCGCGCTGCCGACGATCAAGGAACTGCGTGCCGATGGTGCGAAGGTCATCCTGATGGCCCATCTCGGCCGTCCGAAGGGCAAGGTCGTCCCGGAGCTTTCGCTGGCACCGGTCGCCAAGCGCCTGGGCGAGCTGCTCGGCGTCGACGTGACGCTGGCCAACGATACGTATGGTGAAGATGCTCAGGCCAAGGTCGCCGCCATGAAGGACGGCGACGTCGTGCTGCTGCAGAACGTGCGTTACAACCCCGAAGAGACCAGCAAGGACGACGCCGAGCGCGCCGCGTATGCCAAGAAGATCGCCGCTTTGGGCGAGGTCTTCGTCTCCGACGGCTTCGGCGTCGTGCACCGCGCACAGGGCTCCGACTACGATGTGGCCGCCGATCTGCCGAGTGCAGCCGGCAAGCTCATCGAGAAGGAAGTCAAGGCCCTCTCCCGCGCCACCGAGAACCCGGAGCGTCCGTTCACCGTCGTGCTCGGCGGCTCGAAGGTCTCCGACAAGCTCGGCGTCATCGAAAACCTGCTGAAGAAGGCCGACCGCCTCCTGATCGGCGGCGGCATGGCCTACACGTTCCTCGCAGCCAAGGGCTACGAAGTCGGCACCTCGCTGCTGGAGAAGGACCAGATCGAGACCGTCAAGGGCTATATGGACGAGGCCAAGAAGAACGGCGTGGAGCTCATTCTCCCCGTCGATGTCGTGGTCAACAAGGGCTTCCCGGACGGCAATACTCCGGTCAACCCGCAGACCGTCGACGCCGACAAGATTCCGTCCGACATGATGGGCCTCGACATCGGCCCGAAGACCCAGAAGCTCTTCCACGACAAGATCGTCGACTCCAAGACGGTCGTGTGGAACGGCCCCGCAGGCGTGTTCGAGGTTGAGCAGTTCCAGGCCGGCACCAAGGCCGTTGCCCAGGGCATGGTCGATGCCACGGCCAAGGGCGCCTTCACCATCGTCGGCGGCGGCGACTCCGCCTCTGCGGTGCGCAACCTCGGCTTCCCGGAGGATGGCTTCTCGCACATCTCCACCGGCGGCGGCGCCTCCCTCGAGTTCCTCGAAGGCAAGACCCTGCCTGGCCTCAAGGTGCTTGAGTAATCGATTCGAAACCGTCAGCGGTGCGGTGTGTTGAGGCTTGAGTAGCCGAGATGCGCTACACTACTAACAGGAATGTTTGCGGACATGCCATTCGGTATGTCCGCATTTGTTTTGCACTTGCCTGCTGCAACCCTCATACGGGGAGTAGCTGCAGCGGCCTGGAGCAGATAAACCGTAATTCCGTGGTTGGGAAGGAAAGCAATGTCCTCTGCACGTATTCCATTGGTGGCTGGCAATTGGAAGATGAATTTCGATCATCTCGAAGCCACGTATTTCGTGCAAAAACTTGCGTGGCTCCTGCGCGACGCCCATTTCGACTACAAGCGCGTGGAAGTCGCGTTGATGCCGACGTTCACCTCGATCCGCAGCGTACAGGTCCTGGTCGAGGCCGACAAGCTCAAGATCAACTATGGCGCGCAGACCGTTTCGGTGACCAACCAAGGGGCGTTCACCGGCGACGTCAACGCCGACATGCTGGCCCAGCTCGGCTGCAAATACGTCATCGTCGGTCATTCCGAACGGCGTAAGTACCATCCGGAGGACGATGCCAATATCGTCGACCAGGTACGAGCGGTATTGACTGCCGGCATGCAGCCGATCCTGTGCGTGGGGGAGAGCATGGAGGAGCGTCGCAAGGGCATCGAGCTCGATTTCGCGGTCGGACAGGTCCACGACGTCACCCGCGATCTTTCCGACGAGGAAGCCGCCAAGCTGATTATCGCCTACGAACCCGTCTGGGCCATCGGCACCGGGCTGGTGGCGACTCCGGCCAGCGCCCAGGACGCAGCCAAGGCCATCCGCAGCAACCTTCACGAGACGTTCGGCTCCAAGGTCTCGGACGTTGTGCGTATCCTTTACGGCGGCTCGGTGAATTCGAAGAACGCCGTCGAGCTGATCAGCCAGCCCGATGTCGACGGATTCCTCATCGGAGGCGCTTCGCTCGATGCGGACGAGCTTTCGAAGATCTGCCGCCTCACGTTGAAAACCGTGACGTCTTCCCGTTGAATCAACGAAGCGTCATCGGCGATGAATGGAACGTTTTCCGTACTTTGAGGTATACTTATTAACTAGTGTTTCGAACTGGAGGTTCAACTGTGTCGACAATGGCAATCGTCAAGCTGGTTCTGCAAATTATCCTTGTTGTCTTCAGCGTGCTGCTGACGCTGCTGATTCTCATGCACAAGGGCAAGGGAGGCGGCCTCTCCGATATGTTCGGCGGTGGTCTGACCCAGAACGCAGGTACTTCCGGTGTCGCAGAAAAGAACCTGAACCGTTGGACGATTATCATTGCCCTGCTCTGGGTAGCGATCATCATCGCTTTGGGTCTGATGACCAAGTTCAACCTGATCAAGTGATTATCTAGTTTTTAGGTAAATGCGTTTCATGGAATCACCGTGGAACGCATTTTTGTTTTGGTGATGCTCTGTATCTCAAACTGTTGGACGGAGCTATGAGGAAGCAACGAATACTATGAATATTGACCTTTCGCATGGCGGCAAGCTGCTGGTGGTCGATTTGGACCTGACCGTGCTGTGCGGTGACGACTACGACGGGCGTTGGCTTTCCGAACGCAGCGAGCGGGCGTTCGACGCGGCACGCAAAGCCGGCAACGTGGTGATGGTGGCGACGGCCAGACCGCCGTTGACAGCGTTCGATCTCGTCCATCGGATCGGCGCCTCGGCGTGCGCCTATCACAACGGCGGCGTGGTCGACCTCGATTGCGCGCACTCGAGCGTGCAGGAAGTAGCCGACAACAGCAATGTCGGCAATCCGAACATCCTCCGTTTCGGAGTCTCTGTAGCCCGTTGCGTTGAGATCTGCAAGAGTCTGCTCGAGCAGATGCCCGATTTGCGGATGGGCATCGAATACGACGATACCCGTTATATGAACTTCGATCTGCATGAAGTCTGGCCGAATCAGCAGTATACACGCACTGATTTCAGCGATCTGCGCGAAGGCATGGCCGACAAGATCATGATGTTTCCCACGGATTTGCAGAAAGAGCGGCTGAAGTCCCTGCTACCCAAAGATATGTCGCTGCTTATTTCCGAGGATGTGCTCTGGCTGCTGATGAATCCCAAAGCCACGAAACTCAACGCGATGCGTGAAGCCTGTCGCCATTTTGATATTTCCATGAACGATACTATTGCCTTCGGCGACGACCTGATCGATATAGACATGCTGCAACATGCCGGTTGCGGTGTCGCTGTGGCCAACGCTAAACCCGAGGTCAAGGCTATCGCCAATGAGCTCTGCCCGTCGAACAACGACGACGGTGTGGCCCAATGGATTGAAGCACATCTATGAGTGCTGCGGTTTGGTCTTTTTTGAATATGGCTTTGTGATTGTGCCTTCGATTTGACCGGTTTGTGAAGGTGTATCGTTGGATCGAAGATTTTAGCAGGTAAAAAGGGGAGTAGTGATATGGCTGTGCAGCCTGAAGCGTATACGGTTGTCAAAGGGGAAGGGCTGCCCATCGTCATCGCCCATGGCATGGGTGTCGACCATCGTTCGCTGATGATGCTCGATGACGCGTTTGCCGAAGGGACACAACGTATCTATATGGATCTGCCGGGCTATGGCCGGACGTCTGCATTGCCGGGAATTGGCGGATTACCGGAGCTTGCGGACTGGTTCTTCGATACCGTCGACGAATTGGTCGGTGATAATAAACGTTTTGCTCTTCTTGGTAATTCCATGGGCGGAGCGCTGGTACGTGACACTCTTTCCCGAGAGCCCAAACGCGTGGCCGGTATGGCTCTAATCGCTCCCGTAGTCGACCCGGTGATGTCGCATCGTCGTTTGGCCAAGCACGTCGTTGCTGACGCGAACCCGCAGCTGACCCAGAGCCTGCCACAAGACAAGGTCATCGATTTCGTCACCATGGGCGTTAACCAGTCTTTCGACGCCTGGCGTCGCTACCAGCGCTATATCCTCCCCGGAACCAAACTCTGTGATCGTGATGCCAACGCCAAACTGGGGCAGCGTTATTGGCTCGATGGAGACCCCGAGCAACGTATGGGTACCTACCATGGTCCCACGCTCATAGTGACCGGCCAACAGGACCAGATTGTCGGCAACGAAGACCAAAAGGCCCTGCTCCCGCATTATCCGAACGCCGTCTACAAAATCATCGATCCCGCCGGTCACAACATCCACGTCGACAACCCCGAAGCCGTAAAGTCACTCCTCGCTGAGTGGTCTAAGAAGCTATTGAAGAGCTAAGTCAAATTAGGAAACAGTTATTTCCCGACCTTCACTGCGTTGGTTATTTGTTTATGATGCTCTTTAACATGAGCTCAGGCCGACGGATAGGTGATGCGCAGACGCAAAGCTTGGTTGAATATATTCTTTTATTCGCTGGCAGAAAGAGTCTCCTTTGGCATAAGCAGAACCCCGGAGATATGCGTTGTTGTGGCGTAAGACATGGCCGAGCAAAATCATGGATTTTGCCTTCGTGCTCTTATATCGCACTCACTTCGCCTACTGGAAGTCCGCTGGACTTCCAGTTTAACGGCTCAGCCAAGGAGCGTCCACAATAACGTATATCTCCGGGGTTCTGCGACTACCCTTAAAAGGAATCAGCCGTTGACGCGGTCGATACCGGCCTGCGTGTCGGAAAGCACGGAATCCCAGGAGGCGATGAACTTCGAGACGCCGTCGGCTTCGAGCTGGTCGGTGACGTCCTTGATGTTGATGCCGAGTGCGGCGAGCTTGTCCATGATGGCCTGGCTCTCCTCATAGGTGCCGGCGATGCTGGGCTTGCCATCACCGTGATCGGCGAGGGCGTTCAGCGTCTTTTCAGGCATCGTGTTGACGACGTCAGGAGCGACGAGTTCGTCGACATACTTGCAGTCGGAATAGGCGGCGTTCTTGGTGCCGGTGGAAGCCCACAGCGGACGCTGCTTCTTGGCGCCCTTGGCCTCGAGTGCGGGCCAGCGAGGATCGGAAGCGAACTTCTCCTCATAGAGCTTGTAGGCAAGGCGGGCGTTGGCCACAGCGGCCTTGCCTTCCAGAGCCTTCGCTTCGTCGGAGCCGTTGGCTTCGAGCAGCTTATCCACGGCGGTGTCGACGCGGGAGACGAAGAAGGAGGCGACCGAAGCCATGTGCTTCAGATCGTGGCCGTTCTTCGCGGCCTGCTCGAGACCGGAGATGTAGGCGTCGATGACCTGCTCATAGCGCTCGAGCGAGAAGATCAGCGTCACGTTGACGGAGATGCCCTTGGCGAGCGTGGCGGTGATGGCCGGCAGGCCTTCAAGGGTTGCCGGGATCTTGATGAGCGCGTTCGGACGATCAACCATCTTCCAGAGCAGCTCAGCCTGCTTCTCGGTGTTCTCGGTGTCGTGGGCCAGACGGGGATCGACCTCGATGGACACGCGGCCGTCGACGTAATCGGTCTTCTCGGCGACTTCACGGAAGATATCGGTGGCGTTGCGCACATCGGTGGTGGTCAGTTCGCGAACGGCGTCCTCGACATTGATGCGGCCGAGTTCCTTGAGCTGTTCGTCGTACGGGCCGACCTGGGCCAGAGCCTTCTGGAAGATGGACGGGTTGGTGGTCACGCCAACGACGTTCTTGTCCTTGATGAGCTCCTGCAGGTTGCCGGAGGTGATACGCGTACGATCAAGGTCATCGAGCCAGATCGAGACACCGGAATCGCTGGTGCGCTGCGTTGCTTCTGTCATATTCTTATCTCCTTATTCCAATATCGGTATTGGAAAGTTTTTGTTTTTCAAAGCGATGCGGCTACTTGCGGCTCTTGCGAAATCTGGCAAACAACCGCATCGCTTATGCATTGTTGAGGTCAGGACCTCAGGCGCGAGCCTCTTCGATGGAGGCTTCGGCGGCTTCGACCACATGCTCGGCGGTGATGCCGAGGTCGATCATGTTCTGCGCACCGTCGCCCTGAAGGCCGAAGCGCTCGATGGAAACCGGCTTGCCGCAGCTGCCGAGGTACTTGTACCAAGGCATGGCAATGCCGGCCTCGATGGAGACGCGGGCACGAACGGACTTCGGAAGGATGGCTTCCTTATAATCCTCATCCTGTTCCTCGAACCATTCCATGCACGGGAAGGAAACCACGCGGGCCTTCACGCCCTTGGCTGCGAGGGTCTTGGCGCCTTCGACGGCCCACTGGACTTCTGAACCGGTGGCCATGATGATGACATCGGGTTCTCCGTCGGTGTCGACCAGGACGTAAGCGCCCTTGCGAACGCCGTCATGCGCCTTTTCGGCGGTTTCGGCAAGCGTCGGCACACCCTGACGGGTCAGGATCATCGCGGTCGGCAGGGTGTTCTTCTTCTCGAAGAAGTAGCGGTAGGCCTCGGCGGTCTCGAACTCGTCGGCAGGGCGGACGACTTCCATGTCAGGCATGGCGCGGAAGGCGGCCAGGTGCTCGATCGGCTGGTGGGTCGGGCCATCTTCGCCGAGAGCCACGGAATCGTGAGTCCAGATGTAGAGGTTCGGCAGCTTCATCAGCGCGGCGAGACGGACCGCCGGACGCTCATAGTCGGAGAACTGGAAGAACGTGCCGCCGTAGGGACGGGTGTCGCTGCCCAGTAGGATGCCGTTGGTGATGGCGCCCATGGCGAACTCGCGCACGCCGAAGTGCAGCTGACGGCCGTACTTGTTGGCCTTGGGCCAGGTGCGGGTCTCGTCGGCTTCGGGGCCGAAGGTCTCAGCGCCGTCGATGTCGGTCTTGTTGGAGCCCGCGAGATCGGCGGAGCCGCCCCACAGTTCCGGCATGACCTTGGCGATGGCGTTCAAAACCTGGCCGGAGGACTTGCGGGTCGCGGCCTGATCGCCGGCGGCGAAGCTCTTCTCGAGCTCGTCGATGGCCTCGTCGAAGCCTTCGGGCAGCTTGTGGGCCTTGATGCGGTCATAGAGCTTGGACTGCTCGGGGTTGGCCTTGCGCCAAGCGGCGAGCTTCTCGTTCCACTCCTTGTGAGCCTCGAGGCCGCGGTCGGCGACCTTACGGGCGTGGGCCAGAGCCTCTTCGTCAACGGGGAAGTCCACTGACGGGTCGAAGCCGAGAACCTTCTTGAGGCCGGCGACGGCTTCGGCGCCGAGCTTGGAGCCGTGCGCAGATTCGTCGTTGGTCTTGCCGGGGGTCGGCCAGGCCATCAGGGTGTCGACCTTGATGAACTTCGGGCGATCGGTGACTTTCTCGGCCTTGTCGAGCGCCGCGGCCAGGGCCTCGGTGTCTTCCTTGTAGGAACCGTCGGGCTGGACGAAGCTGACTTCGTCGGTGTACCAGCCGTAAGCCTCATAACGCTTGAGGATGTCTTCGGAGAAGGTGAGCTTGGTGTCGCCTTCGATCTGGATGTGGTTGGCATCGAAGATCACGGTGAGGTTGCCGAGACGTTCGTTTCCGGCGAGGGAAGAGGCTTCCGAAGAAACGCCTTCCTCGACGTCGCCTTCGCCGCAGATGACCCAGACCTTGTGGTCGAAGGGCGAGGTGCCGGCGGGGGCGTTCGGATCGAGCAGGCCACGCTCGAAGCGCTGGCCATAGGCGAAGCCGACGGCGGAAGCGAGACCCTGGCCGAGCGGGCCGGTGGTCATTTCAAGGCCGGGGGTCAGGCCGACTTCAGGATGGCCCGGGGTGCGCGTGTCGGCGCCGCCGCGGAAGTACTTGAGGTCGTCAAGCGTCAGACCGTAGCCGGCGAAATAAAGCTGAACATACTGAGTCAGCGAGGCGTGGCCACCGGAGAGAATGAAACGATCGCGGCCGTCCCAGTGGGGGTCGTTGGGATCGTGCTTGATGTAATGCTGATAAAGTGTGTAGGCAATCGGAGCCAGGGAAATGGGAGAGCCTGGGTGGCCGCTGCCAGCCCGCTCAACCGCATCCGCGGAGAGCACCTTCGCCATCTTGACGGCGCGCTCGTCCAAATCCGACCAAGTGAAATCGGTCATAGGTGTATACTTTCCTTCCAATATTCTGGATGCCGCAAACGCGGCTTATTCCGCGCCGCAGAGCACCCTCACATTGCCCTTTCATGCTAACTTTAAGAGCCGACGAAAAGTGAGGTTTTGAACACCTTTGGTATGTTTTGTTATGTTAGCGTTCACGTAAACAAAACCTTGCAATATGGCCGAATATCCTGAGAGTGGAACGATTAGCACTCTCCAACCAAGAGTGCTAATACTTTGATATACTTATCAATATTTGGATATCGCTTTGAGTGTCGAAACGACCATGGAAGGAGGACCGATGACACAGTCGAGACGCATGCTGGTGCTGAGGGCCGTGGTCGAGGATTACATCCGTTCGCAGGAGCCGGTCGGGTCGACGGCTTTGACGCGGGCGCACAACCTGGGGGTAAGCTCTGCGACCATACGAAACGACATGTCGGCTTTGGAAGAAGAAGGATATCTGATTCAGCCCCATACCTCGGCCGGACGCATCCCCACCGAACGTGGTTACCGTTATTTTGTCGATCGGCTCGCTTCGGTTGTCCCGCTCTCGCAAGCGCAACGACGTGGAATCACCACGTTTCTTTCCGGTTCGGTAAGCCTGTCGGACACGTTGCAGAGAGCTGCACGTCTCCTGGCCAATATCACCGGGCAGGTCGCGGTGGTCTCGTCTCCGGCGCTGTCGAAATCAAAGCTGCGACATATAGAGATCGTCCCGTTGAACGCCGCCACCATGCTTACCGTCATCATCACGGATTCAGGTTCGGTGGCTCAGCATACCTTTACCTTGAGGCAGTTGCCTGACGCCATCGCGTTGAACAGGTTTTCCGGGCTCGTCAATGCGCAATGCATGGATATGCCGCTGGTGCAGGCCGCGCGTCGTATCCGCACTATCATCAAAGCGCCTGAATACGGTTCAGTACGTCCGCTGGGGGAGAGCCTTGCCAAAACCGTCGAATCCATGGCTCACGACGAAGGCACCGGGCAGATGTATATGGCCGGGACTTCGCAGCTCGCCCACAAACAATCGCGCGCCGACCTTGCGCCGTTGTTCGACGCGTTGGAAGAACAGGTCGTTCTCATGCATCTGATGAGTGATCTCAGTGAGGAAAGCGAGGTCGGTGTGGCCATCGGCTCCGAGACCAGGACGCCCGGGCTTATTCACGCCTCTGTGGTTTCTTCCGGCTACGGCCGTAGCGAGACGGACGAGGTGTCGGACGCCGATAACGATTCTGACGGGGAAGAAGGTAAGGAATCGGTTTCGCGTCCCGTGGCGTTTGTCGGTTCCATCGGTCCCACGCATATGGATTACGAGACGACGATCACGGCGGTGCGGGCCGTGGCCAGATACCTCACGGATCTGATAGCCAGCGATGAGACGGCTTAGTATTCCAAGGCTTATGAAACAATAACTGGCAGAACGTACCATAAACATTATTCGGTTAGAATCATACATTCGAGGAATTTCAGTGGCAGAAACAGACTATTACGAAGTATTGGGCGTAGAGCGCGGCGCAAGCGACGAGGAAATCAAGAAGGCTTACCGCAAGATGAGCCGCAAATACCATCCAGATATCGCGGGTCCTCAGTATGAGGACAAATTCAAGGAAGTCAACAACGCCTACGATGTGCTGAGCGACCCAGACAAACGTCGCATGTACGATTCCGGTATTGATCCCAACGACCCGAATGCGGGTTCAGGCTTCGCTTCCGCAGGTTTCGGCGATATGGGCGACATCTTCGGCCAGTTCTTCGGCAACGCCTTCGGTGGCGGCGGGCAAGGTCCGATTCCGCGTACCCAGCCTGGGCGTGACGCGCTTTCCAGCACTTCCATCGATCTCAAGACAGCGGTGTTCGGCGGAACCGCGCATGTGAAGATCAATACGTTCGGCCTGTGCCAGAAATGCGGCGGCAAAGGTACGGCAAACGGTGAAAACCCGGTAACCTGCCCGGATTGTCGAGGTCAGGGCGTGCGCCAGCAAGTCCGGCGGACCATGCTTGGCCAGATGATGACGACGGTGCAATGCGAGCGTTGCGAAGGCCACGGCACCATCATCGAACATCCCTGCCCGACCTGCCAGGGCCATGGCCGTATCCGTACTACGCGTGAGGTCGGTGTCACCGTTCCGGCCGGGATCGAAGACAATACCCGCCTGCGCCTTGCCAATCAGGGCGAGGTCGGCGAAGGCGGCGGCGCTGCGGGAGACCTCTATATCGATATCCGTATCAAGCCGGACAAGCAGTTCACGCGTGAAGGCGACGATCTGCATTGTTGGATACAGATTCCGATGAGTTGGGCCGTGCTCGGTCACGACCTCGATATCGATACGTTTGACGGCAAGCAGACCATCAGCATTCCGGAGGGCTGCCAGCCAGAGGAAACCGTTTCCATCAGGGGAATCGGCGTGGCGAAGATGCGCAAGCCCGAAGAACGCGGTGACCTGGTAGCTCATGTGAGCGTCCATATTCCCACCAAGCTCAGTGACGGCGAACGCGACCTCATCGAGCAATTCGCGAAAAGCCACGACGCAAACGCCGTCAAGGTGAATCAAAGCTCACGGCCGGCGGCAAACAGAAAGGGCTTCTTCGATAAGCTCAAAGACGCCCTTCACTGAAAAACACGAATCCATCACTTTTCAGAGTATTGTATTGCAACGGTGATAGTGAGAAGCGCTCTCGGATACGGTCTTGGACGAAAGCGCTTCTCGCATAAGGATTTAGGAATGGTCTTCAGGACAGCAGCGAACGGCACATGGCACGGTATTCGCTGACATAGCCGCCACCGAAGAAGACGCAGTGCCCGGCGATCGGGTAGAGCTGCCAGATGGTGATTCTATCGGGGAACCCTTTTTTGAGGGGATGCGCTGATTCGTAGCCGTCGAGAATTTCGTCCAAATAGGGCATGCCGAAAAGATTGAGCATCGCGAGATCCTCTTCTCGATGACCGCCGTGCGCGGCCGGATCGATCAGAACGGCTTCGCTCTGCCCGGAATCGTCGGTCCACATCACATTGCCGCTCCACAGATCGCCATGCACCCGTGCCGGTTTGTCTTGCGCGGCAGGCCCGAGCAGATCGGGCAGCACATCGATGACTTCCTGCGTCATTTCCAGATCGTTGTCGTTCAGTTCACCGCGTTTGACCCCGAGTCTGACCATGGGCAGCAGACGTCCCTCACCCAAGTAGTCAACGGGGTTCGTCCATTTGCCGGTATCCATCGGTACCGGATCCTGCAGCGGGCCGAAATAGCATGTTCCGTCATAACCGGCCGGTGCGGAACCGAAATAGTCGGCGCCTGCGTCGTGCATATGTGCAAGAGCGGCCCCGAAGTCATGGGCCGCCTTGGGGGTGGGAGAGCAGGAGTTCACCCGCTCGATGTCGAGCCATCCGTCTCCCCATCCATAGACGTCGACCACACGCGGTCCGCCCTGTGATTGGGCCTCGCCCAGCCATTTGAGACCTTTGCCTTCGCACTCGAAGAATCCCTTTGGCGCGAACGCCCTGCTTTTACGGTATTTTGCCATGATGCTACCTTTCTTTTGCTTTCAGTAGCCATAAAGGAATCCTACCAGCACTTGCAAAGCGGATTTTCTGGTTCGCGGCTTATCGGGCAATGGACTTTCTTGTGCGGTTCTGTATTCCCATTGCGTATGCGATGTGAGACAATCACAGTCGAGACACACGGAGTTCCGATACATTGGGTAGGCTGAACACGTTAGACACGAACCCCGTAGGCTACCCGCCGTATTGACGAATGCGAGTAAGACTCTTCCTGACGGGGACACGCATAAAGAGGGATTATGAATTTCTTCCAAGCCATCGTTCTGGGACTGGTCCAGGCGCTCACCGAATACCTTCCGGTGTCCTCCAGCGCACATATCCGCATTGTCGGTGAACTGATGCTCAATTCCGACCCGGGCGCGGCGTTCACCGCCATCATCCAACTCGGCACAGAGCTTGCGGTCATCTTGTATTTCAGACGTGATATCGTCAGGATTCTTTCGCACTGGTTCTCGTGCCTGTTCGGCCATCGCGGCACGGATTGGAAATCCCGGCTCGGCAAAGGCGACCGCGACGCGACGTTCGGCTGGTACATCATCATCGGCACCATTCCTATTCTCATCGCAGGCGTCCTCTTTCAGAAAGCCATCGAAACCACGCTTCGCAACCTTTGGATCACGGTGACAGTGCTTCTGCTGTTCGGTATCCTTTTGTGGGTCGTCGACGCAAGATTCCCCGAGCGCAAGACCGTTCGCGAGATGAATTGGAAGGACGCCCTGCTTTTCGGCGTCGGCCAGATGCTGGCGCTGATTCCCGGCGTCTCCCGTTCCGGCGGCACCATTACCTTTGGGCGTGCGATGGGCTATACGCGCGAGGATGCCGTGCGAGTGAGCTTTATCATGGCCATTCCCGCTGTATTCGGTTCCGGCATTCTGGAAGCCGTCAAGGCTGTCGGGGATTACAAGAGCGAGCCGAATTTCCCGGGCTGGGGTGCGACGTTGGCTGCGATGGTGGTCAGCTTTATTGTCGGTTATTTCGTCATCATCGCGTTTCTGAAATTCGTTTCGACCTTCTCGTACAGGGCGTTCGCCATCTACCGCATCATCATCGCCGTCGTGGTCGCGATTCTTTTGATTGCCGGCGTGCTTCAGGCCTCACCCGCGACTGCCGAGGCTGTAACATCAACGATTGCACCGATTGCCGCTCTGATTTGAGTGTGTTCGATGCTGTTTGAATAAGCTGCGTCGAGCAAACAGAAGGTGCCTGCCGAATAGACGATCGGCAGGCACCTTCTGTTGTTTTGATCCCGTGAGTTCTTGTTTTATCAGTGATCGAAGTATCTGTTAGCGCAGACTTTCAGTCTTGTATGTGTGAAAGGAACTCCTCGGCTTCCTGAGCTATCTCGTCACCGCGTGAGACGATGCCGTTGCCCAGCTTGTCGAGTTGCTGGTCGAGGTCGTATTTGGCCTCGAGATGATGGATGTAGAATTTCAGGTCATCGTTGCAATTGGCGAGGACGTCGGCCTGCGCCTTCCAGGTCACGGATTGCTGCGGCAGTGTTCCGGTGTTGAGCTGAACGCCCAATATTTGCGAGAGCCTCTGCAATATCTGCAGTGTGCCTTGCGGGCATTCGTCCCCGGCCAGGTATTGCGGTACGGAGATCCACATCGAATTGGTGCTGAACCCCTCCTGCTCGGCGAACATGTCGAGTACTGTAGGGATGCCGACCGGCCCGTCGTAAGGGTTGCTGCCTTTGCTGTGCCTCTGCGAATCCTTGACCGCGCCCCCCCGGATGCTTGATTCTCCGCGCCGCAACGCCGATTCTTCGATGGGCAGTGGACGGGTGTGCGGGCAGTCGGCGAACATCGATCCCAAGGTCACGATTTCGCTGACATCCAGTTCATCGGCGATACGCAGGGAATGACGGCAATAATCGATCCACCGGTAATTGGGTTCCGGGGCTATCTGGGCGTATATATGGGTTTCCGGGGCAATCGTGATTTCGTAGAAGGTCGTCTGCGGCCAGACGATGCGTGCCTGACCGGTGATATGGCAGATCATCGGACGTGCGGACTGCAGGTCGTAATAGCTGTCGGTGCGAATATGTCTGATCTCACGTGACTCGTAGGTGGCCACGAGATGGCGGATTACATTGGTGGCTGCCTGGCTGGCGTCGTTCCATCCTTCGAAGGCGCAGACCATGATCGGCTTCGCTGTTTTCGCAT
This sequence comes from Bifidobacterium sp. ESL0800, assembly GCF_029395355.1. NCBI lineage: Bacteria > Bacillati > Actinomycetota > Actinomycetes > Bifidobacteriales > Bifidobacteriaceae > Bifidobacterium > Bifidobacterium sp. ESL0800. Next base: position 672,707 of record NZ_CP113913.1, read on the forward strand.
CTGTTGTCATAAATTCTAATTTAACTGCTAGAAACCTTGAAATTTGAGGGCTTATGCCATCGGTGAATGAGTTTCATCTACGAGAGTAGAAACAAACATTGTGGAACGGGGTAAGGAAGTGACCAATTATTCGGCAGAAATATTGATATTTCGGGGCGACACGCAGCCATTTGTCAAATGGCCGAAGACCATATATAGTTATCTCTCGTGCTTCGGTGAAGGAATTCACTGAGACTTTGCGGACATAGCTTAGTTGGTAAAGCGCGACCTTGCCAAGGTCGAGAGCGCGGGTCCGAGTCCCGTTGTCCGCTCTAGGTCCGAAGAGTTGTAACGACCTTACGGTGGGTTAGCCAATCGGTTAGGCAGCGGCCTGCAAAGCCGTATAGACGAGTTCGACTCTCGTACCCACCTCGGAAGAGGAAAGCGGAAGCTTTTTGATTCCAAGACAACCTGGGCGGTTGGCGCAGAGGCTAGCGCACTTCCCTGACACGGAAGGGGTCACAAGTTCGAATCTTGTATCGCCCACAAGGACCGGAGGAGACTCCGGTTTTTGTTTCATAAATGAATACAATCGGGTGATTAGCGCAGCGGTTAGCGCACTTCCCTCACACGGAAGGGGTCGCTGGTTCGATTCCAGCATCACCCACGATTAGTATCTAATCTTTTTGCGGACATAGCTTAGTTGGTAAAGCGCGACCTTGCCAAGGTCGAGACCGCGGGTCCGAGTCCCGTTGTCCGCTCTTTTATTCGCTTATAATTCTCTAACAGTGTCAAGGGCTATATGTTTTTCTTTCTGGATGCTGAATATTTTTATCATTCTTGATTGGGGTTTGGGGATATGCCTTGTTCGGGCGTAAGACACGGCCGAGCGGCCAAGGAGCGTCCCGAACAAGGCATATCCCCAAACCCCGCACAGTAAGTGGCCTTGTGGATGCATCGCTTTCGCAGCCATGTCGGCCTGCTCTCATATTGTTGGCACTGTTGAATTACCGTCCAGGTCTGCCCCTAGTAACGCGGACCCTGAAAGCAAAGGACACCATACCATGGCTGAACAAACCATCTCCATCACACTCAACGGAAGCGCAAAGGAGGTGGAAGCCACACAGACCGGCACCGATCTCTTTGCCGAAGACAAGAACATCATCGCCGTGCGTCTCAACGGCAAGCCTCGTGACCTTTACACCCCGCTTCATGACGGCGACACCGTCGAACCCATTGCCTTGGACAGCGAGGACGGTTTGGCGATTATGCGCCACTCCGCCACCCATGTGATGGCGCAGGCCGTTCAGGAGATTCGACCGGATGCCAAGCTCGGCATCGGCCCGGCCATCGAAAACGGCTTCTACTATGATTTCGACGTTGACAAGCCCTTCACCCCCGAAGACCTGAAGGAAATCGACAAGCGCATGAAGCGCATCATCAAGTCCTCACAGTCGTTCCGCCGTCGTGTGGTCACCGAGGACGAGGCCAAGGCCGAAGAGGCCGACCAGCCTTACAAGCTTGAGCTCATCGGCAAGAAGAAGGAAGACATCGACGAAACCGTCGGCACCGAGGTGCCGAATCAGGGCGAGATCACGATGTACGACAACCTCGACCGTGACGGCAACATCGTCTGGAAGGACCTCTGCCAAGGGCCACACCTGCCCAATACTCGCTATATCAAGGCTTTCAAGCTGGAACGTACCGCGGCCGCCTACTGGCTCGGTGACGAGCACAACCCGTCGATGCAGCGTATCTATGGCACGGCCTGGGCTTCCAAGGAAGACCTGAAGGCCTATCAGACCCGTATGGAGGAGGCCGCCAAGCGCGACCACCGCAAGCTTGGAGCCGAAATGGACCTCTTCTCCTTCCCGGAGGAGATCGGACCCGGCCTGCCCGTCTTCCACCCGAAGGGCGGTGCGATCATCAACGCCATGGAGGACTACTCCCGTGAGATGCATCGCAAGGCCGGATACAGCTTCGTGCAGACCCCTCACATCACCAAGGGCGGCCTCTACGAGACCAGCGGCCACCTGCAGTGGTACAAGGACGGCATGTTCCCACCGATGCACCTCGACGAGGAGAGCGACGAGAACGGCAACGTCACCAAGCAGGGCTTCGACTACTACCTGAAGCCGATGAACTGCCCGATGCACAACCTCATCTTCAAGTCCCGCCAGCGCTCCTACAAGGAGCTGCCGCTGCGTCTCTTCGAGTTCGGCACCGTCTACCGCTACGAGAAGAGCGGCGAGGTCCACGGTCTGACCCGCGTGCGCGGCTTGACGCAGGATGATTCGCACATCTACTGCACCCGTGAGCAGATGAAGGGCGAGTTGAAGTCCATCCTCAACTTCGTGCTGAAGGTCCTCAAGGACTTCGGCCTGAACGACTTCTACCTTGAGCTCTCCACCAAGGACGAGAAGAAGTTTGTGGGAAGCGACGAGATCTGGACCGAGGCCACCGAGACGCTGCGCGAGGTCGCCGAGGAATCCAAGCTCGAGCTCGTCGCCGATCCGGGCGGGGCCGCCTTCTACGGACCGAAGATCTCCGTGCAGGCCCGTGACGCCATCGGCCGAACCTGGCAGGTCTCGACCATCCAGCTCGATTTCAACCTGCCTGAGCGCTTCAAGCTCGAGTACATCGCGAAGGACGGCACCCACCAGCGTCCGGTGATGATCCACCGTGCCCTGTTCGGTTCCATCGAGCGCTTCTTCGCCATCCTGCTTGAGCACTATGCAGGCGCCTTCCCGGTCTGGCTGGCCCCGGTTCAGGTCACGGGCATCCCTGTGGCCGACGAGTTCGCGCCTCATCTGCGCAAGTTCATCGATTCCCTGACGCAGGAGACCGTGCGCTGCGAGATGGACACTTCCGACGACCGCTTCGGCAAGAAGATCCGCAATGCCTCGAAGTCGAAGGTTCCCTTCACTCTGATCGTCGGCGAGGATGACGTCAACAAGAACGCGGTGAGCTTCCGCTTCCGCGACGGCAGCCAGCTCAACGGCGTGCCGGTCGAGACGGCGAAGGCCGACATCCTGAAGGTCATCAAGTCCCGTGCCCAGGTCAACAACGCCGACGATTTCGCCGAAGCGACGAAGTAAGAAACCAAGCCCCAAGGAAAAGCTGAAGCATGCTTGAGAAACTACGACCGCCGTTCAAACGCCTCATCGCCCCGATAGCGAAACTGTTGGTGGCGATGGGTCTGACGGCAAACGCAGTGACCGTTATCGGGGCAGTCGGTACGATTCTCGTGGCCATTGCCACGGGAATCACCGGCTGGCTCATCCCAGGTTCCATACTGCTGGCCATTCTTGCGGCGTTCGATTCATTGGACGGATCGGTGGCGGCGTTGACCACGGGAGGCACCAAATTCGGAGCTTTCCTGGATTCGACGCTCGACCGCATTGCCGATTGGGCGGTTTTGGTCGCGGTCATCATCTTCTTCTGCCTGCATCGTGACTGGTGGTACAATCCGGCGACAACGAGTGCACCCGATATCGTCAGTTACCTCGGAGTCGGTGCGGCATTGTATGCGATCATGACCTCGTTCGTGACCTCGTATGCCCGTGCCCGTGCCGAATCGGTGGGATATGAGGCCAAGAACGGCATTGCCACCAGAAGCGACCGTTTGGTGATCATTCTGATCGGCATGCTGCTGACCGGCATCTTCGGCAGCCCTTTGTGGCTTTTGGCGTTTATCCTCATCCTCGCGGTTCTGGGAACCATCACGGTTTTCCAGCGCATCTTTGAAGTACGCCGGCAGATGAAAGCCGACGGCGCAATCTGAAACCACGTGCAAAGCCTGTCTTGCGATACCTCGTTTGGTTGCCGGACAGGCTTTTGCGTACCGTCTTGACGCGGCGTTACGTTACGAACACAACATGGTATGTGATTCGTTTGCAGAGACGGCGGCAGGGCAATATGGCCGCATCTCCATCAAGCCTGAAGGACAATAACCGCAATGTTCGATAATTTTCTCGTATTTCTTGCCAAACACCCAAGGATCATCCCCGAGCCACTGCTTCGTGGCCTTTTCCTCTGTGCTGCCGATATCTGCTGGCTGTTGCATATCGGGGGAGTGCAGCAGCTTGAGCGCAACCTGCGTCATGTCCTTGAATCACGTGACGGAAGCGTATCGCAAACAATGCTGCGCAAGACGAGCCACAAGGGCATGCGCTCCTATTTCACGTATTTCGCAGAGGCGATGACGGTGGGCGGGCAGAGCGATGAACGGCTGCTGGCCCGGGCCAGGCCGATCGGACCGGGACTGCCCATCTGCAAAGAACTGGTGCACGACAATCCCGGCAGTGCGCCCATGGCCATCAGCCATCAAGGTAACTGGGATTACGAAGGGTTTCTCGCGGCGGATGTTATCGCGCCGGTAACTGTGACCGCGGAACGGCTCAAAAACCAGAAACTGCTTGACGTCTTCATCGAAATCCGCAAGCGTATGGACATCACGGTACTGCTGACCGGCCAGCCCCACTTGATCGAGAAACTGGAGGGGGCACTGGCCAAGCCTCACGTACTGGTGCCTCTGCTTGCCGACCGTGATTTGAGCCGGTACGGTGAATTTGTGCATGCCTTCGGCTCCACCATCAGGGTGGCGCGGGGGCCGGCGACGCTGGCTCTCGATACCGGCAAGCCGCTGTTCGTGGTCAATATGTTCCGTGAAAGGCTTCATGGCGAGGCACGACGCAAAGCGGGCATCGGCTACGGTTACGTCGTCGATCTCAGCGCTCCGATCGATATCGCTCAGTTCCGCGGTCTGCCTCGTGAAGAGGCCATTCACGCCATCAGTCAGGCATGGGTGGACGTGTGGAGCCGTGATATTGCTGCGCATCCCGAGGATTGGCACATGCTGCAGCCGATTTTCATCGAGGATCTCGATATTTCGCGTCTTAAGGATGTTCCCGATGAGGTGATGGCCGAGCTCAGACAAATCCAGAACAGCGATCACGCAGGTAAAAATGGAATGTGATTATTGTCTCAATGATGATAAGACGAGAATCAAACTCCGAAATACCGAATCTATGGCAGAATAAAGAATCATGTCCTATGTAGAAAACGAAGGCACTGCCGAGCGTCCGGACCCGCTTCATGGCAGAAAACTGAATGTCGGCATCATCTCCCCGTATTCGTTTGAGACGCCTGGCGGCGTTCAGTTCCACATCCGTGATTTCGCGGAGGAACTGATGAAACGCGGGCATACCGTGGAGGTGCTTGCGCCCGGAAGACGCACCAGGGACATGCCGCTATGGGTGACGACAAACGATTCCTCGTTTTCGATTCCCTACAACGGTTCGGTGGCGCGTCTCAGTTATTTCGGCTTCGTCGGCCCACGCACCCGTCGTTGGGTCAAACAGGGCCATTTCGATATCGTCCATCTGCACGAGCCGGAGACCCCGTCGTTGAGCCACAAGCCGCTGACGATGATTCACCATCCGCCGTTCGTCGGCACCTTCCATGCTGCGTTCGACCCCTATCCGTTGGCATTGCGCGTTTTCCAAGGATATCTAAGGCAATATCTGTCTTCGCTTTCCGCAGGCATCTGCGTCTCGGATGCAGCCAAGGATGTGGTGAAGCATTATGGGCCTCGCAAGATTCGATATGACGTCATTCCCAACGGCATCAATCGTGGGTTTTTCGCCAATGCGAAGCCCAGACAATCTTGGCAGGGGACAAAGGTTGCACCGACAATCGGTTTTCTGGGACGCATGGGTGAAAGCCGAAAAGGGTTCTCGGTCTTCGCATGTGCCGCGTATGACATCGTAAAGCGTTATCCTTCGGCACGTTTTCTTTGTGCTGGTACCGGCCAGCGCGATGCTTTGAAAATACTGGCCAAGATCGACCCAAGCGGATCGTTGGTCGGTCACTTCGAATTCCTCGGAAGGATCAGCGACCAGGACAAGGCTCGGTTCTACAAATCGCTCGATGTCTACGTGGCTCCGCAGACAGGAGGAGAGAGTTTCGGCATCGTTCTGGTTGAAGCCATGGCCGCATCGTGCGCTGTGGTCTCCAGCGACCTTGAGGCCTTTGCGGCCGTTGCGCAAGACGGCAAGGATGCGGCTTTGTTCGCCAATGGCGACGGGCACGATTGCGCGCGTCAGATAATTTCGCTGCTGGACAATCCGCAACGTCGGCAACATCTGCGCCGAACGGGCTTTGAACACTCGAAACGGTATGACTGGCCGGAAGTGGCCGACCGCGTTTTGGAGGTCTATGCACGTGTATTGTCGTGAAACCGCTTTAAAATTGTTACGTTTAACGTATTCGTATACCTGCTAGGAGCAATATGTCAGGGCATTCCAAGTGGGCGACCACTAAAAACAAGAAGGCCGCCATCGACGCGAAGCGCGGCAAGCTGTTCGCGAAACTGATCAAGAACATCGAGATCGCGGCCCGTCTGGGCGGCGGCGATCCGGACGGCAATCCGACCCTTTACGACGCCATCGTCAAGGCCAAGAAGGCCTCTATGCCGGCGGACAACATCAAGCGTGCCGTCAAGCGTGGTTCCGGTGCCGAGGCCGGTGCCGCCAACTACGAGTCCATCAACTATGAAGGCTATGCGCCAGCCGGCGTCGGCCTGATCATCGAGTGCCTCACCGACAACCGCAACCGCGCGGCCGCCGAAGTGCGCTCCACTCTGACCAAGGGCAATGGTTCTCTGGCCACCTCCGGCTCCGTGAGCTTCAACTTCGAGCGCAAGGGCCAGATCGTGGTGCCTTCCGAAGGGCTCGATTACGACAAGCTTTTCGAAATCGCTGCCGAAGCCGGTGCCGATGACGTCAAGGACGAGGGTGATGTCTACACGGTCATCACCGGTCCGGAAGACATGGTCGCGGTGCGCGAGGCCTTGCAAAAGGCCGACATCGACTATGATTCGGCGGATCTGGTCATGCTTCCCAAGACCGAGGTGGACCTGGGCCTTGAGGATGCTCAGAAGGTCTCCAAACTTATCGACAACCTCGATGACCTCGACGATGTGCAGAACATCTACAGCAATTGGACCGCCTCCGACGAGGTCATGGAACAGTTGGATACAGAGGAGTAATTCGCTGTGATCATCCTTGGCGTCGACCCCGGGCTCACCCGCTGCGGGGTCGGTGTGATCGAAGCCGACGCATCGCGCCGGCTTTCTTTTGTTCATGTAGACGTCGTACGCAGCGACCCGCATATCTCGCAGGATCTGCGGCTTCTGGCCATATACAACGGTCTTGCCGCCAAGATCGAGCGTTTCTCACCCGACACCGTGTCCATCGAGCGCGTCTTCGCACAGGAGAACCGTAATACGGTTCTTGGAACAGCTCAAGCGGCGGGACTTGCGATGCTGGCTGCGGCGCAGCGTGGCATCCCCGTGGCCCTACACACGCCGACCGAAGCCAAGATGGCCGTGACCGGCAACGGGCGTGCCGAAAAGATCCAGGTGGAACGTATGGTCGCGCGTATCCTGAACCTCAACAGGATTCCGGAACCCGCCGATGCCGCCGATGCTTTGGCGCAGGCGATATGCCATGCGCTGCGTCCCTCGGGTGCGCTTCAAGGCGGGGAGCGCGAACAGCATCTCACTCTGGCCCAGCGCCAATGGGCGCAGGCCCAGCAGCATGCCAAGAAACGCCATAGCGTCGATAGGGGCATGTAAGCTATCGAACAGATGTTCGAATAATTGAGATGTCGGGTTATCTGTTGTAATCGGAAACTTTGCCAACCTCGATTTCGCTTCGTCTGCAATTGTAAATTTTGTTTAGTCGGATCAGAACTTCTCGGCAGTGGGAGTGACAGATGATTGGAATGCTCAACGGCAGGGTGGAAAGCGTCGGAGGCGACGCCGCCCTGATCGATGTCAACGGCGTCGGTTTCGAAGTGCGTATGCCTGCCGCGGAGCTTTCGGCCCTGCATTCCGGCCAGGATGCCAAGGTGTTCACCTCGCTCAATGTCTCGCAGGACGCTGTTGCACTCTATGGATTCCTTTCGCAATCCTCGAAACGCATGTTCCTGCAGTTGCAGAAGGTCAGCGGCATCGGGCCGCGTGTGGCTCTTTCACTGCTTTCGACGCTCCCGCCGGAAAAACTTGCCAGAACCGTCATGGATGGGGATGCGGCGGCTCTGGCCAAGGCCCCGGGGCTTGGCAAAAAAGGCGCTCAGAAGATCATTCTCGAGCTGCGCGGATCCATCAATCTCGATGAGATCGAAAGCGGCCGTGCCTCGTCCGAGCCTCAATACGACAGCGGCACCACGGAAGTCATCGAAGGCCTGGTCTCCTTGGGCTGGCGGGAAAACGATGCAGCTCGCGCGGTCACCAAGGTTTGCAAAGACAACGACATCAAGACGCCGCTGGACAATACGGATATTCCCAAAGTCCTGAAACTGGCATTGACATCCTTGGATCGGGGGCGCTAAATCATCATGGAAGAGAACAACGGATCACAATCCAATATAGGGGCTGACGAACAATCGTTGCGCATGATTTCCTCCGAGCCGATCGGCAACGAGCCCGTCAGCGATGAGGAACTTCGCCCAAAGGCGCTTGACGGTTTCATCGGCCAGCCTCTGTTGAAAGCCCAATTGCAGCTCTTTCTCGATGCTGCCAGAAAACGTGACGTACCGCCGGACCACATTCTGCTCGCCGGCCCTCCGGGACTCGGCAAGACCACGCTGGCGATGATTGTGGCCAACGAACTGCAGGTGCCGATTCGAGTGACATCAGGGCCAGCCATTCAGCATGCGGGCGATTTGGCCTCGATTCTGAGCTCCCTTGATGAAGGCGAGGTCCTCTTCATCGATGAGATTCACCGTCTGCCTCGGCCTGCGGAAGAGCTGCTCTACATTGCCATGGAGGATTTCCGTGTCGATGTGATGGTGGGCAAAGGGCCTGGAGCTTCCTCCATTCCGCTGACCCTGCCTCGCTTCACCGTTATCGGTGCCACCACGCGTGAAGGTATGCTGCCCTCGCCGCTGCGTGCTCGTTTCGGCTTTACCGCCCATTTGGATTTCTATCCTCATGAGGAGCTGGAGCGGCTGATCGAACGCAGTGCGGGGGTGCTCGGTATCAACCTCGCCGCGGGCAGTGCGCGACAGCTTTCCCTGCGTAGCCGAGGCACACCCCGCATCGCCAACCGTCTGCTTCGTCGTGTCCGTGACTGGGCGATCGTCCACGATCTCGATGAGATAGGGCCCGATGACGTCCAAGCCGCGCTCAAGCTCTACCAGATCGATTCCGAAGGCCTCGATAGGCTTGACTTGGCCGTGCTCAATGCCATCGTCAAGAATTTCGACGGCGGGCCCGTCGGTCTCAACAATCTTTCGGCGATGGTCGGAGAGGAATCGGAAACGGTGGAAACGGTCTGCGAGCCGTATCTGGTGCGTGAAGGATTCATGGTCCGTACTCCGAAGGGAAGGGTCGCGACCGAAAAAGCCTGGCAACATCTGGGTCTCGTCCCCAAAGATGATGTCAACAAGTTATTCTAAAATCCGGTACGGTAGGTATGTAGATATCAGAGAGTTTGGCATCTTCAGCAAGTCCGTTATTAACGTTTCGTCCGATTGGAGTTACCTGTGACTGGTGGCAATACAATTTTTATTTTCGTCCTTCTTATCGCAATGGTCGCTTTGATGTGGTGGCAATCGCGCAAGTCCAAGCAACAGCAGCAGAAGGTCCAGGATTTCCGCAGCTCGTTACAGCCTGGCGAATTGGTACAGACCATTGGCGGCATCATCGGCGAGGTCGTTTCCGTCGATACCAAGTATGAAGAGATCGTCATCGATTCCGAAGGTTCGAAACTTCGTTTTACCTTCCGTGCCATCAGCAAGAAGTACGAACGTCCAGCTTTCATTGACGATGATGAAGTGGACGAGGACGGCAACCCGATTGTGTCCGATGATGCGGATTCTGCAAATGATGCAGAGGACGTCGACAACACCGCAAGCGAGTCGACGAAAGTCGATGGTCAGGCGCAGGAGCCTTTTGACAGTGACGATAACACCAACGAAGCGGAACAGAATTCGGATGATGAACATGCCGGTGACGCTTCCGAGGATGATGCCACGACACAAGAGGACAGTCCAAAAGACAAGTAATTCCATATTCATAATTGCGGGTTGATGCCTTTAACATCGACTCAACATCCAGTAATCAATGGCCAATAGGCAGTAAGGCTTGCTCATGACACAATCGGATATCACCATCACAGAGCTCGGCAAGGTCGGCGCAGAGGATGCGCAATACATGGCCTCGCTCATCCGGACGATTCCAGGTTTTCCGAAAAAGGGTGTGCTGTTCCGTGATTTCATTCCGGTTCTCGCGGATTCCCGTGGATTCTCCATCCTGATGAAGGCACTGGAATTGGCACTGCCAGTTCCCGCCGATTCCTTTGACTATGTCGCCGGTTTGGAGGCCCGTGGTTTTCTGATCGGACCTCCTCTTGCGGCGCTGCTGGGCAAGCGTTTTCTCGCCGTGCGCAAGGCCGGCAAACTGCCTCCCGAGACCATCGGAGAAAGCTACTCTTTGGAATACGGCGAGGCCAAGGTCGAAATCGAAAAAGATGCGGTAAAACCTGGCGACAAAGTGCTGATTGTCGACGATTTGATTGCTACAGGTGGTACGGCCAAGGCAGCTGCAGACCTTATTTCCAAGGCCGGTGGTCAAGTTGTCGGTTTCAGCTTCGTCATGGAACTCATCGGTCTTACGGGACGAAACGATCTGGGCGATGTGCCAATCAGCTCCTTGGTGACCATGCCTGCCTGACAGAGAGCGCCGAACGCGAAGGCACGGGCTGAATCAGCATCAATCGATAAGAGGGTTTTATGGATCTTTATGAATATCAGGCAAGGCAGTTGCTTGCGCAACAGGGCATCGACATACCAAAAGGCGTATTCGCGCAGAATTCCCATGAAGTGGCCGTTGCCGCCGATGAAATCGGTTATCCGTGTGTCGTCAAAGCGCAGGTCCGTGCCGGACATCGTGGACAGGCAGGCGGGGTGAAACTCGCGAAGACGCAGGATGAGGCTATCCTCTCCTCGGAACAGATTCTGCCGATGACCATCAGCGGACACAAGGTGAACGGCGTTTTGGTTGCTGAAGCCAAGAATGTGCTCCATGAATACTATGTCTCCATTTCCCTCGATCGTTCCTCCCGAGATTTCGATGTGTTGGCAACAGCCAATGGCGGCACCGAGGTTGAGGAAATCGCAAGGGAGCACCCGGAATCGGTCAAACGCCTGCACATCAGTGCTCTGGAGGATTTTGACATCGACGCTGCCCGTAAAATGGCGGAATCGATCGGTTTCTATCATGCCGACGTCGATCAGGCCGCTGACGTGTTGCTCAAAATGTGGAAATGCTTCAAGGACAATGACGCGACACTGGTCGAAATCAATCCCTTGGCGAAGATCGGCGATCCCGATGATGAATCCTCCAAGAAGCTCTGTGCCCTTGACGCCAAAATATCGTTGGACGACAATGCCGCCTTCCGCCATGACGGATGGAAGCAATTTGCCGACACCACGCATACCGATATGTTCGAAGAACGTGCGAAAGAGCACGGGTTGCATTACGTCCATCTGAAAGGTGAGGTCGGTGTCATAGGCAATGGTGCAGGGCTTGTGATGAGCTCCTTGGATGCCGTCTCTGGTGCCGGAGAGGAACAAGGAAACGGCGCCAAGCCCGCGAATTTCCTCGATATCGGGGGAGGGGCGTCATCAGAGGTCATGAGCGAGAGCCTTTCCATCGTGCTGTCCGACCCGCAGGTGGAATCGGTGTTCGTCAACGTCTATGGCGGCATCACGGCCTGCGATGAGGTGGCGCATGGAATCCTCGAAGCCCTTACGACACTGAATGTCTCCAAGCCGATTGTCGTACGTTTCGACGGCAATGCCGCACAACTTGGTTTGAAGATTCTTGAGAACGCGCACAATCCCAACATCCATGTCAGCAGCACCATGGAAGAGGCTGCACAAGAGGCCGCAAGGCTGGCAAAGCCCGCTGCCAAGGAGGCCACCAAATGACATTGTTCGTTGAAGATGATGCCCCTGTCATCGTCCAAGGGATGACCGGTCACCAAGGCATGACCCATACCTCGCGTATGCTCAATGCGGGCACGAATATCGTCGGCGGGGTGAACCCTCGAAAAGCCGGCCAGAATGTGGCGTTTCACGTCGAAGCGTCCGACAGCGATATCGCCATCCCTGTCTACGCGACTTGTGGGGAAGCCAAAGAAGCCACCGGTGCCAAGGCAAGCGTGATTTTCGTTCCTCCGCGCTTTGCGAAAAGCGCGATGTTGGAGGCCATCGACGCCGGTATTGGTCTCATCGTCGTCATCACCGAAGGCATCCCCGTGGCCGACACGGCCTATTGCGTCGAGTTGGCGTTGCAGAAGGGCATCAGGATCATAGGGCCCAATTGCCCCGGTCTCTTAAAGCTTCCCAAGGTCGACGATTCTGCCGATCATGGCATCAATCTCGGCATCATTCCTGACGGAATCGTTTCTTCCGGTCCGCTCGGTCTGGTCTCCAAATCGGGAACCCTGACCTACCAGCTGATGGGTGAGCTTTCGGACATCGGTTTCACGGCCTGCATCGGTGTCGGAGGAGACCCGATAGTGGGTACGACGCTGGTCGAGGCGTTGCAGCAATTCGAAGCCGACGAAGCGACCAAAGCCGTTATCATGATCGGCGAAATCGGCGGTAACGCCGAACAGGATGCAGCGGCTTGGGCCAAGCAGCATATGAGCAAACCGGTGGTTGCCTACATTGCAGGCTTTACGGCGCCTGAAGGCAAACAGATGGGCCATGCCGGTGCCATCGTCTCCGGAGGCAAAGGTACTGCCCAAGACAAGAAGGAGGCCCTTGAAGCCGCGGGTATTGCGGTAGGCAAGACCCCCGGGCAGGCCGCCCAGCTCGTTCGCCAGCTCATGAACGGCGGTACTTTCAAGGCATGAGCAAATACCAGCGGCCATGGCTTAAAGGAATTCTTACAGCTCTTGGTGCATCTGTGATCTTCACGGTGTGCCTGGGGTTATTCATGGCGCTGACATTACTGATCGTCTCCATGGAAGAAGGCGGGGGAACCCTCTCCAGCGAGTCTGTTGCCCTGACATTGGCGATTGTGCTTTTAAGCCAAGGTGCAGGTTTCCGGGCCGGGGCCATCACATTGAGCATCGTTCCCCTGCTTTTGACGTTTCTGCTTGTCTGGCTGATTGCTTGGCTCACCAAAACGCTTTCCCGAAGTCCCCAAGCCTATGTCACCGGCCTATTGCTGTGGATAGCTATCATGTGGATATTTGAGCAGAACGTCGCGGTCATTCTCCAAGATCCTGTCTGGTTCATAATCCTTAAGACGGCCACTGTATATACGGTCGGTTTCTTTTGTGGCGCCTTGCCGCAGTCGCAACTGATGAAACGGTGCGTTCAATTCGTTCGTGACAACATTTCCGAGCGTCTGGCCGTCAGCGTGAAACTCGGTTTCGTCAATACGGCCGCACTGCTGTTGGGTTATTTCGCCATTGGTCTTATCACCTTGATTGTTTGGATCGTCACCAATCAGAGTGCGATGCTTCGCGTCTTTCACATGGCCAGCATGCAGACCGGCTCACGGATCATGACCACAATCTGTACTCTGGCGTGGTTGCCTAATCTTTGCCTGTGGGCAGTCTCATGGTTGTTCGGGTCGGGATTTGCCATAGGAGATCTGGCGTCGTTTACATTATGGAACGATCACGCAGCGGGGCTTCCCACCGTGCCTGTCTTTGCGATATTCCCGCAGGCCGTTTCCAACGATATGCTTCGTATCTGTTTCATATCGATACCCCTCGTCTGCGGATTGCTGATCGGTATCACCGAATTGTTCCTGCCACGTTGCTTTGCCATCGGGGCAGGAAAACCGGGCGAGCCGGTGAACGTCGGCAGAATCATCGTTCAGTTCTGGTATCCGATTCTCTCCTTCTTCCTGACCAGCGCCTTGATGGCTTTGCTGATGAACATCCTTTTCGGCCTTTCTTCGGGAGCCTTGGGTCAGCATCGTCTGGCCCATGTCGGTGTCGATTCGGCGGCTTCTTCCAGGGTGGTTTGTTTGCCGAGCGCCCTTGGTTTCTCCTTTGCATGGCTTCTTTCCGTTGTGGTCGTCGCGATGGTTTTTGCGATGCGGCTGTTCTTCGGATATCTGAGATCACGTGGGAAAACGAGTGAAAACGAAACGGGCGCCAGCCACAGTGATGCCGATAACGACACTTCGGTCCCTGATATTTCCAATTCTTCGGTCTCGTCATCAGCAACCGGTCTTGCACCGGAAGATGAGACGGAAATCCCATAGTACCGCCACAACAAAGGGAGAGACAGATGACAGCAACCAATCGCATGGTCAAACGGGCCCTGGTATCGGTTTATGACAAAACCGGCATCGAAGGGCTTGCCGAGGCGTTCGTCAAGGCAGGAACCGAAGTCGTTTCCACCGGATCCACCGCGAAACGACTTCTTGAACTCGGTGTGAACGTGACCGAAGTACAGGAGGTCACCGGTTTCCCCGAAAGCCTTGGAGGACGCGTCAAGACGCTCGACCCCCACATCCATGCGGGTATTTTGGCCGATATGACCAATCCCGCGCAGGCTGAAGAACTTGAATCATTGAATATTAAGCCTTTCGACATGGTCATCGTCAATCTCTATCCCTTTGCGGATACTGTGCGGTCCGGAGCTGGTGAATCCGACGTCATCGAGAAAATCGACATCGGCGGGCCTTCCATGATCCGTGGAGCCGCGAAGAACAGTGCCAGCGTTGCCGTAATCACCGATCCTGCCGATTACGCCCTTGCAGCGCAACGTGTGGCTGATGGTACCGGATTCTCGCTTCAAGAACGTCGCTGGCTGGCCGCCAAGGCCTTCGCAACCACAGCTGCTTACGACGCCACCATAGCCGAGTGGACCGGCAGCCATTGGCCCCAACCGACGAACATTGCCGGTGTCTCTTCGACGGATTCGTCGATTTCAGACGAGATATCGAAAACGCAACAGGCCCCGGAAACCCATCAGACCGAGATGTCCCCCTCCCAGCTGACCCGTACATGGAACTATGCACATGGGCTGCGTTACGGCGAAAACCCGCACCAGCAGGCCAGCCTGTACGTCGACGTGCTGGACCAGACCGGCTTCGCCCATGCGCAGCAGCTCGGCGGCAAGCCGATGAGCTACAACAATTATGTGGACGCGGATGCCGCCTGGCGCGCGGTCTGGGATTTCGCGCCGCAGATCGCCGTTGCCGTGTGCAAGCACAACAATCCTTGCGGGCTTGCAATCGGCAAGAGCGTTGCACAGGCCCATCTCAAGGCGCATGCCTGCGATCCGATGAGCGCGTATGGTGGCGTGATCGCGGCCAATTCAACGATTACCCTTGAGATGGCGCAGAATGTCCGCCCGATTTTCACCGAGGTCATCGTAGCCCCTGATTATGAGCCTGAGGCTCTTGCATTCCTTAAGGCGCACAAGAAGAACCTGCGCATCCTCAAAGTCGCCCAAAGGCCACACACTGAAATGCAGTTCCGTCAGATTGACGGCGGCATCCTGGTGCAGTCCATCGATAGGATCGATGCATCCGGTGATGACCCTTCAAACTGGAAGCTGGTTTCCGGTCAGGCTGCGGACGCCGATACGCTCAAGGACTTGGAATTTGCGTGGCGTGCGATTCGTTGTGTGAAATCCAATGCCATCCTTCTTGCCCACGATCAGGCGACGATAGGTATCGGTATGGGCCAGGTCAACCGTGTCGACTCCTGTCATTTGGCGGTCGAACGTGCCAACACTTTGGCCGACGGTGCGAACCGCGCGCGAGGCTCTGTGGCCGCTTCCGATGCGTTCTTCCCGTTCGCCGATGGTGCCGAGGCGCTGATCGATGCCGGTGTGAAGGCCATCGTACAGCCAGGTGGCTCCATTCGTGACAAAGAAGTCATCGAGGCGGCTCAAAAGCGTGGCATCACCATGTATCTGACAGGAACGCGCCACTTCTTCCACTGATTTGAATTCGGCTGTATGTCGAACTTCTGATGGCCCGATACACTAAATACCGGTACGCGGCTAATATAGCCGATGTACCGGTATTTTTTATTTCAAAAGGAATGGCCATGTCCCACAAGCACCCGTATGTCTCCGAGAAAAACGAAGGCAAACCACTATTCGAATGGGGAGTGCTTATCGTCGTCATCATTGCCGCCGTGTTGGCTGGCTTCGGATATACGATGGCCGCCACAGCGGTATTCGCTGCGACGGCCATCATTACCGGATTGATTCGATTAATCTTCAAAGACCGAAGCCCTTGGAAGATACGTTCCGTAGGATTTGATGCCTTTATCGGCATCGCTTTGGGAATCGGATTACTGGTCGTTTACTTCAGCATTCAGTTGATGATGTAAAGCGATTGTCTCAATCTTTGTCGGTATCCGTTTGGCTTTCCTCGTTTTGGGGGCTTTCGACCGTAGCGTCGTTTTCGGGCTTGGGTTCATCGGTCGTCTCGGAGGGAATCTCTGATTCTGTGAGGGAGGGCATCTGAAAATCATCGGACTTCTCGGCGTCAGCAGACTCATCGTCATCGGCGCTCCCGTTTTCGGACTGAGCGTCTTCCTGCTCCCAGTCGGCGGTGACGTCGAGAGCTTCGGCATCCTCCGAATTCTTGCTGGAAATCATCTGAGCAATGATAACGACGATGGCGACGATGGCCGCGGCGAGAATCGGGCAGATCCAGAAGATCCAGAGCTGCTGCAACGGGTGGGTGGCAAGACCGGCGTTGTTGGCGAAAATGGCGATGCCGGTGGCGCGTGCGGGGTTGAGCGACGAACCGGTGACCGGATAGGTGAAGGTGACGCCGAGCGCATAGGCGACGCCCATGATGGCCGCGGCGTTGGAGGTGGCCTTGCCGTCGTCGTCAATCGCACGCAACGAAGCCGCTACGACAATGATGGTGGCGATGACTTCGACAACAACCGCGAAGAGAATGCCGAAACTCACGCCTGCCTGCTGCAGCTGGGTGGCGGAAATGGATCCCTGATCATAGCCGTTGACCGCGTTGGCAAACCACATCCTGGCCGGAGCGGCCTTCGAGGTCGGCAGCACCAGCTTGGCGACGCCGCCGGCCGCAATGGCGCCGACGACCTGGGCCACGATGTAGCAGATGCCGTTGACGATACCGATCTTGCTGACCAGCATCGCCGCCAGCGTCACAGCCGGGTTGAACTGGCCGCCCGAGAACCTGCCGAAGACAAAGGTCATCGCAGCGTAGGCGAGACCGGTGGCAGCGGCGACCAGGATCGCGCTTGGGCCATACAATGACGGGCTGAGCGCCGATACCAAGTAGATTGCGATAAAAATAAGGAAACTGCCGACAAGTTCGCTGCAGATTCCTGAAATGGAAATGACCGGCGAAGTCTTATTTTCCGTATGTTGTGCTTGTTGTTCCGTCATCACTGTTCCTTTTATTGTCAAAGTGGCGAATCACGCCATACAATCTTTCATAATAGCAAAGGGGCAGTAACTACTGTATAATAAAACAAGTTGTGTTCGGACATTTTTTCAAGGTCGGAACGCTGCGAGTACAGTACGCGACGAAACGCTGGAATCAAGCCGTTTCGCAAGGCCACGTTGGGAGAACGATGCCACACGCATATTCACACGCCGAAAAGGCGCATCACGATAATTACGATGAAGGGATTCGACTTCAAAAGCTGTTGGCACAGGCCGGTTTCGGCTCCAGGCGCAAGTGTGAGGAAATCATCACCGAGGGCAGGGTCGAGGTCGACGGGGAACTGGTGACCGAGCTCGGCACCCGCGTTGACCCGTCCAGCCAGCAGATCCGGGTCGACGGGTCGAGGATCCGGCTCAACAACAAGCACATCACCTTGGCGTTGAACAAGCCCAAGAAGGTGCTTTCGACGATGGATGATCCGAAGGGGCGCTATACGCTCCGCGACATCGTCGGCGACAAATACGAGCGCATTTTCCATATGGGGCGTCTCGATTACGAAACCGAAGGCCTCATCCTGATGACCAATGACGGCGAGCTGAGCCAGCACGTCATGCATCCGCGCTACGAGGTCAAGAAGACCTACGTCGCCACGCTGGACGGGCGAATCAGCGGCAACATCTGTCGGCGACTGGTCAGCCAGGGGGTCAACCTGGACGACGGGCTTATCCGTCTCGACCATTGCGCCATCATCGATTCCTCGCGCGATCAGACCATCGTCAAGGTGGTGCTGCATTCCGGCAAGAACCGCATCGTCCGCCGTATCTTCGGTGCCGTCGGCTTTCCGGTGCGTAGGCTCGTGCGTACGCAGATCGGACCGATTAAACTCGGCGATCTCAAGCCCGGCTCGTACCGCGTGCTTTCGCAGACCGAGGTTCGCTCGCTTTCCAAGGAGGTAGGCCTGTGATACGCGTAGCCATTGACGGGCCCGCAGGTGTGGGCAAATCCTCGACGTCCAAGGCGCTGGCCAAGTATTTCGGCTACGCCTACCTCGATACCGGGGCCATGTATCGCGCCGCTGCCTGGTGGTGCCTGAAACAAGGTGCCGACCTGGATGCCGAGACTGTCGACGAACAGACGATCACCGAAATGGTGGGGGAGCTGTTCACCGGAGACCACTTCGATATCGGCGTCGACCCCGACGATCCGAAGGTCCTGGTCGACGGCGAAGACATCAGCGAGGCGATTCGCGATTCGCGTGTCTCGTCCCACGTCTCGAAAGTCTCGAATATCGTACCGGTGCGGCATCTGCTGATCGCCGCGCAACGGGCGTACATCAACCGTGAAGTCTCCGTGGATTCGTTCTCGAAAGGCGCCGGCATCGTCGCCGAAGGTCGTGACATCACCACCGTCGTCGCTCCCAATGCGGAGGTGCGGGTGCTGTTGACCGCGCGACCCGAAGTGCGTCAGGCTCGGAGAACCGGACAGTCTGCGGCTGGGACCGGCGTCGGCGCCGATAACGTCATAGCCCGTGACAAGGCCGATTCCAAGGCCACAAGCTTCCTCGAAGCGGCCGAAGGCGTGACGACCGTCGACAATTCCGACCTCACGTTTGAAGAGACATTGGACAGGCTCGTCGAGCTGGTCGACGCCGCCGCTGAGGAACAGTCCTACAAGCAGTATGCCGCCAATCTCGAAGGCTACGACCTTGACGAGGAAGACGAGGCGTTGCTGGCCGGCGAGACCGGGGATTCGGCTTCGGCCGCCAACCAGAAGGCCGTCGGCGTGCTCGCCGTGGTCGGCCGTCCGAACGTCGGCAAGTCGACCTTGGTCAACCGCATTCTCGGCCGTCGCGCGGCCGTCGTGGAGAACACCCCGGGCGTCACCCGCGACCGTGTGAGCTACGACGCCGAATGGGCCGGCACGGACTTCAAACTCGTCGACACCGGCGGTTGGGAAGCCGATGTCGAAGGCATCGAATCCGCAATCGCCTCGCAAGCCCAGGTGGCCGTGGGGCTTTCCGACGCCGTGGTGCTGGTGGTCGACGGTCAGGTCGGCATTACCTCCACCGATGAACGTATCGTTCATATGCTGCGCGAAAGCGGCAAGCCGGTGGTGTTGGCCGTCAACAAGATCGACGACGGCTCCAACGAATATCTGGCGGCCGACTTCTGGAAGCTCGGGCTGGGAGAACCGTACGGGATTTCAGCGATGCATGGCAGGGGGGTAGGCGACCTGCTCGACGTGGCCGTCGACACCCTGGCCAAGGCCAAGAAGACCTCCGGTTTCCTCACGCCGACCAACCTGCGCCGTGTCGCCCTGATCGGCAGGCCGAACGTGGGCAAGTCCTCGCTCTTGAACGAGCTGGCGCACGAGGAACGCAGCGTGGTCAACGATCTGGCGGGCACCACGCGCGACCCGGTCGACGAGGTCATTCGCATCGGCGACGAGGATTGGTTGTTCATCGACACGGCCGGCATCAAGCGCAGGCTCCACAAGCTTTCCGGAGCCGAATATTATTCGTCGCTGCGTACGCAGGCCGCCATCGAACGTTCCGAGCTGGCGTTGGTGCTTTTCGACGCCTCGCAGCCGATCGCCGACCAGGACCTCAAGGTGATGAGCCAGGCCGTGGACGCCGGGCGTGCCGTCGTGCTGGTGTTCAACAAGTGGGACCTGATGGACGAATTCGACCGGCAGCGCCTCGAGCGCCTATGGCAGACCGAGTTCGATCAGGTCACGTGGGCGCAGCGTGTCAATCTTTCCGCCAAGACCGGATGGCACACCAACCGTCTGCTTGCTGCGATGAACACGGCTTTGGATTCCTGGGACAAGCGCATACCGACCGGCAAGCTCAACTCGTTCCTCGGCCGCATCCAGTCCGCCCACCCGCACCCGTTGCGCGGCGGCAAGCAGCCGCGGATTTTGTTCGCCACGCAGGCGTCGACGCGTCCGCCGCGCTTCGTCATCTTCGCCACAGGCTTCCTCGAGCACGGCTATCGTCGCTACATCGAGCGTCAGCTGCGCGAGGAGTTCGGTTTCGAAGGCACCCCGATCCAGATCTCGGTGCACATCCGCGAGCGCAAGTCGAACGGCAAGAAGAAGTAAAGATATCACGAGGGGAATGTGAGTCGTGAGTTTGTTTTGTGCTTTCGACTTGCATTCCTGTTTTTAAATCCAAGATATTGGTTCCGCAACGTTCGCCTTCAATGATGGACGCACGTCACGTTTGGTTTTACCTAGGGTACCCGTGCAGTAAGCTCGCATATTTTAGCGTATTTATTTGTCCGTTTTCAATGGCTCTGATTTGTTATTCCTGTCTTTCGTCTTGATGACCCAAATCCCTTATTCTTCCGCGCCACGCCGATAGTAGTGTTACCGTTGCGTTTGTGCTAAACTTTTCTTTCGGTGCTTTGCACTGTTCGGGTCGTAGCGCAGTTTGGTAGCGCACTTGACTGGGGGTCAAGGGGTCGCGGGTTCAAATCCCGCCGACCCGACGAGAAAAGCCTGAAATTCCAACGTTTTCAAGACATCGGAATTTCAGGCTTTTTCTTTTCTCAGACACGATTAGACACGATGACCGCAGACCTCCGTCGTTTTCGGCACCTGTGACGGTAGCGGAGTATGGGCCACAATGTGTGTCCAAAATCAGCATCGAAGCACTGAGAGAGTATGCAAAGAGCAGGTTTGAATCTCTCGTTGCCAATCTTAAAGAGCTTTTATGCTATATGGCAGAACGATTCGATGCTGATTTTGGACACGCATTCATGATATACTCTCCGCGTATGCCCCGGACAAGCCTCTGGTTTCCGAACCAAGCTCCCGGGGCTTTGTCTTTCTACGATGCGGCAGAAACTTGGGCACAAGCCTCTTGGCTGGCTCTCATATTGTTCCCTTCCATTCGCGGATCTTCCATTACTGGCAATCGTATCAGTCCGATTGATTTAAGACGGAAATCCGCTGGTAATGGCTATTGAGCCTTTCATCATCCGGTTCCGTCAAATTTGAGTATGGCCAGCAGCGTGAGAATGGTGTATTCGGTTTTATTCGTTGTCTGGCTTCTCGAGTTTGTCTGGCAGTAGGTTGCTGTGGTATTCGGCGCGTCCGGCTTGGACGTCGTCGTAGAAACGTTGCTTGCGGTCGATGTATGCGATGGAGTCTCTGATTTCCTTGACCTGGGCTTGCAGCTCATGGCGCTTGGCGTCCAGCATGCTCTGTCGTTCGGGAATGGAGGACCGGCCCCCTAAGCAGAGGTCCCTGTACTGCTTCATCTCCTTGATGCCCATGCCGCAGCGGCGCAGGCATCCAAGGCCCTCCAGCCAGGCGACTTGGTGCTCATCGAAGACGCGATGGTTGCGTTCGTCGCGTTTGAGTCCAGGCACGAGACCTTCGTTGCAGTAGAATTTCAGCGCCTCGTAGTTCATGCCGATACGCCCGCACGTCTCTTTCATCGTGTACAGATGCCTGTGTTCTTCTGCTGCGTCCATCATAAGGGTTTCCTGTTCCGTCGAAGTCTCGGGTTGGTTGTCGTCATTATCGCACGTCGTGCGGGGTCTCAGCGTCCGGTTGTTACTACCGGTGTGTCGCGGTTTGACCGGTAGCTGCTACCGGAGGATATCGTGTGGAATCAGCTGGATACAACGGCAATCGAAAGGAACGATAATGAGGAACATTGCTTTGAGCAACGGGGTTGAGATGCCCCAGATTGGTTACGGCGTCTTCCAGATAGGTGGTGACGAATGTGCGCGCTGCGTGCGCGAGGCGATCGAGACCGGCTACCGTCACATCGACACCGCCCAGTCGTATTTCAACGAGGCTGAGGTGGGCGAGGGTATCCGGCAATCCGGCATCGCACGGAAGGACCTGTTCGTCGCGACCAAGGTGTGGATCAGCAACTACGGCTATGAGAACACGCTGAGATCCATCGACGGTTCACTGCGAAAGCTGGGAACCGATTATCTCGACCTCGTGCTGCTGCACCAGCCGTTCGCGGACTGTTACGGGGCGTGGCATGCGCTCGAGAAGCTTTACAATGACGGCGTTGCTCGCGCGATCGGCGTGAGCAACTTCTACCCGGACCGCCTCGCGGACATGGCCGCGTTCAACGGGATCGCCCCG
Source organism: Bifidobacterium sp. ESL0800 (assembly GCF_029395355.1). Lineage (NCBI taxonomy): Bacteria > Bacillati > Actinomycetota > Actinomycetes > Bifidobacteriales > Bifidobacteriaceae > Bifidobacterium > Bifidobacterium sp. ESL0800. The sequence goes on from NZ_CP113913.1 coordinate 695,235, forward strand.
ATGGTCGACCAGGTGGAGACCCATCCGTTCGACCAACAGGCCGCCGCTCACATGAACATGGACCGGCTTGGCGTCGTGCACGAGGCGTGGGCCCCGTTCGGTGAGGGCAGGTCCGGCATGTTCGACAACCCTGTTCTGCGGTCCATCGCCCGACGGAACGGAAAATCGGTCGCGCAGGTCATCCTGCGATGGCTGACCCAGCGCAGAATCGTGGTCTTGCCCAAGACCACTCATAAGGCTCGCATGGCCGAGAACCTCGACATCTTCGATTTCGAACTGAGCGGCGACGACATGGCCGCGATTAGGGGACTCGACACGGAGACGAGCCTGTTCTTCGACCACCGCACGCCCGAGGCCGTCGACCGGTTCGTCGGTTACGCAAAAGAACGAGCCGGTCGTGAGACCGACTGCAAGTAACGTTTCACTTCGTCGGCGAGCCCATTCTGGGCAGGATATGGTTTCGGGCGGCCGACGCCGATCTATACCGCTTATTGATGAATTACGCAAGCTTGTCGACAGAGCGGAAATCACAGGAAGCATGTGATGGGTCGGAAGTCACGCCATTGGTTTTGCCGGGAGTTCCCGTTACTCGTTGGAATGTTTGCGATGTCCGGCTATGAGCAGTTCGGACGATCCTATGAGCGCGGCGGTGATGGATCCGGCGAGGACGCCAATTTTGGCGATGCCGGAGTAGACCGGGTCGGCGAAGGCGAGGTCGGCCATGAGGAAGGCGACCGTGAACCCGATGCCGCACAGCTGGGCCATGCCCATCTCCTCAAGAGCGGCGATTCGTGCCGTACCCGTTCCCTTCTTGCTTCGGACCAGCGGCCGGCGCCCCGAGCCCAGTCCGCAGAGATGGCAGGCCTTTCCGGCCAAGGTGACGCCGAGCGGCTTCCCGATGACCAGACCAAAGAACACGCCCAGGAATATGGGACTTGCCAGAGTGAGGATGTTCATGCCATGCAAGGAGACTCCCATGGCGAAGAAAGCGAAGACGGGCAGGACGATCAGCGAGGAGAACGGCCCGATGGCGTTCGACCACCGTTCGGCGCGGACACGGGTCTTCGCGTGCATTGGACGGCCGGGCGCGAGCAGACCGAGGACGACCCCGGCGATGGTGGGATGGATGCTCGAGAGCAATGCCATGTACCATGCGACCAGAGCGACCGGAGCCATGAGCAGACATATGGGCTTTTCCACCCGTGCGAGCAGCCACCACGCCAGCAGACACAACGCCAGAGGTATAAGCGCCCATAGTCGGCCGCCATGCGAATAGACGACGGCGATGAGCAGTATGCCGATCACGTCGTCGGCCACGGCCAGGGTGGTCAGGAAAGGTGCCAGCCGTGACGCCCCCTTCCCGCCGGCCATCGCCAGCACGGCTACCGAGAAGGCGATGTCCGTGGCGGTAGGCACCGTCCATCCGCTTAGCGTAGAGGGAGATCCGGCATTGGCCAGCAGGTAGAGGAGTATCGGTGCCAGCACGCCGCCGACCGCCGCGATCACGGGGACGAGGGCATCGCGCACGCGGGAGAGCGAGCCCGTCGTCAGCTCGCATTTCAGATCGAGGCCGACCACAAGGAAGAAAACGGCCAACAGCCCGTCGCGCGCCCAATCGCCGAGCCCCATCGTCAATTCCGGCAGCGGAACGACGATGCGGAAATCAGCCACGCCACGATATAAGGGTTCCGTGGCCGGCAGATTCGCCAGTAGCAGACCCAGCACGGCCGCCGCCAGCATGAGCGCTCCAGAGCGCCTGCCATCGTGCGCGAAGTCGAGCAGGGCCGACCGTGTCATCGCGAACCTACGTGAAATGCCCATAATCAAAAATTCTAATAGATGGATGCTATTGCCGAGTCCAAGCCACCAGGGCGACACCGTTTCCGCTTTCTCGAAGCATGGTTTGTCGTGTTCTGTGTAAAAGTACGGCATAGGTCGCCGTGATTGAGTAGTTTCGGGGCCTGCCTGCGCATGCATATACGTATGTGTCCGAATTATCGGAGCGCGGAAAGCCCAGACAGAATATTGGTCAAGTAAACAGGGTAGATGTCGCTTTCAGACACGATTCAGACACGATGACCTCCGTTATTTACCGTCACTAGTCGTCCCTACCGTTTTTCGGATCATCCTGATTATCGTTGCGATTCCTACGTTACCGGCATTTTCCAGCACTGTCCGTTACCAGTCGTTTCTACCGTCAATCCAGCAAGGGGTCGCGGGTTCAAATCCCGCCGACCCGACGAGAAAAGCCTGAAATTCCAAAGTTTTCAAGACATCGGAATTTCAGGCTTTTTCTTTTTTCAGACATGATTAGAGGGTTATAGGCCAGAATGTGTGTCCAAAAACAGTCCGGACTATTGAGGGAGTAAGCAAAGAGAAAATTCAAATCCCCGCAGCCGATCTCAAACAGCTTCTAAGCTATATGGCAGAACACTTCGATGCCTATTTTGAACACACATTCTGGCCGGTATTTCTGATGCTTCTGCTGAAACAAACTTGCATACTGAGATGTTCTCTGACACAATGAATAGTGCTTTATCCCGAAAGGGTAAGGCTCCAAGTCGCCGGGGGTATTCCCCCGGCATTACTTTATACGCCGTATCGTCAGGGGACTCCGTTGAGCGAGCTGAGTATCTTCGTGGATGAATCCGGTGAGTGGGGCAAATTATCCGAATACTATCTCATCACGCTTGTGCTGCATGTCCAATCTTCACCCATTGCTGAGCCCATCGAGCGATATGAGCGTCGTTTACGGGATTCTGGACTGCCCGATATCCCGTTTCACGCTGGTCCGTTGTTCAATGGTCACGACGATTATGGGAATATGCCTTTGGCGGATCGCAAGCGGCTGTTTTCCGCGTTCTTCACGCTGGCTCGTTATCTCCCGTTCAGGTATGTGACATTCGCTCACCGAAAGAGCATGTTCGGCGATAACAAAACTCGGTTTGAGGCGCAGCTAAAACGTGATTTGGCGAATTTCTTTCTCTCTCATCTCGATGAGTTCCAATCGTATGAGACAATCAAGGTATATTACGACAATGGCCAGCAAATCGTCACCAATGCTCTTCAATCGTCCATCGGCTATGCTCTGTCCAAAGAAGCTGTCATATACCGTGACGCTCAACCGAAGGATTACCGCCTCGAACAGGCAGCGGACTTGATGTGCACCATCGAACTGACAGCGTTGAAATTTGAGGAAAAAGAAGACACGGCCACTGATCGTAAAATGTTCAGGAACCGTCGTGACTTTAAAAAGAACTATCTGAGAATTCTGAGACGCAAACAATTCTAAAGGTGGTTCCTCTAAGCATGTCTCTGTACTTCCAGACACGATAAGACACGATTGGACACGATTGCCGTAGATTTCAGTCTTTTCTGTTTGATAACCCAATAACTGACTTATTGAACAGCCCGATTTTCTTGATGCAATATCTTGCTGATTTCCATTCATCGCGCATCGTTCATGCCGGCTTTATACCAGAGAACGGCTATGTTGACGCGCTCTCGGGCGTCGAGCTTGGCGAGGATGCGGCTCACCGTTTTCTTGGCGGAATCGGGCTGGATACTCAAACGTTCGGCGATTTCGGCGTTTGACAGTCCCTCACTGACCAGGGAGGCGACCTCAAGTTCACGCCTGCCGAGCGTCGAGAAGCGGGCGCGCAGTTCGGCTTGCTCTGTTTCGGCGTTCGTTTTGGGGATTCCTCGCCTGATCACCTCGGCGGTGATGCGTGGTGTGAGGATCGCGTCGCCAACATATACGGAATGAATCGCACGACACAGGTCGGCTGTATGTACGTCTTTGAGCAGGAATCCGGACGCGCCCGCTCCCAGAGCCCCGAACGCGTAATCGTCCTGGTCGTAGGTGGTCAGTATCAGAATCCTGATATTCGGATATCGCTGTTTGACTGCGGCGGTCGCGTCGATGCCGTCCATAATCGGCATACGCACATCCATCAGTATTACATCAGGCAATGGCTTACCCGCCGCTTGCAATGAAGCGAGCGCATCGAGTGCCACTTGCCCGTTTTCTGCCTGTCCGGTCACCTGAAGCTCGTGGTCTTTGGCGACCATCAGAGCAAACCCCATTCTGGCCGGCCGCTGGTCGTCGACGATCATGACATGAATCATATCTGCACGCCGCCTTGGAATTGCCTATCAACGGGTTCGGTCAGAGACGGGATATATGCCTTCACCGTCCAACCGTCGGCATCCGGCCCAGCGGCAAACGTACCGCTTACCCTTTCGACGCTTTTTTCGAGCCGCGTCAATCCCGTACCGTCGCTGTGTTCGATTGATTCCAGAGAGATGGCATCGGCATGTTTGAATCCCGGTTGATCTGCTCCGGCGTCTCGCTGTGAATCGGCAAGACCTGTCTCGTCCTTCTGGCCATTGGGAATAGCCGAATTTTTCTCGACAACATTGTCTTGATTCGGTCCATCCGCTGATTTCCCGTTGTCACGCACGGCAATCGCGATGCCGCCGCGCCCGTCATGGTCCCAGGAGACGACGATTCTACTGACTCCCTGCCCGTGCCGAATCGCGTTGGTGATGGATTCGCGGGTGATGATGAAGCTCAAGTCCGCCTGTTGCGGATCCTGCGGTCGACGTCCGGTTTCCGTCAAGGCCGTGGCGATGCCGATTTGTCGGGAATGGCCCAGAATGGGTTCGATGTCGTCCCAATCGTGCAGAACATCCTGAATAGGCATGATTGCGTTGCGGCTTTGTATATCTCTTTCGATATCGCCGGCAACTTTCGGTACGGCACTATGGGAATTCTTCTGATTGGTATGCCCGTCTTTGCTTTGATTATCCGGCTGCAGCGCCTTCACTGCGGTTCGGGTGTCCGCAAGCCCCTGACGTGCCAAATCGTTGATCATACCGATGGCATCGTCAATCTCAGGCTTGTCGCTTACGTCATCCAATCCTTCGGAAAGGGCGATGATGGCGGTGAGGTCGTGGCCAACGCTATCGTGGAGTTCCGCCGCTATCCGCGACTGTCTCACGGCCTTGTCACGTTGCAACGCCAATTTCTCACCACGTTCCTGCTCATCGTGCAATGCTTGCTCGGACCGCCGATGTTCCCTGCAGTTTCGTACCATCATCCCGGTTGCGACGAAGATGACGTAGAGCAGAACGAGTGGGTAGAGAAAGTTGGTCAACCCGGAATCCTGATGCCATACGGTCGCCAAAACCACGCTGCCCAATCCCAGCAGGCCGGCAGCAGTAAGCCCGCATACCCGTAATGGCATGCTTTCATTGCCAGACGCCGCAAAGTACAAGGCAACCGCCCAAGGCACCGACAGATAACTGAAGGCCGAACCGTAAAGCGCTGAGACTAGCAGGAGCAAAGCTGTTTCCGCCAGTAGCATTTCGAATGGCCAACGACGGCAGAACCATATCCCGACCACCGCCACAACGACGATCAGAACGAATGATGGCATCGTCCACGTATTGGCCGATATCGCCACACGCAAGGTCGAATTGGCAATATGGGGAACAAGCAGCAGACGGGTGACGATCACGGTCTCGTACAAGGCACAGAGCACGGCAAGGACATGGGCGCCGTTCATTCGAGACCAAGACTGACGCAACCGATTCATCGGCTTTGCTTCCCTCATACTGTCCTCCTCCACGATGGCCGTACCGTTCTCTTCGCTCCATTATGGTTGATTTGGCGTATAACTTTGTAGCCCATCACACGGCCTTACGGGTGAGCCTGCGGAACAGCAGCCCGCCGACGATAATCCAGAACGCAGCCATCAACGTCGCTACCATAATGGAGCCAAAAGACGCGATATTGCCCAGATCACGCGCGGCCGAAGCGCCGGTGACCAGAGAGAAAGGATATACCAACGTCAGTGGCGGGACAATCAGCGAAAGCACGCATCCCAATAGAGTGAGCGCTAGAACGATGCTCATCGTGCCGGCGAACGATTCGAATTTCGCCGAAATCGCCTGGGTGAGGGTCATGATCGCCCACAACGCCAACGTCATCGGCACGCCGCGGAGCAGGAATGGGCCGACGTCACGCAGGCTGAAGCTCAGCACCACCTTGCCGACCACAAGAAATTCAGCCTCGAACACCGCGACGGTCAAGAACGAAGCCAACAGTCCGTGCAGCATCTTCCCGATGATGGCCGTGGATGCCGTGCCGCTGGCATTGAGGCGCTGCCAGTTGCGGCCGACGTGCTCGTTGGATTCGATCTGGGCGGCGAAGGCGGCGACGAGAACCGGCATGAACACCATGCTCGGCAGCAGGATGGCCTGGCCCCAGACCGCCGCCCACGTCACGCCTTGGGCCTGGAAATCCTTGCGATAGTCGACATACTGGCTCCATCCGTTGAACATCCCGATGAGATCGAACAGCACTGTCGCGATCCAATACCACAGGTTGCCTGCCTTGCGCATCTCCCAACGAAGTGCCGCAGTCACGGACGGTTTGGATCGACGCCTTGTTGTTGTTCCATGGTCACTGGTAAAGCTCGTAGAGATCATATCCGGAGTATGGTGAGCGTCGCCCATCCGCTTGTTCATGGTCACCTGTTCGTTTATCATCATGTTTCCGTTCATCGTCTTGATTCCTTCGCTTTGATCATCAGCGCCGAACCGACCGTCCAAATCACACAAGCGGCAAAACTGGTCACTACGCAGATCCAGGGATTACCGACCATCGTCACATGGGCGTATCCGTCTGCCGTGGCAAGGCTCACGAAGGGATCGGCGGCTGAACTGATGCCAGCGGGAAACAGCCAGCCGAACTGCGGCTTGTCCATCGCAATCAGGCCGGAACCGATCAGACCGGCGATGACGCCGACGCCAAGGCCCACGGCCTGTTTGTCGATGACCATGGAAATCAGCAATTGGACGGCCGTGACCGCCAGCGACGAGAACAACGCGATCAGCGACGTCACCGCCAACAGCCTCGCCAAACTTCCGGCAAAGCTGAAGCCGTTTGCCTTCGCCGCCATCGGAATCCACACCAAAGGAATGATGAAGCACATCGCGAGTGCCAACCCCGCCACTGCGAACTTGGCGAGGAACCTCGTCACTTCCGATTGGCCCAACGACAGCCATTTGAGGTTCATGCGCCCGCCCGTTTCCATCACTGCCAAACGACTGGTCAGCAGCGCGGCCAGAATTGGAGCCATCAGGCTGATGAAGCTGTACGGTTCGTTATCGGCAAGCAGAACGGTACGGAGTGCGGGATTGCCGCCGGCCCGCTTTGCGAATGCCGCGCCCGACCATGCGGAGGTCAGCAATGCCATACCTGCGGCCATCCACCAGAACGACGACCCTTTCAATTTGCGCAACTCCATGTGGATTGCGGTGACGATACCGCCTTTGATAGTCACGTCGCGGTTTGGGTCCGCAGAAGGTTTTTTAGCCGGCTGGCTGCTATACAAATTGTCATATGGACTGGAAGCAAAGCCCTTTGTAACCGAACTCATCGAGCACCTCCCGTAACCTGCGTCTGGACGCGACCGGAATCAGGGCTTTCCACCAGTTCGAGGAACGCCTCTTCGAGGCTCTTGCGTTCGGAGGCGACGCGATAGACCGCGATATCGCTATTGACCATTTGAGAGACCAGACCGGCAATCCGGCCATCCGGGCATTCCGGAATCCGCAACGTACAGGTCGACGGAACGAACCGATAGACGATGCCGTTTTGGCCGATCATTTCCGCTGCCGCTCTCGGGTCGGAGACGCGGATATCGATATGCCCCTGTTCGCGCAGATCGTCCAAGGAACCCTGATATAGCAAACGGCCGGAGGCGATGATGCCGACCACCGGTGCCATCTTCTCGATTTCGGAGAGGATATGGCTGCTGATGATGACGGTGACACCCTCACGAGCCGCCAGATCCATGATCATCTCACGGACCTCGACCACCGCCTCGGCGTCCAACCCGTTCGTAGGCTCGTCGAGCAACAGCAGCTCCGGCCTCGAAATCAATGCCATGGCAATGCCCAAGCGCTGCTTCATGCCCAGCGAATAGTCCTTCGCCTTCTTGCCTTCATGGCCTTTCAGACCGACCCGGTCCAGCACCTGTGTCGCCTCCGAAGCCGGCAGGCCAAGATAATCCGCCACCATCCGGCAGTTGTCCAAACCGGAAAGGCCGGGATAGAAACTTGGTCCCTCGATCATCGAACCGACACGGCCCGGCTGGATGCGGTGACCCACACCCCGCTTGCCATCGACTTCAGACCCGAGCATCCACATCCGGCCGGAAGTCGGTGAGGTGAGCCCCAGCAGCAGCTTCATCGTAGTGGACTTCCCAGCTCCGTTCGGCCCGAGCAGGCCGTAGACGCCGCCCATCGGTACCTGCAGGTTCAGCCCATCCACCGCCTTGAAATCACCATAGGACTTGACTAGGTTCTGGGTGGCCACGGCCAGCCTTGGTCGCGTTCCAGACCGCATGGGACCTTCGTAACCATTCACATTCATTGTTTCGTCTCTTTCTAGGTAGGCGCTTCACGCATCTCCTATACAAGACGAGACAAGACGCGGCCGCAACGAATACCGGGAAAGTGTACCCCTAAGGGGACAAGGAGGAAAGATGCATTAACGGCAGAGGCCTTCAACTGCGATATCACTTACCGCGTATGTAAGTCGCGGAAAGTTGACCGCGAATATCGCTGAAAATTGAATTGAGAAGAAACAACCGTTGAACCGCCAGCTGATTGGATTCAACTGGCGGTCCGCGGCCTGAAAAAGGAGAGCATGTAAAAAACGCCCTGCCGTGTGGTGCCGTCCGCTAAAGCTTTGTTTGCCCGACTTTATGATGCAGAAGGGTGATAGAACCACTTGACATCTTCACGTATAACCCATCCGTGGAGATTCTTTCCTCACGGTACGATGAACTTACCGCCAAGGTCCTTGTGATAGGGGATTGTGGTTGGCTGGAGACGTGACCAAACGCCGGGACAAGATGTCTATTGGTCGATGTTGCGCTCGATGATCAGCGTGAGGGAGTCGATGCCGGACTGCCGGATCCGGTCGCGCTCCTGGCTGGTGTGGTCGGTGTAGAGCAGTTCGTCGACGAGGGCGGTGGTGAAGTCGAAGATGATGGTCGACAGCGTCTTGAGGTTTTTGACGTCACCGCCGTTGGTGTAGTACAGGCAGCATTGGTGGACGAGGTCCTTGATCCTCTCGCTGTGCCGTTCCTGGACCTGCCTGGCGGCGGGCACGGCGTGAGCGAGCATCTCGATCTGGAGATGGAACTGCCGGTCCTCGCTGTTGACGAGCTGGTCGATGAGACGGCCGAGCCATTCTTTCTTGTCGTTGCGGAACAGGTTGAACGATTCCTGGGTGTCGACGTGTGCGAACACGTCGTTGAACGACTCGTCGTATTCCTCGAGGAGCGCGGCCAGGATGGCTTCCTTGTCGGCGAAATACGTGTAGAGCGTGCCGATGGACACCCCGGCCTCGCGGGCTATCTGGTTGGTGGTGACCTCGAAGTAGTTGCCTTCGAGGAACAGCTGCTTGGCAGTGTCGAGGATGCGCCTGACCTTCGCTCTGGCACGCTGCTGCGTCGGTTGCTTCGTCATTACCGTTCCCTTTCGTTCCCTGCTTGCTGTTCTGAGTATACGCTCAGATTTTTTGGAATTGGAATGATTTTCTTAGAAATCTGGCTGACGCAGAGCCGTCTGCACGTGAAATAAAATGAGTATAAACTCATATTTAGGTTGACGGGTTCTTTTTACGGGTGTATTCTCGCTCAAGTAACTGAGCAAATACTCATCTTTTGGAGGTTGATTGTGGAAAACATCGAAACGCAAGCGGCGCCGTCGCGTGGCAGAAGGGTCGCGCTGACGGTGGCCATGTGTCTGGGCATCGCGCTGGTGATGCTCGACACCACCATCATGAACATCGCCCTGCCGGCCATGCAGCGCGGGCTGGGCGTGGGGCTCGACCGGCTCTCGTGGGCTCTGAACGTCTACACCATCATCGTGGCCACCTGTACCATACCGTTGAGCCGTCTGGCCGACATCTACGGACGCGGGAGGCTCTTCGTCGTCGGTCTGCTCCTGTTCGGCGCGGGAAGCATGGTGGCCGGGCTGGCGCCAGGCTTCGGTGTGCTTATCGCCGGGCGTGTCGTTTCCGGCCTCGGGGCGTCGGTGCTGTTGCCTGTCGCCAACACGCTCGGCATCTCCGCGTGGGACGTCAGGGACCGTGTCAAGGTCGTCGCCGCGCTCGGCCTCACCCAGGGAGGTGCCGCCGCGCTCGGTCCGACCGTGGGTGGAATCGTCACCGACCGGCTCTCGTGGAACTGGATCTTCCTGGTCAACGTCCCGATCGTCGTCATCGCGCTTGTGCTCTCGCTCTGCGCCCTCGACCTGAAGGGCGAGAAGCGAATCCAAGCCCACATCGACTGGCTGGGCAGCGTCGTGTCCATGGCCGGCCTGTTCGCCGTCACCTTCGGTCTCATCGAGTCCAAGGACTGGGGGATGGCCGACCCGCGCGTCTGGTTGTGCCTCGGTTCGGGTGTCGTGGCGGTGGTCCCGTTCGTGCTTGTCGAACGCCATGTGGCCTCACCGATGGTCGACCTGCGGCTGTTCGGGTTCCGCCAGTTCAGCGCCGCCTCGTTGGTCGCCCTCGTCGCCCAGTTCTTCTACATCGGCGTGCTGGTCATCCTGCCGACCTTCTTCACGGCTGTGCAGGGCAAAAGCGAGTTGAACGCGGCGATGATCCTGCTGCCCATGTCCCTGACCGTCTTCGCGTTCGGCGGCCTCGGTGGACTTGCCGTGGGCAAGCTCGGCCCGCGCCTCCTCGTTCTGACCGGACTGTTCGCCGTACTCGCCTCATATGTGCTGCTGACCGTCGTGGATCCCTCAAGCGTGACGGCCATGGCCCTCGCGGCGCTCGTTCTCGGTGTCGGCTTCGGCATCATCGCCGGCCCGATCAACGTGCTCGCCGCCTCGAGCCTGCAGGGCGAGCTGCTGACCGCCTCCCAGAGCGTAATCAGCGTGGTCCGCCAGATCGGCTCCGTGCTGGGCGTCTCCGTCTTCGTCTCTATGACCACGCGCGACATCACGGCTCTGTCGACGCATACCGTGCAGGCCATGACCGGCGCCTACATCGGCGTCTACCGGATATGGATACCAGTGCTCGCGCTCTGCCTGCTCCTCGCGCTCCTGTTCCCCGGAAAGCGCGAGTACTTGCGGGAACTGAGCGTTTGATGTGCCTTTAACGATTGGCGTATCTCAACAGCACGGTTTGAATCTTGGGCATCAGCGTGTGAATAAGCTTGAGGTTCACGACGAACACCACAAGGGCGGCGGCTTGCCAGAACAGGTAGACCGCCAGACCTGACTGGTCGATGCGCCAGTAGGCGATGATGAGCCAGGCCATGAACGGCATCTCGATCAGGGCGGTGACGGCGCCGGGCACATAGTCTCGTGCCAACGGGCAGGCGAGGACGTGCACGACGAGATGGAACGTGTAGGCCACGCAGCTTGCCAGGTACAAGGTGGTGCCACCGGTGAGCGAGCAGGCGATGGAGACGATGACGAGCAACACCATCTCCTCGGCGACGCCGGAGCAGAGCGCCGGGCCGTCGGTGACCGCGCCGAACGCCCGGCGCTTGATGGGATTCATGCTGCCTGATTCCCGCCGCTTACACGCGGGTACCATGATCATCTCCTCGAAATCGTGAATGACGAAGACGATGGGCAGGATCCAAAAACTCAGGAATATTGACATGTATCGACCTTTCCGTCACACGTGATGGTTCCACGAACTGCGGTTTTCTATCAGGGTGACATTTGTTACCCTATGAAGGTAGGACGTTCTAGGCGTGGAAGTCCACCGGGTGACACAGATTCATGCGAATTGTCACCTTGCGGTGGCGAGGATATCGAGGTTTATATGACTGATAAAGAAAATCAGGTCGAGGATCGGGTCATCGACGCGCTGTTCGCCAAGCTGAAGGCGAATCCCTTTGCGTTCTTGACCGTCTCCGAAATCGCGGCCGCGGCGGGAATCTCGCGCAAGACGTTCTACCGGCACTTTACTGGCAAAACGGATGTGGCGCGTCGCTACCTTGAGGGTCTGATGTCCGGGTTGGTCGACGAGGACGAGCAAATGGGCGACATGTCGTTTGCCGAAGGCATCCGACATTATTTCGTGTATTTTCAGGCCAGCAGGCCCCGTCTGCGGCTCTTGCGGGACAATGGGTTGCTTGATTTGGCGCTGCCGATTCAAAACGAGGTGTTCACCGAGCGTTTCCCGCAGCTGAACCTTCCCTGGCACGGTCCTGAGCTGGGCGATGAGCGGTTGGCTGACCTGTTCGTCGTCGGCGGACTGTGGAATGTGCTCGCCGACAGTCTTGATGCCGATTCTCCGGTCGACCCGAAACGTTTGGCCGTTACACTCATGTCCCAGGTGGCCAAGCGCACGGGCAAGCTCGGCTAATGGTCGGCAGCTCAATAAACATGGTTGGTAGCGTGGTAAACGAAGATTTCGCGAGTGGCGATTCGGTTGCTCCGTGGTAGTTGCCATTGACCCGCCTTGACCAAGACCGGCGCGCCTTGCGTACAAATTTTCTGTGTTGCTATCCGCGTCTCTTCAAGATTTATTGCGGTATTCGTCCTTGAGGATGTCGAAGAGCTGTTCGGGGCTCAGGTCGCAGTCATCGTCGAGCCACTTCTTGATGATCGCGGTGATGCCGGCCCTGAAGAAGGCTCTGTGGTAGTCGATGTCGCCGGAAGGGTAGTATTTCTTGGCGAGATGTGTGTCGTATCGATTAGGCTGGAGTCTTAGGTCGAGTCCCATCTTGAAATAGGCTCGGTAGAAGTCCTGATGGTCCTTGATATGCGCGAAAAGTTTGGAGAAATCGTTCGAGTTGTATCCGCGGGTCTCCTCGTCGGCGTAGATGCTGTGCAAGGCGCCGAGCATCCGTTCCCCGATCGCGTCCATGAGATCCCTGATGTCCATGTAGCTCGCGTAGAAGGTGCTTCTGTTCACGCTGGCTTTCTTGCAGATCTCGGTGACGGAGATTTCGTCCGCGACTTTGCTACGAAGCAAGACGATGAAGGCGTTTTCTATTTTTTCCTGCGATTCCTGTTTCCGCTTGTTTCCCTTGGTGTTCAAGCTTTCCTCCCCATTACTCCGACGGTTTTGACGAAACTGTCGGTTGTCGGTCGTGTTCCCGCTCGTTATGCTGGCTCCATATTAACCCAACAGGTGTCGGGTATGGTTATGCGCGGCGGGAAAGGACGGCTATGGCAAAGTCAAAACTGGTGAAGGCAAACAGGAAGATCGCGGAGGCGGCTCACGGTGGCTTTCGCAGAATGAACGATACGGTGACCGGAACTCACCAGCGTATCGCGGACGGTTTCGTCGGCCGATACCTCACCAAGGATGGGGAGAGCGTCGCCGATGCCCATATCAGGCTGCGTCGTGAACGCGAGGACAGGCGCACAGAGCATGCCGAGCGGGAAGCCACGAAACGAGAGGAAATCGAGCGGCGCCATCATCATCAGCGGCACTAGATTCCGCATCGTGCTTGGTGCCGACGTGGAATACGGTTATTTGCGTGTCGGAGCCAAGCCCTGATGTGTCTTTATAGAGGTTTCCGGACGTTTGGTTGACATGGGGACCCTCTGCTTGTTTCTCCCCTACTTCGCCAATGGCGGCGTGGTGGTGCCGGCGAGTGGCTTTTCACCGGGGCGGGCGAGCGGGCCGACCAGCTCGTGGGCGTTGTATGGCTCCTCGAGGTAGGCGATGTCGCGCTCGCTCAATTTGACGTCGAGGGCGGCGACGGCCTGGTCGACGCGTTCGGGGGAGTTGCAGCCGACGATTGGTGCCGCCGGGCCGTGAACCCACTGCCAGGCCAGAGCGATCTGGGCCATGCTCACGCCGTGACGGTCCGCGAGCTCGGCGACACGGTCGATGATCGGCTGGTCGGCCGCGCGATCGTGGTCGTATTTGCTGTGTTCGACTCTGTCGGTTCTGCCGCGCAAGGAATCCGAGTCCCAGGTCTTGCGCGCGAGGTGGCCGGAGGCCAGCGGGCTGTAAGCGGTCGGGATGGCTCCGTATTGCCGGGCGACGGGGATGAGCTCGCGCTCGTCTTCGCGGTAGATGAGGTTGTAATGGCATTGCACCGTGGAAAGTTTCGTCCAACCATTGCGCTCGGCCGCGGCTTCAAGGTTGTGGAACTGGTAGCCATACATCTCGCTGGCGCCGAGCGCGCGCACCTTGCCTTCGCGTACGAGGCCGTCGAGCGCCTCCATGGTTTCCTCGATGGGCGTGCCGTAGTCGAAGCGGTGCAGGATGTAGAGATCGAGATAGTCGGTGCCAAGGCGTTTCAGGCTGCCTTCGACCTCGCGTTTGATCGCTGCGGCGGAGGAGTGCCCTTCGTTGAAATACACCTTGCTGGCCAGAACGACTTTCTCGCGAGGCACGTTGAGATTCCGAAGCGCCTGGCCGATATATTCCTCGCTGGTGCCGCGCGCGTAGCAGTTGGCCGTGTCGATGGCGTTGACGCCGAGCTCGAGGGCGCGGGCGATGACCGCCTGCGTTTGCTCTTGGTCGAGCGTCCAGACGTGCTGGGCCGGATCGGGTTCGCCGAAGGACATGCCTCCGATGAACATCGGGGAGATTTTTATTCCTGAAGTTCCTAGATCGATGTATTCCATAACGTTCTTCTTTACTATATTGTTGATATTCAATGTCGCTTTGGTCAAAGTCGTCGAGCTTGGCTTATTTCGCCGATTTCCAGTGGCTGAGCGTCTTGACCTTTTGCTCGGCCACTGCTCCGAGCCTTGAGGCTTCCGCCTCGTCGCCGGCCGCGACGGCCTGCCAGTAGTTGATTTTCAGCGTGACGTATTCCTCGCGGGCCTTCAGGAATCTGCGTTCCTCGGTAAGCCGACGTTTCTGGTCGCGCAGCAGCTCGATTTCGGTCGACGCACCTTCCTGCCCGCGCTTTCGGTTGGCCATGTACTCCTTCATCTTCGCCAGCGGCATGCCGGTCGCCGACAGGCAGGAGATGATGAGCAGCGCCTGCAGATCGTCGTCGCTGTAGGCGCGATGGCCGGTGTCGGGGTCGCGTGCAATGGGGCTGATGATGCCGACGTCCTCGTAGTAGCGCAGCGTGCTTTCGGGCAGGCCGCAATAGAGCGCCGCCTCGCCGATGGAATGCCAAATCTGATTCATGACTCTCATCGTATTGACTTCGAGCGCTTGAAGTCAATACAGTAAGGATTTGCGTTGTATGCATGACAATAATCAACAGAAGAGGATTTGAAAATGGCAATCAAGCAGTCGGCGGGGCACGACCGGTTGGGCGATTTCGCCCCGCAATTCGCGCATTTCAACGATGATATGCTTTTCGGCGAGGTGTGGGCCGACGAGCAGAGCCTTTCGGCACACGACCGTTCGATGATCACCATCGCGGCGATCATCGCGATGGGTGCGACCGAGCAGCTCGATGCGCATCTGAACATGGGCAAGGCCAACGGCATCACCGCCGACGAGATCGCCGCCGAAATCACGCATCTCGCCTTCTACGTCGGCTGGCCCAAGGCCTGGTCCGCCTTCAACCGCGCCAAGCAGGTGTGGCGGCAAGGCTGAGCTAAAAATATTGTGGCCTCGGCAGGCACTGTGCCGGCAGAAGCCGAAAGCTGCGGTACTCCGTAATACAATGCTTCGTTGACTCTTCATGCCGCCGTGGGTCAGGAACGCCGAGGCCCGACGCAGCACGGAAAGCTGACCCACCGATTCATAGGTATGGATATTGCCCGGAACCTCGCCCAACTTCCCGCGCTCGAAATGATGGCCGACGGAGAGGATGACCGTGACATCCTTGCCGCCGAACGCACCGACCGCTGCACGGTAGAACGGCAGGAACGTATTGAAATCGTTCTGGATTGTGCTGAAAACGCACATTTTTACTGTTCGTTTACGTTCGAGCGGTCTGCCGTCCAGCAAGCTTTCAGAAAAGATAGTAGAGTTAACAACTATGCTTATCGGTTCTGGCCCCGAGCTTTGCCGATGAAGAGAAAAGGAAACTCGACTACGAAAGAGGTGCGGTTTGCAGGACGCTTTCGACGCTTCGGCGCAAAAGATGCGTGAAGCACATATGAGCGATGTGGCCGTTGCACAATTCAAAAGGCTCTACGAGGAATGGCAGCACAATGATGCCAGCAGCTGGATTCGCGAGAACGATGTGGAGCCCTTGCAGGATGTGCCGAGCTTCCATGATGTGTACAAGACCATCGACCACGATCAGGCGGTCCATGCGTTCGCCAAGACCGCGTTCCTTAAGCTCAACGGCGGTCTCGGCACCTCAATGGGGCTCGACAAGGCGAAATCATTGCTTCCTGTCCGCCGTCACAAGGCTCGGCCGATGCGTTTCATCGACATCATTCTGGGTCAGGTCGTTACGGCTCGCGAGCGCCTCAACGTGCCGCTTCCTTTGACCATGATGAATTCGTTCCGTACCTCCAAGGACACCATCGAGGCGCTTACACAAAGCAAGAACTTCCATCAGGAAGACGTTCCTCTGGAGATCGTGCAGCATCAGGAACCCAAAATCGACCTCGGAACCGGCAAACCCGTCGAATTTCCGGATAATCCGGAATTGGAATGGTGCCCACCCGGCCACGGCGATCTGTTCTCCACCATCTGGGAATCCGGTCTTCTGGACATCCTGGCCGAAAAAGGCTTTGAATATCTGTTCATATCCAATTCCGATAATCTGGGCGCACGTCCTTCACGTACGCTGGCCCAGTATTTCGAGAACACCGGGGCGCCCTTTATGGTCGAGGTGGCCAACCGCACTTATGCGGATCGCAAGGGCGGACACTTCGTGCGTGACAAGAAGACAGGACGTCTTGTTTTGCGCGAAATGACCCAGGTCAATCCCGACGATAAGGAGGCCGCACAAGACATCGAACGTCACCCTTATTTCAACACGAACAGCATCTGGGTGCGCATCGACGCGCTGAAGGCCATGCTGGAACAATACGACGGGGTATTGCCTCTGCCGATTATCCGCAATTACAAGACCGTGGACCCCACCGATCCGGCTACCGTAAAAGTGGTGCAGCTGGAAACCGCCATGGGTGCGGCCATCGGGCTTTTCGACGGCGCGATCTGCGTGCAGGTCGATCGCATGCGCTTCCTGCCGGTCAAAACCACCGACGATTTGTTCATCATGCGTTCTGACCGGTTCCATCTGACCGATTCCTACGAAATGGAGGACGGCAATTACCTCTTCCCGTCGGTGAAGCTGGACCCGAGATATTACCGCAATATCGAGGATTTCAACGACCGTTTCCCGTACGCGATACCATCGCTGGCGGCCGCCAATTCCGTGACCATCGACGGCGACTGGACCTTTGGCCACGATATCGTCTTTTACGGCGATGCCGTTCTGAAGGATCAGGGCAAACCCAGCTATGTGCCTAACGGGGAATTTGTGGGACCGCAGGGAATCGAACCGGACGAATGGCTTTGGTGATCGGTGGCTTTAATCGAACATCGCAACGTTGGAATTATGGCGTTGCCATTTTCCGGTCATTGATTATCGAAGTTTGATGTAATTAAGTTGAAAATACAATAAATGGTGTCCATGAACCGGTTGAATGGCCGTGAAATGCGCATAATAAGCGTAAAAACGTGATAAAAAGAATTAAATTTGCGAAATTACGCGATTTACCGGAAAAAGCATCTAATATAGATAAGGGCGTGCGTCACAAGTCGCACACTTGTACTTGAACATTAACGATACGTGAGGACTAATGGCAGAAGGAAGCAACGGAAGGCGACGTTTTTCCGACAAGTGGGGCAAGCACGAACTGGATGTGCTCGCCGTTCTATCATCTGCGTTCCCACAATGGTTGACTTCAAGGCAGATAGCACAACGCGTCAAGGCCTATGCCGATTCGTATGGAGAGCTGGCCGATCAGGCTGCGAAGGCCGCGTTCGCCAAGCAATTCCAGCGCGATCGTGCCAAGTTGGCGGCCATGGGCATCGCCATCGAGTCCCGCCAACCCGAATACTCATCGAAATCCGAAGGGCAGGATTTCGCATCCTATCGTCTGCAATTGGGCGATGAGCCAAGGGTACGTCTGCGTTTCAAGCAGGAAGATCTGCCAGTGCTTGCCGCCGCGAACTATCTGGCGCGTTCGATGTCGATTTCTTCGTCGTCGGCGAAACACGAGGAGCAACAGCACACTTCACGTACCGCACCGCGTGTGCCGCAGACCCCGACTCCGGGACTCGGGCTTGACTCGATCGCCCCAGGGCTTGGCACGCAGCCGATTCCAGACAATCTGATGAAGGTCGTCGATCAACGGCGTTTCGCCGCGACCATCGATGTGGACGGCGGGCATATGAACGTCGCCTACACGGATTCCGACGATCTGGCCATGTTCATGCTTGAGCACCCGGGCTCTTCGGTCGTTTCCCCTCAGGAAGCGGTGGATGCCTGGAACCGCAGGCTCAATGCCGCGGTCAATTTCACGTTGGCCGACGAAAGCCAGGGCGAGATGGGAGAGACCATCGTCACTCCGTCCATCAGCAAGACCACGGCGAACAGTGATGTCGACCCTGAAAACGGAAAATCGCACTCGAAGCGCAATTCCTCCTTCCAGACCGGCAGCGAGGTGGATCGCCGGCTGCGCCTGATGCTGTTCCTCTCTGCGCATTTGGGTGAGGAATATTCCCTGGAGGAGCTTGCGGCACGTTTCATCGGAGAGCCGAAAACAGAGGACGAGAAGAAAAAGGGTGTTGCCGTCATCCGCAAAGACATCAACACGCTTACCACTGTTTCCGATGACGGCGAGATGGCAGGCAGCCAGTTCTTCGATATCGATTGGTCGCTGCTGGACGCCGACGGCATCGTCTCGGCCACCAATTCGCTCGGCCTTGAGCGTCTGGCCGGTATTTCGCAACAGTATCTGAGCATGCTGACGGCCTCCGTCAGCTACCTCGCGCACTCCTCCTTGCTTCCCACTGCCCAGCGCGAACAGGCGGAATCGTTGTATGTCCGTCTTCGCCAGCATGTCAAGCCGGGGGAGACGCCCTGGCTTTCGCTGACCGGCTATGAAGTCGAGCCTCGCAGTTTCAGCGTGGTCAAGCGTGCGATTTCCACCGATTCGCTGTTGGATATGG
This sequence comes from Bifidobacterium sp. ESL0800, assembly GCF_029395355.1. Lineage (NCBI taxonomy): Bacteria > Bacillati > Actinomycetota > Actinomycetes > Bifidobacteriales > Bifidobacteriaceae > Bifidobacterium > Bifidobacterium sp. ESL0800. The sequence goes on from NZ_CP113913.1 coordinate 714,355, forward strand.
AATACACCGACGGTACCGGCCGTACCCGCCGCAAGCTCGTCGCGCCCTCCAAGATCTTCGTGGATGAAGGCGTCTATTATGTCGCCGTTTGGACCGACGTGGCCAAGGCCGCGCCCAAAGACGAGAAGAAGTTCGTCTCCAAAGACACGACCATCAACAAGGCCACCGGCCAGCCACGTATTTGGCAGGTATTGCGCCTTTCTCGCATCGAGAAGGCGGACCTTGTCGAGCCGACAAGCCAACTTGATATTCCCGACGTCCCAGTCGCCGAACTGCGCAAGTGGAGCTTCGACAACGGCACCTCGACCGTGTTCATCACCGATAAACCGGATCTGCCGTTCATCAAAACACTGCCCGGAGCCACTGTCGAACCGTGCGGCGAAGGGGAGAAAGTCCATCTCACAGTTTCCTCGGATTCGTGGTTCGTCGCTTTCGCCATCGCGCACGCCCGCCATATCATCGCCGTCGCGCCGGAGCCGCTGTTGACGATGATCGTCGCCCGGGCCCATCGTGAATTGACTCTTGAAAACAACATCCAGCAGGATAAGTAGGCTTGCGCGACAATCCGGAACCTTGATTTGCTAAGATAGACCTATAAACCGTAACGAGCCGAACCGGAAAGGGGAATCACATGCCTTGGTGGGGTTGGATTATCGTCGCCGTAGTCATGCTTGCGGCCCTTGCCGTCGGCTTGGTCTATGCCGGTATTCACGCTGTTCGTGCGGCCCATAGCGTTGCCGGTACCGGCAAGGAAATTCAGAACTATCTCAATGCGATGCAGCAAACGGAACCGGGAAACGCAGCCAGGGAAAAGCCGTTGTTCACGCAACCTCTTTCCACAGCCGCACACCGCTACAGCCTCGCCCAGACCGAAGTCGAACGCAGGCGGATCACCAGACATAATCGTCATGCCGAGCGTTGGAGCGTATGGAAGCATAACCGCGTTCCGTTCACCGCTAATCCGACGCCGGTAAGCAATCAGACGATTCCACAGTCGACAGACCAGACTTTCAGCGCAATCGTGGAGAATGCCGGGGCAACTGCGAGCGAGGGGCTTCCGATAGATACCGGTCAAAAAATCTCGAGGTCCAATTAAATGACGCTTTTGCTACCCTTTGTGTGTTCCTCTTCGACAGGCAAAAGCATATCCGTCTTCAATGAATCGACAGTTTCATTCTTATGAGTCATTCACACCATTATCGCCACAAAAAACGCCTCGATCCGGATCACGAGGATTTCACTTCACCGGTTGATACGGCTTCATCCGAGGAAGTGCCGATGTCGCCATCGCAACGTTATGCCGCGTTCAAAAAACACAGTGCTTATGAACGCTCGGAGGCCGCACGATTCGCCAGAAGTCTTCCGTTCGAGCTCGACCCTTTCCAGATCGAAGCCGATGAGGCGCTCGAGGCCGGCAAAAATGTCCTGGTTGCGGCACCGACGGGCGCAGGCAAGACGATTGTCGCGGATTTCGCCATGCACCTGGCACAGCAAAAGAACGTCAAAGCGTTCTATACCACGCCCATCAAGGCACTGAGCAACCAGAAATACCACGACCTGGTGGATGTATATGGTGCCAAGAACGTAGGCCTGCTGACCGGCGATACGTCCATCAATTCTGAAGCCAACATCGTAGTGATGACCACCGAGGTGCTGCGCAACATGCTCTATGAGAATTCGGAGACCCTGCGGGCATTGCGCTATGTCATCCTTGACGAAGTTCATTATCTCGCCGATAAATTCCGCGGACCGGTGTGGGAAGAGGTCATCATCCATCTTCCCGAGTCCGTCAAAATCGTCGGGCTTTCCGCCACCGTCTCCAATGTCGAGGACTTCTGCGCATGGATCGAATCCGTGCGTGGGGCCACGCAGCTTGTGGTCTCCGAGAAACGACCCGTACCGCTTGAACAGCACGTCATGGTGCAGAGCGACGACCAGCACGAACCGGAACTCATCGACCTTTACCGTCATAGCAAAAACGGTGTGCAGACCGACAAGCTGAACGCGAAACTCGTCGACCGCATCGACCAGCTCGACAGAAAAGCCGTCTCGAGGGCTCACGAAGAACGGCGTGGCGGCAGAAACAGACACCGCGGGGGAGCAGAGAAGCGCCGTCGCCCCGGTCAGGTCCGCCGCTATATTCCGCGCCGATGGGCCGTGGTCGATGAACTGAACTTCATGGGTCTCCTACCGGGCATTTACTTCATCTTCTCCCGCAACGGCTGCGACGAAGCCGTCGAGCAATGCCTTCGTGCGGGGCTGGAACTGACCACCAAAGACGAAGTGATGCGTATCCGCGCCATCGTCGACGAGATGGTGGAAGGCGAACTCGACCATTCAGATCTCAAAGCCCTCGGATTCGCCCGTTTCCGCTACGCTCTAGAAGAGGGCTTCGCACCTCACCATGCCGGTATGGTGGCCCTTTTCCGGCAGATCGTCGAACGGCTTTTCGAAGAAGGGCTGGTCAAGATGGTCTTCGCCACCGAAACGCTGGCTCTGGGCATCAACATGCCGGCCCGTTGCGTGGTCATCGAAAAACTCGAGAAATTCAACGGAGTGGACCACGTGACGTTGACGCCGGGCGAATATACCCAGCTTACGGGTCGCGCGGGCAGGCGAGGCATCGACACCATCGGCCACGCGGTCATTGTCGATCATCGGGACTTCGTACCGGCTACCGCCGCCTCGCTTTCCAGCAAACGCGTCTACCCGCTGCATTCGAGCTTCAAACCGACGTTTAACATGGCGGTCAACCTGCTCAATTCCAGCAGTTACGAGACCGCTCGAGATACGCTCGATCACTCGTTCGCGCAATGGGAGGCCAACGAATCCGCCGAAGATCTGGAATCACGTATCCAGACCCTGAGCAAGGCCGTCGAGGGCTATGAGAAGGCATTTACCTGCTCGCACGGCGACTTCAAGGATTTCATGACCATCCGTCAGAAACTTTCCTACCTGCAGAAGGACGAACGCCGGCACCTCAAACGTCGAAGGTTTGCCAGCGACAAGGCCCGCAGTGAGGCGTTCCGTGCCCTCGACAGACGTATCGACGAACTGAAAACCGAGGAAAGCGAACACCCCTGCAAGTCCTGCCCTGACTTCCAGAACCATCTGAAATGGGGGCATCGCTGGCTGCGTGAATCCAAGGAACTGCGGCACGCGCGCGGACGCTACGAATCGCGCACCGGCTCTGTGGCACGTCAGTTCGACCAGATATGCAACGTGCTCTCCTCGCTGGGCTATCTCAAGGAAACCCGCATAAAGCACGGTGTGGCAGGGTTGCAGGAAGATGGTACCCACCAGTCGTTTTCAGAAAACACTGACGGCGTGTCGGATTTGTCGACTTCTAATCGCGACATTGCAGTATTGTCCCAAAATGCCGAATCTCGGCCTCCTCAAATCGTACGCGATTATCAGCTGACCATCCGAGGCCAGTTGCTTCGCCATCTGTACAGCGAATACGATCTGGTGCTTTCCGAAGCCATCAACGACGGTTTCCTCGACGATCTCGAGCCAGCGGAACTTGCCGCGACCCTGTCTGCGCTGGTCTATCAGGCACGCAGGGGAGGCGACAACGAGCCGCGGCGGTATCCCGGCGGCCCTGGTGGCGCTGTGGCGACCAGCTGTCGGCGGTTGAGGGATGTCTTCGCCGATGTCGAGATGATGCGCGAAGACGCCGATCTGGACGAGCTGGAACCGCTTGATTTCGGTCTCGTCGACGTCATGTATGACTGGGCCAGGGGAGAGGACCTCGCTCAGATTCTGCACGGCACCGAACTGACCGGCGGCGATTTCGTGCGCAACGCCAAGCGTCTTTCCGACGTCCTTCAGCAGATTTCGAGCGCGAACGCCTACTACGAGGCGGAAAATCCGCATCTGGAGGAGAACGCGAGAAAGGCCAACAAGCTCGTCAACCGCGGTATCGTCGCGTACTCAGGAGTCGACTGAGCGGTTAACGAAACGGACGAGGGAATAATCGTCTCGTCCGAACTGTTCTGTACTTTAGAAATAGACTAAACACCAAGGAGAATGTATGGCGGAACGCAGCTTGCGCGGTATGAGTATCGGAGCGAAATCACTCGAATCCGATGAAAATGTTGATTTTGCGGCAAGAACTGATGTTGCGTATGTATGTCCGAAAGGTCATCGTACGATTCTGCCGTTCGCTGAAGGAGCCGACGTTCCTGCCGAATGGGAATGCCGTTGCGGCGAAGTCGCCAAACGTGAAGACGCCGATCCGGATGAGGTTGACGAGATCAAGAAGCCGACTAGAACCCACTGGGACATGCTCATGGAACGGCGCACGGAAGACGAATTGAAGGAATTGCTCGATAAGCGGCTCAAGATGCATCGTGAAGGTTGGTTCCCGGATTACGAGTGATCGTTCGTCTGGGATTGAATCACGTACGGAAATAAATATCAATTGAACGGTGGCTGGCTTTACAAGAAAGACGGCCACCTTTTTGTTTTCAGTTTTATTGCGAATCCTGGATTTGCTTTTAGAAACCTGTTGGTTGTCTCAACCGATGCAGCGGCGAGCTGGTTGATAACGCAGTAACTGGCTATGAGCTGTTTTCTTGTGATGCCTTAGTAGCCGGATAAACGGATAAGCCAACCGGGTCTAGGTGTTAATGATTATCCGATAATGTACGTTATGTCAGATTTCAAAGAAATCTGACATAACGTCTCGCAGTTATGTTGCAAGCAAGCTTGCTTACATAACTGCTCGCGGTCTCCACGTTATATACCAAGCTTCGCTTGCTTACATAACGCGGTGTACTTCTACTATCATTGGATTTTTGATTTTGAAGAAATCTGATGCAACGTCTCGCAGTTATATACCAAGCAGAGCTTGCTAACATAACGCAGCACGTCCCCCTACCGTATTTTGCTTTTCTTTCAGGAGTCTGACATAAAATCGCCGTGTGATTATGCAAGTTATTGTATGCATATCACACGGCGAATGTTTTGTTGCCGGATACGTCTCAATAGTGTTTTGTCATTGAGACGTATCCTATGAAATCCCGTTGTTTATTTCAGCAGGTTTTGGATCGTTTCGTATTGCTGCTGGGTTAGCTGGACGGCAGGCTCTCGGATGCCGGTGCTGATCGGCAGTCCCTTGGCCTTGACGCCGCCCTTGATCGCGGAGACGAACAGATCGGCGACGTCGTAGATCGCCATAAGCTTGTTGATCTTCTTCGCGCAGGCGAGCATGGTGGGATAATCCTCATCGTGATAGGCCTTGTTCATCTTGACGAACAGCTCGGGTTCCACGTTGGTCAGGCCGCAGATGACGCCGTTGCCGCCGGCCACGCGATTCGGCGTGTAATACTCGTCGAATCCTGAGAAAACACTGAATTCCGGGTTCACCTTCCGCACGGCCGCGATCATCTTGCGGGTATGGCTGATGGTGTCGACCGTATCCTTGATACCGACGATATTGGGGTGCTTCGCCGCCAGTTCGGCGACCAGTTCCGGAGAAAGATCGGTGCCGGTCCGCGGCGGGAAGTTGTAAAGGATCACGGGGATGGACGACGATTCGCACACAAGGTCGAAATACCGCTCGGCCGCGGCATTCGAGGGTCCGAAATAATACGGGGACACAGCGACGACGGCATCGGCGCCGGCCTTCGAGGCATAGGCGCTGAACTCCTTGACTTCATCGGGGTTTGTGCCGCCTACTCCGATCAGCACGTTCGCGCGGCCTGCGACGCGTTTGATGGCGAAGTCGGCTGCCTCTTCCTTGACGCTCAGCGGGAATGCATAGAACTCCCCTATGCTTCCGAAAATCAGGATACCGTCGATGCCCGCTTCGGCCAAGTGGTCGAGGTGTCTCCCCCACATCTCATAGTCGATGCTTCCGTCGTCCTTGGTTATCGTGATTGACGGGCAGTACACGCCGTCGAAAACCTTGCTCATATTTATCTGACTCCTTTTTCTTGATGCCGTACAAACACGCACAAACAGGTGTCTAGCACAAGGATACATACGTCTGCTGCGATGACGCGCAACCGACGCCGCATTCCCATGCAGACACCTGTTCGCCGATCCCATTACTACTCAATGGTAATGTTTTCTGTTATAATTCGATTCCGTAGGCTTTCCGGGCGTTGTTCATGAAGAAGTCCTCGTCCTCGCCGAAGATCTTGAGCATGAGCTCAAAATGCTTGGCGAACGACGAATGCTCGTTGACGACCGGCCAATTGGAGCTGAACAGCACCTTGCGCGGTCCGAACACGTCGCGGACGTACTTCACGATATCCGGGTCGACGGGATTGTCTCCCGAAACCTTGATATAGCTGTGAGGCAGCCGAGCCATGGCCTTGAGCGCCTCACGCGAATCGGAATCGAGGGACGTGACGTTGCCCAGATGATCCATGATCACCGTGACCTCGGGAACCTGGCCGAACGCCTTGGCCATATCCCCCAGCTCGCCACCTCGGCAGCACAGTTCGAACGGCATGCCGTGGGCGGCCAAAGCCTTGAGTCCGCCGATGAAGTCGGGTTCGAGGCAACGGCCACGAGGTTCGCTGTCGATGTGCAGCGGCTCACGGATGCCCGTGGCGTTGAGCGGCACGCGCATCGTAGGAGAAAGGCTGGCACGCAACATCCTGGCGAGGATGCGCGGGTCGCCGTTGTCGTAGACGAGCCTGTCTTCCTGCTCATGGTCCACGCAATCGACCTCCACATACACGCCGCCCAGGAAGTCGACGCCGACATGTTCATATTCGGCCTTGAGATCCTCGAAGGTGTATTTGCGGTTGATCTTCATGCCATCGAGCCACGGCAGATTCTGCACCGCAGGATCCCACATGTGAAAATGCGAGTCGATGACCTTGAGCTTCGCTTCCGTCATTTCAGGCCTCCTTCTTCAAACCGATCTTGGATCCCCAGATGGCGTACCAAGCCACATAGAGGAAGCCGGGAACCATGACCAGCACCGCAACCTCGATGCTGACCGCGTCCTGGATGGCGCCCAGCAGCAGCGGGATCAAAGCAGCTCCGACAATGCTCATCGTCAGGGCCGAAGAACCGGTCTTGGCGGCATTGCCGTGCATGCCCTTGATGGTCAGCGAGAAGATGGTCGGATAGCCAATCGAGATGAACAGATAGGCCACCATGAAGCAGATCACCGAGAACTTGCCGAGACCGAGGAACGCGACGACCATCAGTACGGCGCTGATCGTCATGTAGATGCCCAAGATCTTGCCTGCGTCGAAACGTGCCATCAGCGGCGTGGTCAGGAAGCGGCCGGCGGTGAAGAACACGGAAAGCAGTGCCAGCATCGAAGCGGCGAGGCCTGCGCTGATACCGGCTCCCCAGTGCTTCAAGGCGTAGGCCGAGAAAATGGCCATGCCCGCTACCTGCAGACCGATGAAGATGAACTCAGCCAGCACGCCGAGCACGAAGTAAGGCCGATGGATCAGCGTGGAGAAGCCGGACGAATTGTCGGCTTCCTCGTCCTCGTCCCCAGGAGGGGTCGGGAGCTTGAAGAACACGAACACCAGCAGCACCAGAATCAGGATGATGCCGATGACGATGTAGATCATACGGGTGTCGGAGAGGAACTTCATCTTGGCGACATCGAATCCGGGCTTGCCGGGATCGACCGTCTTGGAAAGAATCTGACCGAGGATAAGCGGACCGACCACGTTGCCGACACCGTTGAAGCTCTGGGCCAGGTTGAGTCTGAACGACTCTCCCTTTTCATCGCCCAGCTTGGTGATGTACGGGTTGCAGTTGGTTTCCAGCGACGAAGCGCCCAGAGCGATGACGAACATCGCGAAGAGGAACAGGCCGTAGCTGGCCGCGTTGGTCGCGGGGATGACCGTGAAGGCGCCGACCGCGAAAAGCACGAGGCCGGAAATCACGCCGCCCTTGTAACCGAAGCGCTTGGAGATCATACTGGCGGGAATGGCCATGATGAAGTAGGCGCCGTAGTAAGCCACCTGCAACAACGACTGCTTGGTGTGGCTCAACTGCATGTAATGGCCGAACGGGCTGTCCAAGGCGTTGACCAGATTCATGGTGAGCCCCCAGATGAAGAACAGGGAGGTGACCAGAATGATGGCTATCGTCGCCTTGGAGCCTTTGGTTTGAGGGCTCTTTGTCTGAACTGTATTGTTTTCGGACATGTCGGGTCTCCTCAGGCCAAGGCGCGATCGAGATGCACATAGCCGCCGTCGACGAAGCACCACTGGCCGGTGGTGTGCGAGGCGCGGTCGGAAAGCAGGAACGCAGCCGTGTTGCCGATTTCAGCGGGTGTGGTCATGCGGTGCTCGAGCGGGATATGGTCGGTGATGAGCTTCAGGCGGGCATCCTGGTGGGCCTTGTCGCCGAAGGTCTTGATCCAGTCGGCGTAGAGCGGGGTCCAGCATTCGGAGACGACGATGGCGTTGACACGCACATCATCACCGACGAGAGCCGCGGCCCACTCACGGGTGAGGCCCAGGATGCCACCCTTGGCGGCGGCGTAGGCGCTGGTCTTGCCCTGGCCGGTGACGGCGGTCTTGGAGGTGATGTTCACCACGGCGCCATGGCTTTCCTTAAGGTAAGCGCAGGCGGCATGGACCATCTCATAGTAATGGGTGAGGTTGCCGTGTATCGATTCCTCGAATTCGCGCCAGGATGTGGTTTCGAGCGCCTTGTTGTCGTTGACGCCGGCGTTGTTGACGATGCCGTCGATATGGCCATACTTCTTGTAGGTCTCGTCGACGATCGGGGCGATCTTGTCGGTGTCACGCAGATTGATGATATAGGTGTCGTAGTTCTTGGTGTACTGTTCCACGTCCTTGCAGAACGTCGGCTTCTCCTTCTCGTCCATATCGAGAACGACGACGGTGGCACCTTCCTGTGCGAGCTGCATAGTGATGCCCTTGCCGATGCCCTTGAAACCACCGGTGATCATAAAAACTTTGCCTTGAAGATGCAAATCCATAATAACTCCCTTGTTCTATTCCGAGTCGGGTTCGGATGCCGGCTCTGTTTTATTTTTCGATTGGCGTTTCCGAGGTTTCAGCACCGATGACGAAAACGCCAATCACAAATGTTCTCTTGAGCAACACTCAACTCAAGAATGCGAAATCAGCCGCGATACAGATACTTCTTCGCCGTTTCGACGGTCATTTCGGTTCCGTTGCCCGGAGCGGTCGGCGTGACATAATTGCCGTTCTCGATCTGGGTCGGATGGACGAAGTATTCGTGCTGATTGTCGACATATTCGATCATGCGGCCGTCCATCGTACCGGACACGGCGCAATAATCGAACATGGCGAAGTGGCAGACGGCCTCGCACAGGCCGACTCCCCCGGCGTGCGGGCAGACGATCTTGTTGAACTTCTTCGCCATCAGGTATTCGAGCACGATCTCCTGCGGGCCCGCCACACGGGTCGCGTCGATCTGCATGATGCCGAAGGCGTTGGCCTGCAGATACTGCTTGAACATGATGCGGTTCTGCATCTGCTCGCCGGTGGCCACCGGAATCGGGTTGATGGCACGGGCGATGGTGGCGTGGCCGATGACGTCGTCCGGGCTCGTGGGCTCTTCGACCCAGGCGAGCTTGAAGTCCTGGAACTTGTTGATCCATTCGATCGCCTGCGGAACATCCCAGACCTGATTGGCGTCGACCGCAAGCCGGACATCGGGTCCGATCGCCTCGCGGGCAAGTGCCAGACGGCGGATATCGTCGTCCACGTTGTGTCCGACCTTGAGCTTGATCTGCTTGAAGCCCTTTTCCTCGGTCTCCTCCTTGGCGATTTCGACCATCTTCTCATCGGCGTAGCCGAGCCAGCCGGCGGCCGTGGAATAGCCGGGATAACCGACCTCGAGCAGATGCTGGATGCGCTCCTGCTTGCCCTTTTCGCCGTCCTTGAGGATGTCGATGGCCTCTTGCGGCGTCAGGGCATCGGTGATGTAACGGAAATCGAGTGTGGAAACCAGCTCTTCCGGTTCCATCTCGGCCAGCAACCTCCACAGCGGCTTGCCGGCGCGCTTGGCCTTGATGTCCCACAAGGCGCTCAGCACGGCGCCGATGGCCATGTGCTCGACTCCCTTTTCCGGGCCCAACCAGCGCAGCTGGGAATCATGAACGAGCAGGTCCCAGGCCAAGCGCATATTGTCGAGCAGCTCTTCGGTGTTGCGGCCGACCAAAGTATGGGAAAGGGATTCGATGGCGCGGCAGACCACGTCATTGCCCCTGCCGATGGTGAACACGAATCCGGTGCCCTTGATGCCGTCGTCGGCGTCGGTGTGGACTTCTACATACGCCGAAGAATAATCAGGGTCGGGATTCATGGCATCCGAACCGGATAGGGTATTGGACGTAGGAAAGCGGAAATCAAATGTTTTAATGTTGGTGATACTACTCATGACCAGGCTTCCTCACCTTGGGTTTATCTGTTACATAAATCACAATAGGCAAAGATTTAGAAAATTGCAAGTTAAATTTAGAAATTTTCTAAAATACAATATGTTTGCTACACTTGATTCATTACCGATTAAAGAAATTCAGCAGCTTTACGACTGCAATCTGCTGAGGCATTGAAAAGAAGTGAATAAACATGAAAATCAATGAATTGGCGGAAATAGCAGGCGTGTCTCCATCTACTGTTTCCAAAGTCATCAACGGCAGAGAGGGAATTTCGGCCAAGACTCGGAAACACGTAGAAAAGATTCTGAAAGATAACGGCTATTTCAAGCCTTTGGCGAGTACGAAAGTTTCGCGAAGCATCGAACTGGTTCTGGACCATATTGAGTCCGATTGCACGCTTTCATTCATTCGTTCGGTCTCCTATTGGGTTCAGCAAGCGGATTATTCATTGAGCATCACTCAGCTCAACGCCGGGCTCGATATGGATCGCTGCTTCAGGGGCATCATCGACCGGAATCCGACAGGCGTCATCATCCATCAGATATCCAAGATTCCGGAAACACAGAAGAAACTGCTGGATTCCAGGAACATTCCCTATGTCGTCGTCAACCCCATCAAGCCGGTCGACGACGATGCCATGTGGATTTCCATTGATCGATGGACCGGCAGTTTTCAGGTTGTTCAATATCTCATCGAACAGGGGCATAAAAAGATCGGGCTGATCAACGGACCGGAGGATTCACAATCGGCGATTGCACTTGATGGTGGTTTTCTTGCCGCTGCTCACCATACGGATGTGGAATTCACCTCATCGCTGGAACAATATACGGATCTGACCCCCGGTGACGCGTATCGTGCGGCCTGCACATTGTTGGACCTGTCCGATCGGCCCACTGCCATATTCGTCAGCAACGAGCGTATGGCCATGAGCGTGTATCGTGCCGCCTACGAACGCGGGCTGAGCATCCCATCAGATCTTTCCGTCATCGGCTTTGAAGACGACTACCCAGCCGACGTCATGGGACCGCCATTGACCACCATCTACCAGTCATTCCACACCGAGGCCCGGAAAGCCGTGGAGATGATCATCGATGCACGACGCGACCGTGACGTAGACAAACACGTGATACTTCCCATGTTTCTCGTCAAAAGGGACAGCGTGCGAAAGCTTACGGATTAGCGTAGGAAGAATCGGAAAGATGGAAGTCTTGAATTATTGGCCGGTTGCTGTCTTCGAGGTCGAGTTCGTCGAGTTTTGGCCATGATGACGCTTTGAGAGCACTTCGTCGATGATGCTTCTCTGGGCTTGTTTGGCCTGCAGGTACATCAGCACCAGTTCGAAAGCGAAGAAGATGCCCAACACAACGGCTGATGGAATCCCCACAATGGCGTATATATGGCGGATATCGCTTCGGATCTGGGCATGCAACAGCTTGTAGACGCCGTATGGCGCGCAACACAGGAACATCGAGACGATTTGCATGATGACGACCGACCATTGCACTGTCTCGACTTTGCGATGGTCGTCTTTTTTGCGCAGTGCCCCGTTGACCAGGCAAATCGCACAAATCCCCAATGCCCACAGCAACGCGAAAACCCATAGAAACCCGGGAAGTATAGCGGCCATAGCTCTTCAACCTTTATATCGACGTATACTCATTACTATTCTACTGATTGAGTCAAGAAATCGTTACGGACACATAACAACGATGGATGAATCCGCAATTTGCCCAGACATGTTCGTTATCAATGCCGCTCGGCTCGTTCGAGACGTTGGGTTTCCAGTTTTTGACGCATGCGTTCGGCGGCGATGTCATCAACAGGCGACACGGGCAACGATGAAGCCGTCGAATCCGCCGGCGTGACATCCACATATTTTTCCTGCTCGAGTTGCTCTTCGACCTGATGCCACAACTTCCCCACCGAAACCGCGAAAACCGCTGTGCCCTGATCGATCAGTTTCAGCACTTCGTCGCCGTTTTCGCATTCCTTGACATCCTGGCCGTCGCAGATGATGGTCATATGCTCGAGTTGCGAGGTGCGATGCCGCGAAAGGAAACCTATCGCCGCGGTGACGTTCTGCAGGTTGACGCCGGTATCCAAAAGCTTCTTGGAAACGGCCAGGATCAGGACGTCCTTGAATGAATACAGCCTCCTTGAACCGGAGCCATGCGATTGGGTGATGGAAGGCACTACAATCTGTTTGCGGGCCCAATAATCAAGTTGACGATACGTGATGCCGGCCACTTTGGAAGCCACCGTTCCTCGATAGCCCCGTGTGGCCGTCTCATCGTTGGATTCGGAGAACAACTCCCCCTGTACCAACCCTGCAGAGGTGGTATGCCCCGTTTCGGGAAACCTGCCCGGAGAAGGAAAACGAGACGATACGCCCTGAATGGATGGCGCTGTATCGTTGGCGTCCATGGCAGTCTCCTTTCCTCTTCGCAATCACTGTTCAGCGCGCGGCCTTGCCTGCTTATTGGGCAACCACCGCGGACGGCGAGAAGAACACCAGGCGGAATTTGCCTATCATGATCTCATCGCCGTTGTGCAGTATCGCGCGATCGACACGTTGACGATTGACATAGGTGCCGTTCAGACTGCCGGCGTCGGCAACCTCGAATGTGTCACCGCTGCGACGGAAAACGGCATGAGCACGGGAAACCGTGGAATCGTCCAAAAGGATATCCGCATGTGGGTCGCGTCCGACGCTCACCTCGTCCTCATCGAGAAGATAACGGGAACCCGACACCGCTCCCCTGGTGGAAATCAGCAATGCCGAACCTGGGGACAGTTTGGTGATGGTGTCCAGGTCGTCTTGGGTCAGCGGACGGTCCCCCGCCGAGGTCACAGGAATATTGACAGCAGGCAGGCCGATGATGGTCGTTTCGCCCGCACTTGGAATCGGATTAGTCATGTTTTCATTCTACCGTTTTCGCGTACTGATATTGCCCGACATCGCGTGTCTCGCTGATATCTACACTTTCGCTCGGGGTCACGGTGACCTTGGCGCCGAATTTGACCTTGAACCTCGAGCCCACACCCCCGGCGATATTGACCGCGTTCTGCAGGTTCTGCGGATCCCCGATGGCTTTGAGCGTATATGGGGTCTTCAACGTCTGCCCGTCGCATTCAAGGCTTTTTTTGGTATCGGTGATATACGTCGAGGTCACCACGCGCACGTTGTCCAATGCCATCACCTCGACGCCGGCATTGCGAAGCTCCTCGAGCAGCTGGAACATCGTGGCGGCGTCGATGCGTTCCTTGCTTCCTTGTGAAATCGTAATGATGACGCCTTTGCCCTTGGCTGGCAGGCGCCCGGAAAGGATGCCGCTGGTGTCTTCGTTTTCACGCGCGATGCGCTGCGCTTCCTGTTGTTTGTTCGCGGCGGCCTTCAAGGAATTGAGCTGGCCGGTCAGCTCGGTTTTACGTTGCTGAAGGTTCTGCACCTGTGTGCTGGTCTCGCTGATGAGTCTGGTAAGCTCCTCTTCGCTCATCGTCTCGTAGCTGGAGGTCTTGTTGTTGAGCTGGATGGCGTAGCCGAAGCCGAGCAGGGCACACAAAAGCACGATCAGGAGGCTGGTCATCAGCCTGGTGACGAGTCCGCCTCCCATTTTTCGCGGCTTTTTACGAACCAGAGGAAAAGAGCCGGTATCTGTACGATCGTTTTCACGATCCTGCGCATGCTGGATATGCATGCTGCTGAGAATATTGCGTTTCCTTTTGTCTGCCATGTTCCATCAGCCCTTGAAGATGAAGCGACGGATGGCGGAGACATTGGAGAAGATTCGTATGCCGAGCACGACGATGACAGCGGTCTGCAACTGGGAGCCGACGCCGAGCTGGTTGCCGAGAAGAACGAGCAGTGTGGCTGTCAGGACATTGGAGATGAAGGATATGACGAACACTTTGTCGGAGAAGGATCGTTCGAAATACGCCCTTGCCGCCCCGAGCAACGCATCGAGGGCCGCCACCACCATGATCGGCAGGTACGGCTGGAGGACTATGGGGATGTCCGGCTTCACGAAGATGCCGATGATGACTCCGATGATCAGACCGAGCACTGCTGCCATCATTTGCTCCTTTTCGCGTGCACGACACTTGCGGTTTGCGCCGCCGCCAGCCTCAATGAGTAGGATCTTGACACCTGTGGGTTGATACCCGCGGCGTTAAGCGTGCGGTACAAGTCAGGTTGCGATTCGTTGTTCATTGCCTGCGACAGGTTTTTGTGGTTTCCTATCGCTTCTATCTTATAGGGACTGGCTACCTGATTCACCCCTATGAGAATTGTTTGTCCAGCGGTTCGCACCGAAGTGGAGACGCCAAGGCGGTAACCGTTGATGGAAATCGCTTCGGCTCCGGCTCTCCAGAGCAGATTGACGATATTCTGAAGATCCGAATCGGTGACCACCCGGATGTGATTGGTACTGTTTTCTCTTGGACCGTTGCCGTTGGCGGTTCTTGAAGCTACAGGGTCGGCGAGTGTAACAACGATGCCGGGACCTTTGACAGCCAGCGCTCCGTTTGCCATTTCATCCTGAGTAAGCGTCGAATCGGGGCCGGCATTCGGCATGGAATCGGAAAGCCTGGCGACTTTGGTATGCAGGTCGGTGACTTCTGTGGTTGCTTTGTCAAGGCTGGCATTCTGCGCTTCCAGTTCCGAAATAAGGCTTGCACGTACCTGTTTGCGGGGGTCGGTATTGAGCTGACGGACGAAAACGATGCCGAGAAAGCCCACGGCGATGCAGATGATGAAGACGATGATGCGGGTGGACCAGACAGAGAATTTCGAGCGTTGCTTTTGCTGTGTGAGCCGCGCATCGGAAAAAAGAGGGTCGAGTGGGCGATTCGTCAGATCGTCGATGAGTCGCAGACTGTCATCATCGACTTTGCGGCGTCGGCGTGAGGAAAGGGCAGTTGCCGCGTCAACGCTGACGGCATGCCATGAGCCGAGATTCTGAACGTCGCTCGAGAAGACCGCACGTCGTTTGATCGGTTGTTCGTCGACTTCCACACGAAAGGATGCGGGTGCTCGTTCCGGCTTGGTCATCATTGGTCCGTTTCGTGGCGAAGCAAGGTGACGCCTTGCCGGATGTAAATGTAACCGGCCATCCAATACAGGATGATGCCCCAGATCCCTGCGGCCAAGGCGGCCAGATGGAGGATTTGCGTGAAGGTATTGTTCCACAGATCCGCGAAAATCAGCGCGGTGATGGAAATCATCAATAATGCGGTTCCGGCTTTCCCGACGAAATGAACGGGTAAAGGTCCATAGTCGTGCTGTGCCAAGACGATGATCAATACCAACAATATGAGGTCACGCAGGCCTACCACGAAAAGCATCCACCATGGTATTATCCCTGCCCAGCCGAGTGCCAGAATGCTGCAGAAAATCAGCAGTCTATCGGCCACCGGGTCAAGAATCTGGCCTATTTTGCTGACCTGATTCCATTTCCGGGCGATGATGCCGTCCAGACCATCGCTTGCCGCGGAAATGGCAAGCACGACAAGCGCCGCGATCATTTTGTGCTGTGCAGTCAACCACGAAATGACGGGTATCGAGACGATGCGCAGAACACTGATGAGGTTCGGCACGGTGATATAGATATCACGCGCGTCCGGACTGTAACGGTTGTTGGAATTGATTGGAAGTTTCATGAGCCTGATTCAGATTCTTGAAGCCTGCAAAGCGGTGACAATGATGGCTCGCGCGCCGACATCGTATAGTTGATCCATCGTCTGGTTCACCTTCTCGCGTTCTACCATGGCCCGAACCGCACACCACTGCTGGTCACGTAGCGGTGAAATGGTCGGACTCTCCAGTCCCGGTGTAAGCGCCACGGCAGCCGCGACTTTGCTGACAGGTACGTCATAGTCCATCATCACATATCGTCGGGCGGTAAGCACACCTTCGAGACGACGCTTGAAGATCAACAGGCGTTTGTCGTTATCGGCGATACGGGGGGAACGGATGAGAATGGCTTCCGAATGCAGAATCGGATCGCCGAAGATGCGCAACCCGGCATTGTGCAGGGTGGTACCGGTGGACACCACATCGGCGATGAGATCGGCGACGCCGAGCTGGACCGACGATTCCACCGCCCCGTCAAGATGGGTGATATCGGCATGCAGGCCGTGGGACGCAAGATAATCGCCGACCAGCTTGTCGAACGAGCTGGCGATTCGCTTGCCGTCGACATCCTCGAGTTGTGTGATCGGTGAATCCTTCGGGGCCGCAAAACGGAACGTCGAAGCCCCAAAACCGAGCGGAAGGTCCTCGCTGGCTTCCGTTTCGGTGTTGCGCAGCATATCACGGCCGGTGATGCCGACATCGATCGCGCCTTGACCCACATAAATGGCGATATCCAGAGGACGGAGATAGAAAAGCTCGACCTGGTTGTCATGGTCTTCAACCACCAATTGGCGTGGTTGGGTACGCAGTTGATATCCGGCTTCTTTCAAGAGACTCCATGCGGGCTCAGAGAGCATGCCCTTGTTGGGGACGGCTATTCTCAGCATTTTCTTCTTCCTCCTTCGCTTTTTCGTTGTATCGTTGCGTTCCGATGCTCAGAGACGTCGATTCCTAAAGGTTCTTATACAGGTCTTCCAGGCTGATGCCATGCTTGATCATCATTACCTGGATGTGGTAGATGAGCTGGCTCATTTCCTCCGCGGTGCGGTCGGCGCCTTCGTATTCTGCGGCGATCCAGGTCTCCCCCGCCTCTTCATTGATCTTCTTGCCGATGAAATGCGTGCCTTTGTCAAGCTCGTCGACAGTTTTGGAACCGATTGGTCGAGTCTGCGCCTTTTCACTCAGCTCTTTGAACAGTGATTCGAATGTCTTCATCTTATCTCTCCGTTGTTTTCGCACTTCATCTGCAACAAGCGTAAGGATCAGGCCTGATATGCGGCCTGTGCCTTGGCACGAATATCGTCGATCGCCTTCGCACGGTCATCGGCCCCATAGACCGCGGAACCGGCGACGAGCACATCGGCACCTGCCTTGGCTACGATGTCGGCCGTCTTGGGGCTGACCCCACCGTCGACCTGGATGTGGGTTTTCAGGCCGCGACGGGTGATTTCGTCACGCAGGCGACGGACTTTTGCCATTTGGTTTTGCAGGAACTTCTGGCCACCGAATCCGGGTTCGACCGTCATGATCAGAATCATGTCGAATTCCTCGAGAATGTCAAAAATCGGTTCGACCGGTTCGGCGGGACGTACGGCGAAGCAGGCCTTGCAACCCATCTCGTGCAGCTGACGGGCCAGACGCACCGGAGCATGGACGGCCCCCATATGGAAGCTCACCGAAGCGGCGCCGAGCTTGGCGTATTCGGGAGCCCAGCGATCGGGATCCTCGATCATCAGGTGCACATCGACCGGCAGATCGGTCACCTCGCAGATACGTTTGACGATGGGCTCGCCGAGCGTGAGGTTCGGCACGAAATGATGGTCCATCACATCGACGTGGACCAGATCGGCGTGGTCTATGGCCTTGAGGTCGCGTTCGAGATTGCAGAAATCCGCTGAAAGAATGCTTGGTGCGATTTGAATGGTCATAACTGTATATCCTATGCTGTGCGAACGACTTGAAAACGGCTCGTAACAAAGCCTTTGGCAATCCTAATCACTTTTTTAGACATTGAATTTTCCGATGTCGCAAAGATGTCGGGATGCTGACGGTTCGATGTTTGGCTACTTCTTTTCCGCCGTCTCTTTTGATTGTTGGGCATCGGCTTCGGCACGTTGCTCGACCTCCGTCAAGGTGCGCAGACGCTCGGACAGGCTTATCGTGGTGCTGCCCAACCTCTGCACGACGATGAACGCCACCACGCCCAGCACGAAGACGACCATCGAAACCCAGACATTGACGCGAACACCCAGGATCTCGTGTGCGAAATCGATGCGCAGTGCCTCGATCCAGGTGCGTCCTGCGGTATACCACATCACGTAAACGGTGAACAGGCTTCCGGCTTTGAGAGTGTCCATGGCCTTATGGCCTATCCAGATGATCAGTGCCGCTCCGATGAGGTTCCAGATCATTTCGTAAAGGAATGTAGGCTGGAACAGGGTTCCGGTCGGGCAGGTCTCGCCGTCGTAGCACTGTTCGCCGTGACCTATCGCGGAGCCGGTCATATTGAGTTTCAGGCCCCACGGCAAGGTGGTGGGAGCGCCGTAAAGTTCCTGATTGAACCAGTTGCCCAATCTTCCTACCGCTTGAGCAACCAAGAGTCCCGGAGCGACCGCGTCTGCGAGCAGGGCCATCGGATAATGCTTATGTCTGCACCAGGCCCAAGCAGCCAGTGCGCCGAACAACACCCCGCCCCAAATGCCGAGGCCACCGTTCCAGATGCGCAGTATTTCCATCGGGTCGCCGTTGGGCCCGAAGAACCGTTCCGGAGTGGTCACCACATGGTACAGACGCGCGCCGATGATGCCGGCCGGTACCGCGCACAAAGCGATGTCGAGAATCTGATCGAAATTGCCGCCGAGTTTCTTCCACCGCTTTTCACAGATCCATACCGCCAGCACGATTCCGAGAAGGATGCACAACGCGTAGAAACGAATAGGGATAGGGCCGATCGACCAGTTGCCCAGCGTTATTCGCGGGATGACGATTTTCGAGATGGTCGGTGATGGAATATATGCCAAATGCCGACCTGCAAACAGATTCAATGTTAATCCTTGTGTCATGGCCCCTCAAAGCGTTGCTTACCGATATTGTCTCCGTCGGCCATCATACCCGTGGCCATAACCGCTGCTTTTCAGCGACAGATATCGTTGGCGGCGTCTTCGGGCTTACGCTCACCGACAACTACGGGAATCGGGCCGCCTTCATCGAAACAGGAGCGTGCGCCGGTGTGGCAGGCCGCCCCAACCTGGTCGACTTCGACGAGCAATGCGTCGCCGTCGCAATCGAGCGAAAGGCCTTTGACATATTGGACGTGCCCGGAGGTGTCGCCTTTGCGCCAATATTCCTTACGTGATCTCGACCAGAACGTGACCCGGCCGGTAGCCAAGGTGCGACGCAAAGCCTCGTCGTTCATGTAGCCGACCATCAGCACCTGCTTGGAGTCGTACTGCTGGATGACGGCGGCCACGAGTCCCTTGTCGTCGCGTTTCAGACGTGCCGCAATCCGCGGGTCCAGCGTTGTGCTGTTATCGTAAGTGATATCGTTCTTCTTCATGGTGTTCTTTCCCGATTTTCTCTACTTGGACAATAGGCAAGCCATCACTGGCTTTGCCGTAAACTGAAAAAAATAGGCAACGCAATATTCGATCCGTTATGATTTATCGGCTCACTACAGGCTCGCGCACGGTAATGCCATGCTCTTTCATGGTCTCTTTGACTTGGGCGATGGTCATCTTGCCGTAATGGAACACGGAAGCCGCAAGGACTGCGTCGGCACCGGCCTCTACCGCAGGCGGAAAATCCTCGAGTTTGCCGGCACCGCCGCTGGCGATCAGAGGGATATTGACCACTTTTCGCATGGCTTTGAGCATCTCGATATCGAAACCGTCGCCGGTGCCGTCGGCATCCATCGAATTGAGCAGTATCTCGCCGACGCCAAGCTCCTGGGCACGTTTCGCCCACCACAGGGCATCAATACCGGTGGAGTGACGGCCACCCATGGTGGTGACCTCAAAACCGGATTTGGTGTGCTGCTCTCCCTTTTCGCGCCGAGCGTCGACGGAAAGCACCAAGACCTGGTTGCCGAAACGCTGCGCCACTTCACTGATGAGCTCGGGATTGTTGATGGCGGCGGTGTTGACGCTGACCTTGTCCGCACCGCTGCGCAGCAATGCGTCGACGTCGCCGACAGAACGGACACCTCCCCCGACGGTCAATGGGATGAAGATCTGGCCGGCAGTACGGGTGACCACATCCATCATGGTCTGTCGATGGCTGCTTGAGGCCGTGACATCGAGGAAGGTGAGTTCGTCGGCTCCTTCCTCGTAGTAGCGTCCGGCGAGTTCGACCGGATCGCCTGCATCACGCAGATTCTCGAAATGGACGCCTTTGACCACACGTCCGTCGTCCACGTCAAGACACGGAATCACTCGTACCGCCAAAGACATAACGCAACTCCTATTTCGTCAACAGATCGATGTTCTCAGACTAGACCATAAATGCTGTGCGGATGCGATATATCTTAAGGAACGAGAAAGTCGATTCCCATCGGCATGTAACACTTCTGGTTGAGCGACAGATCTATGATTGATGTCGCTCAACCAATAAAAGGTTCACGAAGAAGAGAGACACATCAGCTGATTGCGGGTCAGGCGCGTATGTTCTTGGCCGCCAGCTGCCCGCAGGCACCGTCGATGTCGGAGCCTCTGGTATCGCGCAAGGTCGCCGTGATGCCGGCGCTGTGCAGGATGTCGAGGAAGCGTTCTTCGTCCTCCGGTTTCGAGGCCGTCCACTTAGAGCCTTCGATCGGGTTCAGGGGAATGGGGTTGACATGCACCCAGTTGTCGCCGTAGTGGTTCAGGCGATGGGCAAGTTGCCGTGCATGCTCGGCCTGGTCGTTGATGCCGCGCATCAGCGCGTATTCGATACTGACACGACGATGGCTGGCCAGGTAGTAATCGTGGGCGGCATCGAGCACCTGCTCGGAATTGAAACGCCGGTTCATCGGCACCAGCTCGTCGCGCAGCGTGTCGTTCGGTGCGTGCAGCGAGACGGCAAGACGCACAGGAATGCCTTCGGCAGTCAGCTTTTTGATGCCGGGCACCACGCCGACGGTGGAGACGGTGATGTTGCGAGCCGAAATGCCGAAACCGAGCGGCGGCATGGCGCTGATCTGACGGACGGCGGACAGCACGGACTTGTAGTTGCCCATGGGCTCGCCTTCGCCCATGAAGACGACATTGCTCAGGCGGCCGGGACCTCCGGCGACTTTTCCCGACTCCATCGCCTTGGCGGCGACGCGCACCTGCTCGAGGATTTCGGCAGTCGAAAGGTTGCGCGTCAGGCCAAGCCCACCGGTTGCGCAGAACGGGCAGCCCATGCCGCAGCCGACCTGGCTGGAGATGCACAGCGTGGCGCGGTTCGGATAGCGCATGAGCACCGATTCGATATGCGAGCCGTCGAACAGCTCCCACAACGTTTTGATGGTGGTGCCGTTGTCGGCGACCTGGTGGGTCACCTCAGTGATCAATGTCGGGAAGAACGCCTGTTGCGCCTCGTCACGTTTCGACGCGGGAAAATCGGTGAATGTGGAGACGTCGTTGTTGAAATGTTCGAAATAATGGTTGCCGAGCTGCTTGACCCGGAATTTCGGCATACCCAGCTGCTTGGCCGTCTCTATACGTTGCTCGTCGCTCATATCGGCGAAATGCAGCGGTGGCTTGCCTCTTCGTGCGTGGTTCTTGGCCAGCACATCACGAAACGCGCCCTGGTCTCCCCCGGCGGTCACTCCGGATTCGACGGATTCGGAAGCGCCAGAAACCTTTGCGTCTTCTTCGGGCTTTATTTGATCTTGTGAAACATCATTCATCATCATTCATCATCATTCATCATCATTCATCATTCAATAGGCCGGATAGCTCAGAAGCGTCCGGCAAGGCGGAATAACCCCTTAACTGTTGTATAGAGAAAAACAAGGACCGCTGAGTTACATGCCGGTCGCCCACAGCAGGAGGGTGAAGAAAGGCGCGCACAGAAGAATCGAATCGACGCGATCGATCACCCCGCCATGCCCTTTCAACAGATGCCCCATATCCTTCAGTCCCATATCGCGTTTGAGCATTGATGCGCACAAATCGCCGAATGTACCGACGACACCGACCATTACTCCGGTAAGTATAGGAACCCACCAGCGCGTGGACCATAGGTCGGGATACGTGATGGCGAAAATCACGAATGCTCCAACCATGGCAAAAAGAACGGAACCGCAAAGTCCCTCGACGGATTTCTTGGGTGAGATACGCGGCGAAAGCTTGTGACGCCCGAAGAACGCACCGAAGAAAAGCCCACCGGTGTCGGAGAGCGCAGGCAGGAAAATCAGCATAATGGCATGGGCCACAGGATGGCCGTTGAAAGTCTCCGGAAGGATGATGCACGAGGCCAGCACCAGAATATAAAGTACCAAAAACACGGAAACCGCAACGTTGTCGATGCTGCTTTCTTCGGTTTTCGTATTGGCCGCCGAGGATATCGAAGTCTTCTCGACATCTTTTGCCGCGCTTCGTTTGCCTTCGATGGCTCCGGCAAGACGCTTGCCGACGTTATGGCGCATGTTGGCGGCAATGGCGACCGCAACCGCCGAAACACTGATGCCTATCCCTGCCGCCAGAACGTGATTCGGCGCATAATAGACGGAAAGCAATGTGCCTGCACAACACACCCACAGCACAACCAGAGGAATATAGAGGTGAACGGTGGCGAATGAGACGTGGAGCTCGCGCAAAGCCAAGACGAGAAACACGGCGATCAGCAGGATGTACAAATCGATTTTGATCAGCAGACAGGCAACGATAAGTGCGATGAGAATCACTGCGGTGGCAACAGCCTGAGGCATGTTGCGTCCTGTCTTCTTGTTGATGTCGTTGAGCGTCGAACTCATTTCGTCGCCTGCCGCGTGCCCTTGTCTGCTGGTCATTGCCTTCTCTTTCAAGCCTGCCTGATTGGTTCTTCGCACATCCTGTTCAATCTCGGAAACGTACGGAGGTGCAAAACGCCGATCAGACCTCCATGATCTCCTTTTCCTTGGCATCAAGAAGCTGTTCGATGGTCTCGGTGGTCTCTTTGGTGACCTTGTCGAGATCCTTCTGCAGACGATCGCCCCGATCCTCGCCCATGTCGCCGTCTTTCACCGACTTGTCGATGCTCTCCTTGGCCTTGCGACGGATGTTGCGCACGGCGACCTTGCCGTCCTCTGCCTTGCCTTTGGCGAGCTTGACGTATTCCTTACGACGGTCCTCGGTCAGTTCCGGCATGGTCAGGTGGATGACGTTGCCGTCGCGGCGGGTGCTGCCGCCGAGGTCGGAGTCACGGATGGCCTTCTCCACGGCGTTGGCCTGCGAGCCGTCGAACGGAGTGATGGAGAGGGTGCGCGGTTCGGGCACGCCGATGGACGCGACGGCCTTGATCGGCGTCGGAGCGCCGTAATAGTCGACCACGAGGCCGTTCAAAAGCGCAGGGTTGGCGCGGCCGGTGCGGATGCCGGAGAAGTTTTCTTTGGTGGCTTCCACCGACTTTTTCATCTGTTCCTTGGCTTGTTCTACAGGATTTGCCATTGTTTTCTCCTTTTTGGACCCGCGACGCGAGTCTCTGGTTTCTTACGTTTCCTATGGGTTTGACTATCTGTCAGACTGAAAAACAGCGAAAGCTGATAAGTCGACGGATTATTCGACGACTTCCGATTCCAGGTTTGACACGAGGGTTCCGATCGGCTCTCCGATCAGGGCCTTGGTGACATTGCCCGGCTCTTCCAGACCGAAGACGCGGATATGCTGGTCGTTGTCACGGGCCATGGAAAGCGCCGCCGCATCCATGACCGCGAGGTTGTCGACCAAGGCACGCTTGTAGCTCAGAGTCTTGAAACGTTTGGCGCTTGCATCCTTGCGGGGATCGGCCGTATAGATGCCATCGACGCCGTTCTTGCCCATCAGCACCGCGTCGCAATGAATCTCCAACGAACGCTGGATGGAGACGGTATCGGTGGAGAAATACGGCATGCCTGCGCCGGCACCGAAAATGACCACTCGCCCCTTTTCAAGATGGCGAATGGCCTTGAGCGGAATATAAGGCTCGGCCACTTGTCCCATGGTGATGGCGGTCTGCACGCGCGTGGCCTGGCCTTCCTGCTCGAGGAAATCCTGCAAGGCCAGGCAGTTCATGACGGTTCCGAGCATGCCCATGTAATCGCCGCGGCTGCGTTCGATGCCGGCCTGTTGGAGTTCGGCGCCGCGGAAGAAATTACCACCTCCGACAACAATTGCGACTTCAACGCCCTGCTCGACTGCCGTATGGATTTCTTGGGCGATACGGCGAATAACCGCCGTATCGATGCCGATATGACCGCCGCCGAATGCTTCACCTGAAAGTTTCAGCAGCACTCTTCGCTTGGTATCGTCCTTGTCGTCTTTAGTCATCGCGGCCTCTCTATCCTTGGGTTTGGCGGCATATTACTGACTAACAGGTTATCTGTCCACAGCGACAGCAGGCCTCCAGATTGTCTCCCGTGTCACGCAACGAGGCGCCATGACAGTAGTGATTGACATGTTGAGCAGTGAAGATCGTCTTTTATCAGAGGTCAAATGCGCAAGTATCGCTTTCAAGTGCACAACAGGTGTAGGGATATATAAAAATTGGCTGATATCCGAAGATACCAGCCAACGTCAAATCAGGTCAAGACCGTGAAAAGCGACAGGTCACTTCTCGTCGCCCTTGCCGACCTCGATACGAGCGAAGCCGAGCAGTTCGCCGCCGACTTCCTTGAAGAGGTCGCCCACGCGCTTGGAGGTGTCCTTGACATACTCCTGCTCGAGCAGCACGTTCTCCTTGTAGAAGGCGTTCATGCGGCCTTCGACGATCTTGGGGATGATCTTCTCGGGCTTGCCTTCGGCCTGGGACTTCTCGGTGGCCACGCGGCGCTCGGAGTCGACCACATCGGCCGGCACGTCCTCGCGGGTGAGCCACTTCGCGCCCATGGCGGAAATCTGCAGCGCGGCTTCGTGGGCCACGGCTGCGCCCTTCTCGTCGGTGGCGACGATGGCGACGATGCTCGGCGGCATCTCGGCGGACTTCTTGTGCGCGTAGATCTCGACCTTCGGACCTTCGACCTTGGCCACCTGGCCGACCTTGACATGCTCGCCGAAGAGGGCCGCCGCTTCCTCGACGCTCTCCTTGACGGTGCCGTCCGTGGACTTGGCCGCGAGAACCTCGTCGGCGTTGCTGGCGCCGGCGGCGATCGCGTCGCTCAGGACCTGATCGGTGAAGGCGACGAACTTCGGGGTCTTGGCCACGAAATCGGTCTCGGAGTTGAGCTCGACGGCATAGCCTGCCTGTCCCTTGTCGGTGTCGACCACGCGGGAGGCGATGGTGCCTTCCTGAGCGGTGCGGCCCTCACGCTTGCCAGCGGCCTGGATGCCCTTGGCGCGGATGATTTCCTTGGCGCGTGCCACGTCGCCTTCGGCTTCGGTGAGCGCCTTCTTGACGTCCATCATGCCGGCGCCGGTGTCGTCGCGCACTTGCTTGATCAAAGCTGCTGTAACTGCTGCCATTGATATCTCCTTGTAAAAAATCTACTTAAATATGTATTGAATGCGCCAAAGGCGGTGCGGAGACCCGGAAGTTTCCGACACCGCCTTTGACTGCAATGTCGGTCAGGCCTTGGCCTCTTCGACCTTCGTCTCCTCGGACTTGGCTTCGGCCGGGCTGGTCTCGGCGGTGGCCGTCGCGGCTTCCGCCGGCTTTTCTTCCTTGTCCTTGAGCAAGTCCTTCTCCCAAGCGGCCATCGGCTGCTCGGACTTGTCTTCGGTCTTCTCGGCCTTGCCGCTGCGCTCGAGCAGACCATCGGCGACGGCGTCGGCCATCAGCGAAGTCAGCAGCTCGATGCCGCGGATCGCATCATCGTTGGCCGGAATCGGATAGTCCACGAGGTCGGGATCGGTGTTGGTGTCGACGATGGCGACGACCGGGATGCTCAGCTTGTGGGCTTCCTCGACGGCCAGCGCTTCCTTGTTGATGTCGACGACGAACATGGCCGAAGGCGTGCGGGTCATGTTGCGGATGCCGCCGAGCTGCTTCTCCAGCTTGTTCTTCTCGCGCTGCAGGAGCAGGAGCTCCTTCTTGGTCAGCCCGGAGCCGTGAACGTCGGTGAAGTCCATCTCTTCCAGTTCCTTCAGACGCGCGACGCGCTTGGAGACGGTCTGGAAGTTGGTGAGCATGCCGCCGAGCCAGCGCTCGGAAACGTACGGCATGTTGACGCGGGTGGCCTGGGCGGCGATGGCTTCCTGGGCCTGCTTCTTCGTGCCGACGAAGAGCACGGTGCCGTTGTGGGCCACGGTCTGCTTGATGAAGTCGTAGGCCTTGTCGATCAGGTCGAGCGACTTGAAGAGATTGATGATGTGGATGCCGTTGCGTTCCATCAGGATGTACTGCTTCATCTTGGGGTTCCAGCGACGGGTCTGATGGCCGAAGTGCAGTCCTGCCTTCAGCATTTCGCTCATAGTGATCTGAGCCATGATAATGCTACCTTTCAGTCGGTTCTTGCCTGGCCATGCGGGTCTGCGTGCAACGTCCTCGCCTTTGCAGGCGATTCGGTCGACCGACACAGTCCGTCACGTGCATGACGCGAATTTGTGTGCTTGATTAGACAATATTAAGTGGATTGCTCGGCGACGTGACTGCCTCGCGCTCCGTTGAACACACTGGTAATAAAATACCACAGCCCCGGAATAAGGGAAGAGGTTTCTTTTGACAGCGATCGTCAACGAAACCTCTTCCCGTCGAATGGAGTGAATCTGCCTAATCCGACGCTCCATCGGCGTTGCCTTCACGTACCTTGAGCATGGCGTACTGCGACTCGTAGAGGCGGTAGTAGGCGCCCTTCTTCTCCAGAAGCTCCTTGTGGGAGCCGTGCTCGACGATCTGGCCGTGGTCGATGTAGTAGATCTCGTCGGAATTTTCGATGGTGGAAAGACGGTGCGCGATCACGAAACTCGTACGGCCTTTGAGCAGATGCTGCAGACCGGCCTGCAACGCCTCTTCCGTACGGGTGTCGATGTTGCTGGTCGCTTCGTCGAGGATGAGGATGCGCGGGTCTGCAAGGAGCACTCTGGCGAAGGAGATCAGCTGGCGCTGGCCGGCGGACATGGTCGAGCCGCGTTCCTCGACCACCGTGTCGTAGCCGTCGGGCATCTCGCGGATGAATTCGTCGGCGTGCACGGCCTTGGCGGCCTCCTCGATCTGTTCGTCGGTGGCGTCGAGCTTGCCATAGCGGATGTTCTCGCGCACGTTGCCGGAGAAGACGAACGTATCCTGCAGCATCACCCCCATCTGCCGGCGCAGCGATTGCAGGGTGACGTCGCGGATGTCGTAGCCGTCGATGGTGACCGATCCTTCCGAGACATCGTAGAAACGCGAGAGCAGGCTGACGATGGTGGTCTTGCCGGCGCCCGTGGGCCCGACCAGCGCAATGGTCTTGCCCGGTTCGATGTGGAAGTCGACGAGGTTGAGGATGTTGCGGCCATCGGGCTCGTAGCGGAAGACGACGTCGTTGAAATCGACCTTGCCGCGGATCTGCGGCAAGGCGGCGGCCCCCGGTTTGTTGGTGATCTCCGGGGTGATGTCGAGCGTCTCGAAGATGCGTTCCAGATAGGCCGAGCAGGTGATTAGCTGGTTGTAGAAATTGCCGAGGTCGATCACCGGGTTCCAGAAGTTGTTGGCGTAGCCGACGAAGGCGATGAGCACGCCGGTGGTGACGTTGACCCCGCCGAGGCCCATGATGCCGACATAGTAGATGAACGCCATGGTCATGGCGCTGATGGTCTGCACGCCCGGCCACATCAGGTCCTGGACGTAGATGGCCTTCATGTAGTAGCTGCGGACCGTGCCCTGCTGCTGCTGGAAGGTGTCGAACTGCTTGCGTTCGCGCGCGAAGGTCTGGGTGGTCTTGACCCCGGCGATGGACTCGTGCACGTAGGCGTTGAGGTTGCTCTGCTTGTTGGAGAGCAGCTGGTAGGCGTGCTTCTGCAGGCGTTGCAGCACCAGCACCCAGATGGTCAGCAGCGGAAAAAGAATAAGGCTCCATAGTGCAAGCCGCCAATCGACGACGAACATGACCACCAGGGTGACCACGAAGGTGAAGATGTCGGCGATCACGTTGATCAGGCCGCTGGAAAGCGTGTCGGAAAGCGTGTTGACGTAGTTGACCACGCGCACCAGGATCTTGCCGTGCGGGCGGGAGTCGAAATAGCTGAACGGCAGCGTCTGGATGTGGGTGAACAGGTCGCGCCGCATGTCCTTGAGCATCAACTGTCCGACGCGTGTGATCGCCACGGTCCTGTAGCGCACGCCCAGCTCGTAGAGCACGATGAGCATGGCGAACACGCCGGCGAGCAGGCCCAGCTGCCCGAAATCCTTGTGCGGGATGGCGGAGTCGATCATGATCTTGGTCAGATACGGGGCCGCGACGGTGATGCAGCTCATCGATAGCACCACAACGACGATGCGCGCGACCTGGCCGAGATATGGCTTGAGATAGGCGGCGATACGGACGATGTCGTGGAGGTTGATCTTTTCCTCGAGCTCTTCGTCCTCGTTATAGGTATTGCGTTTTGCCATGATTGCCTCCTTCCTACTCTTCGAATCCTTGGGAACCGCCGGATTCGACGCCCAGCTGTTTGCGGTATATCTCCCAATAACGGCCATGGGCCGCCACCAGATGCTCGTGGTCGCCCCGTTCGACGATGCGGCCGTGTTCCAGTACCAGGATCAGGTCGGCGTCCTTGACCGAGGAGATGCGATGGGCGATGGTGACCACCGTCTTTTGCGTCTCCATGTCGCGCAGATGCTGCTGGATCTGCGCTTCGGTCTCCATGTCCACCGCCGAGGTGGTGTCGTCCATGATCAGGATGGAAGGGTCATCGGCCAGCGCACGGGCCAATGAAAGACGTTGTTTCTGCCCGCCGGAGAGTCCGACTCCACGTTCGCCGACGATGGTGTCGTAGCCTTCCGGCATTGAGCGGATGAATTCGTCCGCCCCGGCTATGCCGGCCATGCGGCGTATGTAGGCAGGGTCGGAGGAACGCGCGGAACCGGCGCCGAAACCGATGTTGTCGCCGATGGTGTCGGAGAAGAGGAACGTGTCCTGCGCCACGATGCTCACCTGGTTGCGCAGGGTCTTTAATGGCCAGTCCCTGGCGTCGATGCCGTCGAGGAGGACGGTGCCGACGGTTGGATCGTAGAAGCGGGCGATGAGGTTGACCAGCGTGGATTTGCCGGCTCCGGTCTCGCCGAGGATGCCCAGTTTGGTGCCGGCGGGCACATAGAAATTGAGGTCCTTCAACACCGGTGTCTCCGGATCGTCGGGGAAGGCGAAGCTGACGTGGTCGAAGCGGATCTCTCCGCTCATGCGGTCCGGCGTGGCGTTCTCGGGTTTGCGCACGCCCACCCGCTCCTGGATGTCGACCGCCTGTTTGACGGACTGTGCGGCGTGCGGTTTTTCGGTAATACGCGATTCGGCCGTGAGCAGGCGACGGATCTTGATACAGCTGGCGCCGAATCGCTGCCAATCGTTGATCAGCCATCCGGATTGGCGCACCGGGCCGTCGATCATCCACAGCAGGCTGTTGAAGCTGACGAGGTTGCCCAGTGTCATGTATCCCTTGATCACGAGGAATCCGCCGATGCCCAGCGTGATGAGCTGCAGCGAGAAGCCCAGTCCATCCAGCCACGGCATGAACTTGCGGTTGTTGTAGGCCGAGTCCATGTTCTTTTGCATGTAGTCGTCGTTGCGCTCGTCGAACTTGCTGGTCTCGTAATCCTCGCGGACGAAGGCCTTGACCACGCGGTTGCCCTCGATGTTCTCCTCGACCATCGAGTTGAGATCGGCCAGCGAGTTGCGGATGGCGTAGAACAGCGGCGCGGCGCGCTTGGAGAGCGCGCGGGTGAGGATGAAGATGAACGGGGTGACGCAGGTAAGTGCCAGGGCCAGCCGCCAGTCGATGGTGTACATCACGCACAGTGCACCGAGGAACATGACCACGCAGTCGGTGGCCTGGTAGCTCACCCAGCTCAGGAAGTGGCGTATGGCCTCGGTGTCGGATGTCATACGGCTCATGATGTCGCCGTTGCGGGTGTGGTTGAAATAGGTGAAGTCCAGCTCGTGCAGCTTCTCGTATTCGTCACTCACGAGCCGGTAGATGGAATTCTGGCCGAAACGTTCCATCAGGATCTGGTAGATATAGCGGGAAACCACGCGCACCAGCGTCACCACGATCATGGCACCGCAAATGCGGGTGAGCATGTCGAAGTGCCTGGCCCCGATGACCTGGTCGACGATCAGGCCCGCCAACAGCGGCATGGTGACCGCCATGGCGTCGTTGATAAACAGCAGCACCACCGACACCGCCACGCGTGGCAGGTCCGGTTTGCAGTACTGCAAGATCCATTTGAGATTACCTGATGTCTGGTTGCGTTCAGGATCGACGTACATTGATGAACCCTCGTATCATCTTCGATTTGTTGTTCTCTGTCTCTTACGGCTTGCCTTGCCGCCACTGCACGCGCAATCGTCTCGGTCCACAATAAACGGATCCAAATGATTGTCCGACAGATAGAACATTAGCGCGTTCCATGCCTGATGCGCTGTCTTCCGCCGCCTGTTCGGCGTGTTGCCGGATTGAGCCATCATATACGTCACCGCCTGAATCCCATACATGCTCATAGGACTCAGGCGGTGACGCTAAAAGACGTTGATTGCATTGCATCATGCGATCAACGCAATGTGTCTCTATTGTATAGAACGCATGCGGCGCATGGCTTCCCGGCGTTCTTCCTTTTCGAGACGGTCAAGATAGATGTGGCCGTCAAGGTGGTCGGTCTCATGCTGCAGCATGCGTCCCATGATGCCGGTTCCTTCGACGACGATGGTCTTGCCGTCGAGGTCGATACCGCGCACGCGTGCATAGTCGGCGCGTCTGGTCTTGTACCAGAGCTTCGGCACCGAAAGGCAGCCTTCGTCGCCGTACTGCTCTCCCCTGGTCTCTTCGATAACCGGGTTCAGGACGTAGCCGAGCTTGCCGTCGATGTTGTAGGAGAACGCACGCAGGCTGATGCCGATCTGGTTGGCGGAGAGTCCTGCACGACCAGGGTCGTCGACCGTATCCAACAGGTCCTGCACCATATTGCGCACCGCGGGTGTGATCGTTCGAATCGGCTCGCACGGGGTTCTCAACACCGGATCGGGAACCACCCTGATTTCTCGTAACGCCAATGCACTGCTCCTCTTGATATCGGTGAACGGTTATTTACTTCTGTGCCGGCGAATCGCGCTCCGGCGTTGCCGTCTTCGGCGATTGCTTCCAAGGGTCTTCACCCTCGCGTTCCATCTCGCGTTCGGCAAGGCGGGCTCCGGCTTTCTGCTTGGCCTGTTCATAGGCCTCGCGAACCTTTGGGGTCACCGCATCGGTGGCCTGCCGCACGGATTCCGCGGTCTTGTCGATGAAGCCGTTCGTGGCTGACGGCGCCGGCTTGACTCGCGCCTTCGGAGTATAGACCTTCGTATTGATGAGATCGGCGTAGTGCTTCAGGACCTCGCCGCGCACGACCTTCATGCTTGGCGTCAGCATACCGTTTTCCTGGGTGAACTGGTCCGGGACAATGGCGAACTTACGTACGGATTCCGCGCGGGAGACCGAGCTGTTGGCCTGGTCGATGTATTGCTGGATGAAGGCGCGCACCGCGTCGTTCTTGCAGATTTCAGATATCGGCATATTCTCATCCATGCCGTTGTTGGCCAGCCACGAACGAACCATCTCCATATCCAACTCGATGAGAGCGGCAATGAAGGGCCGACCGTCGCCGATGACCACCGCGTGGGAGACGATCGGGCAGGTACCGATGGTGTCTTCCATCGGAGCGGGGCTGACGTTCTTGCCGCCGGCGGTGATGATGATGTCCTTCTTGCGGCCGGTGATGTAGACGAAGCCGTCATCGTCGATCTGGGCGATGTCGCCGGAATGGACCCAGCCGCCCGGCTCGGTGGCCTCGGCGGTGAGCTCGGGCTGCTTGTAATAGCCGAGGAAGACGTCCTCGCCGTTGATCAGCAGCTCGTCGTCGTCAGCCAGCTTGACCGCGATGCCGCAGCCGGGGCGTCCGACGGCGCCGACCTTGTTGAAGTCCTGGAAGGCGACGATGCAGGGGGCGGCGGTTTCGGTCATGCCGTAGCCCTGGATGAAGGTGATGCCGTCCATGCCGTTGAAGAAGTGGGCCAGGTCGGCATTCATCGGCGCGCCGCCGCAGGCCAGATACTTGAGCTTCGGGCCCAGGGCGCTGCGCACCGAGGCTCCGACCGTCTTCATATAGAACTTGTGTTTGAGACGTTCGGCCACGGTATGACCACGGCCTTCCTGACCGTCCTTCGACCACTTGACAAAATGGTCGAACGCCATGCTGAACACACGACCCTGCAATCCGGCTCCGGCCTTCTGCGAGGCTGCGTTGTACACCTTTTCGAACACACGCGGCACACCCAGCAAATACGTCGGTTGGAAGGTGCGCAGGTCGGTCAAGAGATGCTTGGCGCTTGAGGTATAGCCCACCACGCCGTGCGCTCCAATGGCTACATACTGGATATAACGGGCGAAGCAATGGGCCAGAGGCAGGAAGAGCAGCAGACGGCTGGGCTGGTAGAGCATGTCGTCGAGCACCGCCCAGCCGATGAAGGCCGTGGAAACGAAGTTGCGATGCGAAAGCATGACGCCCTTGGGCTTGCCGGTGGAACCGGAGGTGTAGACGATGGTCAGCATGTCGTCGGCCCGGACGCGCGAAATCGCTTCGTCAAGTGTCTCGTCGGAAACCGAAGTGCCGAAATCGGAGACCGCGTCGAGACCGCCGTCCTGAAGGTTGAACACATACTTCAGGCCGTCGCGCTCACGGCGCAGCTGCTCGAGCGTCTGGGCGTGTTCGGCGTCGCCGCCGAAAGCGACTATCGGATCGACATCCTCGACGATGCCTTGGGCCTGCTTCGGTGAGTCGGTCTCGTAGATCGGCACGCTCACCGCTCCGATAGCGGCGCAGGCGAAGTCAACTACTCCCCACTCGTAGCTGGTCGCCGCGTAAATGACGACCATGCTTCCGGCCTTGGCTCCCAGGCCGATAAGCCCTTTGGCGACCGAGCGCACGCGGCCGAGCATTTCTCCGGCCGTGACCGTATGCCACTGCTGGGTATCTTCATCCAACCATTCGGCTATATCCCCGTCGGGATCTTTCTCTGCTCGCTTTGACAGCAGGGAGTAAATGGTGTCCTTATCGGTGGTTTTGGTGACAGGATCCAAATAGAATTCTCGCAACATATGCTCAACTATACGCGCTCGTTGCCCCAAAACTACGTTAGCGTAACTTTGACTTAGCCCGAACAGCCATCAACATACGCTCAGCCCAGGTCCGCAGTGGTGCAGATCCAGCGCGATCCGCTGCGTCTGAACACCAGCGTGACCCAGTACGTCGATTGGCCGACCGACAGGCTTACGACGGTCTCCGTGATATCTGGGCTGACCAACGTCGTGTATACCAGCATGGGTATAGCCGGCAGGTAACACAACTTGGCCTTGAGCTCCGGATGGGTGCGAAGATGGTTTTCCAACAGATACGACATTGTTTCGAGACGTTGGACACAGGCACCGCTCAGCGCTTGCTGAAGCCGTTGCGGAGGGGTTCGCCCTCTCACTACGTCCAGGCTCATGCACGCCAGTCTGCAGGATGCCAGGCTGAATTTTCTGCATTCGGCCTCGCTCAAGGTTCCGGGATAGCAGCGTGAGATGTGAAAAGGGACGGGTCTGTTCGACAGTTCTATTCGAATCGACCCGTCGTAGGCCGGCAATACGGAACGGTGAGTGACCGTCATCTGTCGGGGTTGTGTTTGCATGGCCATCATTGAGCCTCCTTTTCGCTGTTCTCTTGTATCACCCAGAGCAACAGAAATGAAGGGCATTGTCAAGAAAGAAGAGGCAAATCTGGCAAAAATCAAGATTATTTCAAGATTTTTTCAAAACCTTGAATCGAATACGATAATATACGATATAAAATAATGGCCAATAAACACAAAGGACTACCCGATTACTCAGGTAGCCCCTACAGCATTAAAAAGAGATTATTCCATCATTTCAGCCCAAATGCGAAAGCGTGACCGCGACGTCGCAATGCTGGAAGTTCTTCAGATCGACATAACCGGTGGAAGCCATGGCCCGGCGAAGGGCACCGATGAAGTTCACAGTTCCATCGGCGTTATGGCTGGGTCCGAAAAGAATCTGCTGCAACGGCGCAACCGTTCCGACCTTTGTCCGTTTCCCGCGGGGAAGGGACGGATGGCGAGCTTCGGCACCCCAATGTGTGCCTTTGCCCGGGGCCTCCTGCGCACGTGCCAAAGGCGCTCCGAGCATAACGGCATCCGCTCCCATCGCCAATGCCTTGACAAACGAACCGGAGGTGCCCATGCCGCCGTCGGCGATGATCTGCACATAGCGCCCGCCGGATTCATCCATATAGTCACGACGGGCCTCGGCCACATCGGCGATCGCGGTGGCCATAGGTGCATGCACCCCGATGGTTGCACGTGTGGCGGAAACGGCTCCGCCACCGAAACCGACAAGCACACCGGCGGCACCGGTACGCATGAGATGAAGGGCGGCGGTATAGCTGGCCGCACCCCCGACGATGACCGGCACATCAAGGTCATAGATGAATTTCTTCAGGTTCAAAGGCTCGTGTTTCTGCGAAACATGCTCGGCCGAAACCGCAGTGCCACGGATGACGAAGAGGTCGACCCCGGCGTCGACGACGGTCGAATAGAACTCCTGGGTGCGCTGGGGCGAAAGCGCACCGGCTACCGTCACACCGGCATCGCGAATCTCGTGGAGGCGCTTGGTGATCAGTTCCGGCTTGATCGGCTCCGCGTAGATCTCCTGCAGTCGGGCCGTTGCGCTGTCTTCGTCAAGCTGGCTGATCTCATCGAGCAACGGCTGCGGATCATCGTAACGTGTCCACAATCCCTCAAGATCAAGCACCCCGAGAGCGCCGAGCTTGCCCATGGCAATCGCCGTGGCAGGGCTGGTCACCGAATCCATCGGAGCGGAAAGCACCGGCACGTCGAACTGGTAGGCATCGATCTGCCAAGCCGTCGAAACGTCCTGCGGATCGCGGGTCCTGCGTGAGGGAACGATGGCGATATCGTCCAAGGAGTAAGCCAAACGGCCTTTTTTGCCCAAACCGATTTCAATTTCCTGAGTCATGGCTTCCAGATTACTTCCCCTACGTGACGAGCACCGACAATCGAGAATCCAACGTAAAAGAGCGTCTCGCCAGTCAGTCAAAGCAACACCTGTGACATATTTCGGCGTGATAATGGCAACATATTGCCACATTACAAGAAAGGGCGAGCATGGAAAAGATCAAGGTCGAAGGCACCATCGCCGAACTCGACGGCGACGAGATGACGAGGGTGATATGGAAGGACATCAAGAACCGCCTTATTCTACCCTATCTTGACGTCGATCTCGACTATTACGACCTCGGCATCGAAAACCGCGACGCCACCGACGATCAGGTGACCATCGATGCGGCCAACGCCATCAACAAGCACCATGTCGGCGTCAAATGCGCCACCATCACCCCCGACGAGGCACGTGTCAAGGAATTCAACCTGAAAAAGATGTGGAAGTCGCCGAACGGGACCATCCGCAACATTCTCGGCGGCACGATCTTCCGCGAGCCCATCGTCATCGCCAACATCCCGCGTCTGGTCCCCGGCTGGAAGAAGCCCATCGTCGTGGCCCGCCACGCTTTCGGCGACCAATACAAGGCCACGGATTTCAAGGTCGGAAAACCGGGACGTCTGACGGTCACCTTCACGCCCGCCGACGGAAGCGAGCCCATCGAACACGTGGTCTACGACTATCCGGGTGCGGGCGTCGCCCAAGTGCAATACAACCTTGACGACTCCATCCGCGGCTTCGCGCGTGCCTGCTTCAATTACGGGCTCATGCGGCACTACCCGGTGTATCTGTCGACCAAAAACACGATTCTCAAAGCCTACGACGGCGCATTCAAGGAC
Source organism: Bifidobacterium sp. ESL0800 (assembly GCF_029395355.1). Classification (NCBI taxonomy): domain Bacteria; kingdom Bacillati; phylum Actinomycetota; class Actinomycetes; order Bifidobacteriales; family Bifidobacteriaceae; genus Bifidobacterium; species Bifidobacterium sp. ESL0800. The sequence continues at coordinate 750,508 of NZ_CP113913.1, forward strand.
ATTTTCGCCGCAGTCTATGAAACCGAATACAAGGACCGTTTCGAGGCTGAGGGCCTTTCTTACGAACACCGTCTGATCGACGATATGGTGGCCAGCACGATGAAATGGCACGGCGGCTATATCTGGGCCTGCAAGAACTACGACGGCGACGTGCAATCCGACTCCGTGGCGCAGGGCTTCGGCTCGCTCGGACTGATGACATCGGTATTGATGACGCCGGACGGCAAGACCGTGGAGGCCGAGGCTGCACACGGCACCGTGACACGTCATTATCGTCGTTGGCTCAAAGGCGAAAAAACCTCAACCAACCCCATCGCCTCGATCTATGCATGGACCGGAGGGCTGAAGCAGCGTGCCAAGCTCGACGGGACACCCGAGGTGGGGCATTTCGCCGAAACCCTGGAGCAGGTCATCATCACGACCGTGGAAAGCGGGAAGATGACCAAGGACCTGGCCATGCTCATCGGCCCCGACCAGCCTTGGCTCGATACCGTCGGCTTCATGGATGCCTTGGATGAAGGGCTGAAGCGGGAACTGAGCGGATCGCGCTGATCAACGCTCTGTTCGACGCCGTCGCATGCTTGTTTGAACAATCGGATGCGACGGCGCTTTCATATCGGCCCAAGACTACTATCGGTCTTGATTGATTCGAAGCTTTAACGAAGGATGACTCATGAGCACGCGCGGCAAGCATTCCTTGGCACGTTTCCTGGCTTTGGCCACGGCCACTGTTCTGACGATGACGTCGGCTGCCTGTGGCGAAGGGCATCAGGATGCAGGAACCACCTCGATCGACACCGACAAGGTCTCGACGAGTTCGGCTGCCGCCAAGAGCCACGTCATGATTTTCACGCCATCCGATGGAATTTCCATATCGTCTCACACACCGCTGAACAAATGGGCCAAATTCGTGCCCACCATCACAAAATCGCTTACGGGTGCCGGCTTCCAATCGAAGAACATCAAAGTGAGAACGGATGGTAACCTGAGCAAGCAAAGTGACGACGTACAGGACTACGTGGTCAATCAGCTTTCCAGCGCGTCGGATGACACCAACCACCACACGATACTGATCGTTGCCCCTGCGACCTCTGCAAACAAAGGCAATGAACAGTATGGCGATTACGTCACCAATCCCACCGATGCGCCTAAGTACGATACACAAAAGCCGTCGGACGCCGCTCGTCGGACCACCGACGGTGCGCTCGACAAGCCATCTGCCTCTTCGAGCGATAAACCGACTCAGACACAGAACGAAAACGACCAGGACAATACCGACAACAATGATGAGGTCACAGCCGGAAAGCGGCTGTCCAAAACCTTGAAACTCGCAAAAAAAGCGGGAGCTCGCACCGTTGTTCTTGCCAATCCGTTGGCCGGATTCACTCCGGATATTTTTGTCAGCATGTCGACTCCACGTCAGATCGGCATGCTGCAGGCGCAGCAACTCGTCTCGAAACTTGCTTTGGAAAAAACAACCAAGATGCATCCAAAATCGATTGAGGTCATGATTCCTGTAGCTGCTGACGCCGATTCGAATCTCAATGCCACTCAGGCGTTCTCCGAAGAGGCTTTTGCGGGCATATGGGAGGTGTTGCAACCCTACTTCAAAGATGGCAGGGCCATAAGCCCGTCAAAAAAACTGAGTGCAGCCACCACGCAGGCCGATTGGGAGTCGGTTTCGTTCAAGGCCTCAAGAACAGCCGAGGTAAAGACGGAACTGAACAACAGGCTCACAGCTTCATCCAAGGACGGCAAGCCGCTGCATGTCGACGGCATTGTGTCGATGAACGATTTCGTCTCATCGGCAGCGGTAGACGAACTGACGTCACTGAAGTACACAGGCACGGCCGCCGACATCAATCCCGAGATCGAGGTCTCCGGCATAGTCGGGACTCTGACCGGCAAGCACAACCTCAATAAAATCGCCCCTCCAAAGCCAAAGGACAGTAAAGAGGGCGATGCCAGCGACGAAGGGCAGGCGCAAACGGACAGTAACGGCGATATGGCCTGGCCGATCATCACGGGATACGGTGCCTACACCGATATGATGCCTGATGTGGTCAACGGCAAACAATGGATGACAGGTATGGAGAACATCCAGAAACTCACACGCGACATCGCTGGTGCCACCGCCACAATGGAAGCCGGGAAAAAGCTGACCGAACTGCCTTACGTCAAAACGGCAACCGTCGGCAATGCAACCATCAACATCATCCATGAAAAGCCGTTGGCTGTAAGCGCGAGCAATCTCAAGCATCTGCTGATCGAGCCCGGATATATCTCGTTGGCGGATGCAGGATTATAAAACAGGTTTCAGTATTATTTTCCTCTTTGCCGCAAGAAGTTGAGGATCGCGGTATTCCTTTTTGGTTTTTCGCACTCCCCAATGCACGCATATTCCCGTGCAATGGTCCGAAATTCCTTTGACGACACCAATCGGCAATCCCTTGACAACGGGTGTGCCTATTGGCAAAAGGGTCTGCGCCGGTTCAAGGGTAAGGGTCAGGCTTTTATGACGGATGCTCACCACCGATTTTCCCGCGACAATGCCGGCAAAACTGATGAAACCGTTTGCGGGGGCCAACAGAGGAGTATCCTCTATCGCCGCGATGTCGACGCCGCGATGGCCGGGACCCCACGCCTGCTTCGGCGCCTTGAACTTTCTGATCAGCACGTGCGGCACAACGGGCCAGCTCATGTCCGCCTTGCAGCCTTTGCCGCTCGGCACCGCAGCTTCCAACGATCCGATCGGCTCGACGAACCCCAAAGGATATCGGCTCGAGGAATCAACGCTCTTGTCGTTTTCAGGGGAACGGCCTGATGTTGCGTCGGAAACCACATTAGTGGCGGCCATTGCTTCGTGCTCCGAGGCGCCGAAACCGATGAACAGCACGGCGAACACCACCAGTATGGTCATCGACCCCCAAATCAGACCGATCAGCTTTTCTCTGAGCTTCTCCCTTTCCCGCCGCAGCCTTTCTCGCCTGAGCTTCCTCCTCTTCCGCTCGTCCATGATCATGGCCATGCCTCTTTTCATCGTCGCTTCGTAGTCATCGTTCCTTTTCTTCCACTATGCCTCGCCTCTTTCAAATAGAGGGTCAAAAACAGGTGATGTGGTCGAATGACCCCGGTTATCCACAACGCCCGGGCGTGTCGCAAAAGTTATGCACCGGATTTGCACAACTGCCGAGGCTCAAGAGTATAAAAAGACGTAATCGACGAAAAGAAAGGGACGTTAAAGCTATGGGTGTCGAAAAGCAGGCAGCGGAAACGGGCTCCGGGGATACCAACGCCCAGACGACGATTCATCATGACGGTCTGCATCGTTGCTGGCCGGAATCCTACCTCAGTCTCAGCCATGACATGCTGGTCTATCACGACACCGAATGGGGCACGCCCTGCTATGATTCGCAGGCCCTGTTCGAACGTCTTGCACTCGAAGCCATGCAGGCCGGGCTTTCGTGGAACACCATCATCAACAAGCGCAAGGCCATTGATGCCGCCTTCCATGATTTCGACATCAAACGGGTCGCTCAGATGGAGCCCGAGATTCCCCGACTGATGAACGACGTGGCCATCATACGCAACCGACGGAAAATAGAAGCCATCATTCATAACGCACAGGTTGCGCTGGATCTTGATATGCCGTTTTCCGAGTACATCTGGAGCTTCGCCCCTGACGGTCCGCGCGTGAACAGACCGAAGAGCCCCGAGGAGGTCCCTGCCGTAACGAAAGAATCCACTGATATGAGCAAGGCGATGAAAAAGGCCGGGTTCAAATTCGTCGGGCCGACCACCATATACGCCTACATGCAGTCGATGGGCATCGTCAACGACCATCTGCAAGGCTGCTTCAGATGCCCCGGAACAGGGAACTGATCTGGTTGCCGCCTTGCTGCACCGAAAGCTTGTGTATCATCATTGTCCGCACAGACCCTGACGCAGCATGATGCCGTAGGCTTCGCGGCCACCGCCCTCGCCAGGTGTCAGGTGCGTGCCGTCGTCATAGAAGTACTCAGGATGGCCGTTGCTGACAGAATACCAGTCCAGCAAACCGACGTTCTTGTGTTTGGCGGCCACTGAACGCAGAATCTGGTTGTTGGAATCCTGCCAGCCGGTAGGGGCACGGACAGTGGTGAGATAGAGAGGTTCGTCACCCACCGACGCGATCAGATTCTCCACTTGCTGCTCGTCGGCGATGCTGTCGTTGGTGCCGAGCGCCATGACAACGACGCTGCCGGCCTGGCCTTGCGCCTGATGCTGGTGGAAAAGGTCGGAGCCTGTAGAGAAATGACGGCCGACCATATTGTCCTGCACGCTCGCCGGAATGTGCTCCTGGACGAAATCATGGGCACCCATTTCCACGGAATCGCTGATAATGAGAGGGTTCGCGCTGCACAAGCCGGTCGTAACGTCATACGTCCAGCCTTTGGTATCGAGGTTTTTGGGAACTTTGGCGGCTTTTGGTACCAGACGCGGAGGAAGGTTCAGCGACGGCTTGGGCACTGCCGACCGGCGCAGCGTCAGAAGGTCGCGATTGACCGGTGTGGCAATGCCAAGGCTGCGCTCGACGGAAAGATATTCCTGATGCAAAACCGTTGAACGTTTGGCGGCAATCTGGTTGAAATCAACCGGAAGCGCCGTGCATGCCACCACCGCGACGACACCGCATGTGGCGAGAATCTTGGTGACCAGTCGCATCTCACGCAACGGCACCTTGTTCTCCGGAACCACTTTTCGAACTACTTCAGCTGCCTGATAGAAGGCCTCGCAGGCAGCCCAAAGCACCATGAACTGAATGATCCATTCCCACCAGCGCAGCGGCTGCGTACGGACGGCAGGGTTCATGAACTCCAGCAACGGGTAATGGACCAGATACATCGAAAAGGAACGTGACCCGATATAGCGCAGGACCCGCAAGCCCATGAGCGAACGGCAAAGATTGCCCGGAACCAGGACAATGGCGAGAAGCGAGGCGACGATCAGAGCCACGGCTTGGAAACCGCCGCGGTAAAGCATGGCATCGTTCCCGCTACAAACGCAATACAAGATAATCAGCGCGGCAAGGAGACAGCACCCTGCTCCGGCGAGCAGAAGATTTGCAGGAGTCGCCCAACGCGGGGCACCTGATCGTTCCGTGTCCGTTGCGTCGGCTTTTTGGCCATGCTTTGTTTGCGCCTGTTCGACCATGAACGCGAGCAAAGCTCCGATCATCAATTCCGAAAAGCGTGTGTCAAGACCGTAATAGACGCGTGACACGTCGGCACCGGGCGTATAGAGCAATACCATCTCAGCCGTAGAGGCGACGGCGAGCAGCAAGGTGATCAGGAATCGTGCGCGCAGCTTGAGATGGAGACGATGCATGAGCCAGAGCAGGGAAATCCAGACCAGATAGAACTGCATGGTGAGCGCGAGAAACCACAGGTGCGTAAGCGGCGATGGAAGTCCTGCGGCGCTGAAATAGGAAACCTTGCGGAAGATATAGACCCAATTGCTGGCGTAGAAGGCGCTGGGCAACGCGTCGATATGCAGTTTTGGCAGCATGCCCGGAGACAGCAGATAAGCGGCCGGCACGACCAGGGCGATCAGGGATAGCAACGGGAAGGTCAGACGTTTGATTTTGCGCCAAATATAGCTGGCGTAGTGAAACCCTTGTGAGCTGGACATCCGTCGTTCTACGCTGCCGGTTATCAGAAAACCTGAGATGACGAAGAAGATGGTGACACCCAGGAATCCGCCGTTGAGAAGGGAGGGACGGACATGATAGGCCACCACCCCGATAATCGCCAAAGCACGAAGGCCATCGATCGCGTTGTTGCGGGAAGGACGGGAAGCGTCCGGTACACGGGAGGAATCAGACACATTCATTTCAGCCGTTTTCGGGCCGTTCACGGTGTGTCCCAACATCAACCTCTTCTTTGTTCCCCGTCAATTTGCGACCATCACATCTCCGGTCACAAGGCAGTACAGTAACAAAAGGCATAGATGCTTTGGCAGGATTGACACGCCGTTGCCTGTGTTGGCTCGCCCGACACGTTTCGACCGGCCCAAAGGCTTCCAGACTTGTAGCGAGGTCGCCTGCATCGATGAGGCGATCCGACCGTATACGAAAATTCTCGGAACCGTTAAGATTCCGAGAATTCATTGAGCTCCCGCAGCTGGGCTTGAACCAGCGACATTCTGATTAACAGTCAGACGCTCTGCCAACTGAGCTATGCGGGAATGTCCCGTACGGAGCTTCAAGCACCGCACAAGAAATATATCTTATACAAGAATCGTCATCTCGCAACCCCGATGGCGTGTCGCTTGATTTTTGCGGGATGTCGCGATTCCGACCGACGGCACGTCACACGCTGATGATGTTCATGGGCATGGCCGAGTCGATGGGGAAATCGGGAGCGGAGGGACGCACGCCGGCCTCGACGAGGTTGACGCCCAGCATCGCGACCATCGCGCCGTTGTCGGTGCACAGTTTGATCTGCGGGATACGGACTTCGACGCCATGCTCCTTACCCACCTCGAGCAGCTTGGCACGCAGTTGGGAATTGGCGGAGAAGCCGCCTCCGACGATCAGCGTCTTGGAACCGTATTCCTCGCAGCCATGCATGGCCTTGTTGGCCAGAACTGTAGCCACGGAATCCGCCAGCGAGGCGCAGACGTCATCGACCGGAATTTGCTTGCCCGCCGCCTGCTGGGCCTCTACCCAACGAGCCACGGCCGTTTTGACGCCGGAAAAGCTGAAGTCATAGGGGTGCTCCTTGCCGGCCTTGCCCTTGGTGAGCCCCTGCGGCACCTTGATGGCGTGCGGGTCGCCCAACTGGCCGTGCCGGTCGATATGAGGGCCTCCCGGGTAGGGGAAGCCAAGCAGACGCGCGACCTTGTCGAAGCACTCCCCCGCGGCGTCGTCCAGCGTGGTGCCGACCACATCCACATGACGGGCGACGTCTTCGACGTGCAGCAACGAGGTATGGCCGCCGGAGACGATAAGCGCCAACGTGTCTTTCGGGAACGGGCCGAACTGCAGCTGGGTGACGGCGATGTGGCCGATGACGTGGTTGATGCCGTAGATCGGCTTGTTGGCGGCCCACGCCAAGGCCTTGGCCCCGGAAACGCCTACGGCAAGGCAGCCGGCCAGGCCGGGACCCGCCGAAACCGCGATGGCGTCGACATCGGAAAGCTCCATATTCGCGTCGGCCAGTGCCTTTGAGACCACGGGTACGAAGGCTTCGGCGTGCGCGCGAGAGGCGATCTCGGGAATCACGCCGCCGTATCGTGCGTGTTCCTCCATCGAGGAGGCGACGACGTTGGAGACCAGCGTGCGTCCGCGCACGATGGCCGCCGCGGTCTCGTCACAGGTCGATTCGATGCCCAGTACTGTCGGTTCGCTCATTGCATTTGCTCCATATTCTGTTTGACGCTGCCGAATCCCATGATATGCGTTTCGAGGTCCAACGCCATTTCGACGGCATCGATGTCTTCGGGCTGATAGTAATGCCGCAGCAGGCCGATATCGTTGAATCCACGGTTATGATACAGGCGTTTTGCCGGTTCGTTGTCTACCCGGACTTCCAGTTTGATTCGACGGACCTTGCAGGACCGCGCATAGTCGATCAGGCCGTCGAGCAGGTTGCCGGCTATGCCTTGTCGCTGGAAACGTTTGGCGACGCCGATGGTCATGATTTCGGCTTGGCCGTCGGCGTGCCACATGCCGGCGTACCCGCGCATAAGCGGATATGACGGAGATGGCCGTGGTGATTTTCGTCGGGCCGCGGTATCCTGCCCTGATCCTCCGGGGTCGGCGGCATCGGTGAAGTCCGTGGGATTGGCGGAATCCGTGATATCGGCAAGATAGATTCTGGAAGGGTCCGCCATCTCGCAACGCAGGGTATCCAGATTCCAAGCCTCGCTGCCGAAAAGTTCCGTCTCGAGCCTGGCCGCGGCTTCTAGCACCCGCTGCCGGTCAAGCGCACCGAATTCGACGATCATCTGCGTTTCAGGCCTTCGTGGCTCCGGCGTGGTTCAACACATGCTTCAACGGGTTGGGTACGGAGACGTCCGGACGGCGCAGATAGAGCGGTTCGACGGGCTTGATCTTGTTTACGCCATCATTGTCTGCGATGGTGTCGGCATCACGCGACCCGGCAAGATTGATGCCATTGTTCCGTGCAGCGCAATCTGCGAAAATGCGCAGGCCTGCCGCCCCGGCATCCAAAACGGAATGGTCGATGATGTGTCCAAGCAATGCACCGAATCCTTGCCATGTTTCTGCATACTTGCAGGCTCCATGGCCAACGATGTCGATACGGTATTGATCCTGAGAGCCGGCCCGTTCAACAAGATTTTCAACAGCTTGCCTGATTCGTTCGACGATATGCTGGGGGTAATCGATATCCATGTCGACAATCGGGGAAACGAACGGTTGCGGATTCCCGTTTCCCGGTTTTGCAACCGCCTTATCTGCAACAGAAGGCTCGCAACCATCACCATACAGGGCAAAGTACAGCTGCCTGCGACGGGCGTCGTTGACAGCCAAGGTCAGATGGTGAATGGCTTCAGAGCCGGTATCTTGCGTCAAATCATTGAGAAAATCGACATTGGCAAGTGCGGTATCACCTTGCCGTTTCAGCTTCGACATCCACGCCTGGGGCTCGAGGATGTCTTGACCGAGCAATGGTGCGCCGGTGGCGTATGCGATGGCCTTCGCCGCCACGACACCGGCTCGGAGCCCGGTGAACGGCGCCGGTCCAACACCGACGACTATCCGGTCAAGGTCGCTGGGCGTGAGCCCGGCCTGGCCAACTGCTTTGCCGATATTGACCTGCAGCTTTTCGACGTGGGTACGAGAATCGGTCTCCACGATGGGTTCGTGCCCCAAGACTCCGACCGTCGAACCGAATGAGGTGTCGATGACCAAGGTGTTCGCCATATTTGCCGCTCCTAGATTCCATACCATCCGGACTGCGAATGCTGACGACGGATGGCGATTCATGCCTTTGCTACTGTACAACGGCGACAAAACCGACGAAACTCGGCATGGTTATACGCTCCTCAGCCGGTGCCGATACATTTCGGTACGACCTACGAAACGGATTCGTCGGCCTTCGCCTAGTGGCGTTCATCGAGTTGCTGGTTGAAATCCTTCCAGCGTGCGCCGACGGGAACGAAGGTCACCGTACGCATGCCGTCACCGCTCAGTTCTGCATCCGTCTCATCGATGTGCGCTGCAATGGCTGAACGGTCAATCGGACGGTCGATATGCACTTCGAGACGTTCGGGCGCGAAAGCGGAGGCCATCTGCTCGCCCCACTCCATCAGAATGACTGTATGCTCGCCCGGATCTTCAAGCTCCTCGTCAAGCCCCAACGATTCCAACTCGTCAAGCAGCCTGTCAACGGTGTCTTGTCCGGGCGCGAAATCGTTGCCTCCCAGCCGGTAGGCGTCGACATGCACCAGATGGGCGTGCGTGCCGTCGACGAACCTGCCATCGAGTTCCCTGGCGATGGTGAAGGTCGGGGAAACAATGGGTTCGTCGATATTGAGCCCCGCTCCAAAGCCCTGCGCAAAAGTGGTCTTGCCGGCACCCAATGGCCCTGAAAGCAGAAGAACGTCACCTCCGTGGACGTTTGCCGCCACTTTCTCTCCGAGATCCTGCATGTCGGTTTCGGTCGGTATTTCAAGGGTATACGAAGATTCATTGCTCATACGTTCATGCGTCCTTTGTGGCTGATCAGTTCGATGGAGCGTTCCAGCGCGTACATCGGGTCTCCCCCGTTGGTCTTGTTCTGTTCGTCGGCCCAAGCGAGTGTCCGGATGCATCTGGAGAGGCCGTCCGAGGTCCATCCGCTCAGCTGCCGTGTCGCGTTGCGCAACACCCAGGGGTTGGTTTTCGCCTCGGCCTGGGAGATGGCACCGGAACGCACCGCCGAAGCCTTGGCGAGCGTGCGCAGTTTCATCGCCAGAGCGCCCACCAAGGCGATGGGATCGGTGCCTTGGGCGACGGCGGAGCGCATGTCGATGATGGCTTTGGCATTGTTGCCCGCAAGCGCGGCATCGGCCACGGCGAATCCGGTGACTTCGGCGTTGCCGGTCAGATACCGATTGACCAGATCGAGGCCGATCGGGTCATCGTCGAAATCAAAGCAAAGCTGTTCGCACATGGCCGCCAGCTCACCGGTCTTCTCCCCTAGGACGGCCACCAGCTGCTGGGCGGCTGCCGGATCGACGCGCCGTTTGCGGCGTTCGAAGCATTGGATGACGAAGTTCAGTTTGGCGTCGGCACGTTTGAGGTCGGGAATGCTTTTCTTTGCGGCCCCCGCTTTGGCGAGCCGGTCGATGACCCTTTTGCCCTTCTGGCCCCCATCATGCTGGGCGATCACCGTGGCCGTCGCTTCGGCAGGATCTTTGGCCATGGAGGCGCAATAGTCGACCATGGTGTCGGCCAGGGCGTCGTCGGCGTTCTGGATGTGACGGATGATGACGATGGAGCTTGCGCTGAGCAGGGACGGGCTCACAGCTTCGTCGAAGTCGTATTGGCCCGCCTCGCCGGCGTCGAGTTCGATGACCTCGGCTTCCGGGCCGTTCTTTGCGGCAGCGTCACGGCAATCGCGCACCTGCTGTTCGTTGAGAAACTCGTCTCCTCCGACAACCAGTACGAATCGGGTCTGTTGTGCAGTCCTTTTTCCAGCCATCACACCCTCGATTCCTTTCGGTTACCTGATATGGCCACCATCGCGGCGGAACTCCTACGACTTTCTATGATATTCGATGCGGTGTCATCGGTGGACATGCGCCGTGTCTCTCGGTTCAACTCGGCTTGCCAACCTGTTCGAACATTTGTTCGGTTTCTTTGACCCATATCGCTCCTTTGCTTTTCACTCGCATGAGCAAACCGTCATCACTGGTTACCACGCCTTTCGGATTGCGCTTTTTCGTCATAATGGACAACGCCCTGAACAGCAGTACCGTGCCGACTTCGCAGACGACTACCATCAACGCCCCTCCAACCCCACCGGCCCAAGGCATGGTGGCGGTTGGCGCACCGCCGATGGTATCCGCGCACCATTGCATCACCGAAGTTCCGCAACTCGACAGCCACACCAACACAAACGCCAAATGAGGGGCCAACGGCGAAAAGACCAAACCCGCCAGGCCCGTCAGCGTGGAGAAATCGACAAACGGAGCCACCACCAGGTTCGCGGGAACCGACAGCAACGGCAATGTCGGTGTCATCATCACCTGTATCGGCAAGGTGAACAGCTGGGCGGCTAGGGTCACCGAAATGCCGTTTGCAAGGAATTTCGGCAAGAGTGTCGAAAGATGCTCCGATATCGGGCCGGCACACAGCACAATTCCCAGCACCGACGCACACGACAAGGCGAAACCATAGCTTCTCGCCATCGCGGGATCGGCCAGCAAGGTGAAGACGACTGTCCAGCACAGCGCACTGATCGCCTGCGGCCTTCTGCCGGCAAACAAGGCCAAAGAAGCGAAGACACCCATGATCAGCGCTCGCATCACCGAGTCGGAAGGGTACATGGCGCTCGCGAGCGCCACATAGGCCATCACCGTCAGTACCGCCACCATCTGGCGTGGCAAGAGGAACCGGGCGCAACCCGAGCGTATCAGACTGCCGATCAGCGCGAAATGACCGCCGGAAACGGCCATCAGATGCATGATGCCGGAATCCTTGAAATGCATCTCAAGCAGTGTCGCGAACGTGGCGTTGACCGGTTCGCGCCCGGTAACGCCCGCACCCATGAAATCCTGGCCCAAAAGGCCTATCGTCAATCCAGGAACAAGCACCCGTCCTTGCTCGGAAAGCCCTTCGGTCACCGAGAAGAACGAACGTTGCATGGAATCGATCAGACGAGCAACCGGCGGGGCACGTTCGAGCACCCGCATCTTGGCGTCATCGTCAGCGGTCAACCAGATTGGTCGCATGCCGTATCTCGCAGCTTCCACCCTACCGGATACCGTTACGGTTTCACCATCCGACAGCCTCCCGCACAACGGTTTGTTCATGTACACAACGATACGAGAGTTGCTGGCCTGTCGAACATCATCGTGCATAAAGCCCGTCAGATGCGCGTTGGCCTGACAGTCCGCCTGCCATGAGCTTGCAGCGGTTATCGGCGAATCGAGGCGCACTCTTGCCTCGACCTCACTTTCGCCATTTCTGGCCAGGGTCATGACAGGGTCATGATATGCCTTGATATCGGCACCCATCGAGGCGATCAAAGCCGTCAAAGCCGAACAAGCGAGGACCGCCGCCCACACTCTTTTATTGCCTCGCGATTCTCGCAATATCCGCGCTATTGCGCAATGGCGTCCTAACCATCGCCGGGACAAGACAAGCAGGGCAATCAGAGCAGCCATCAACGCAAGAAGCATAACCATCGGGAGGACGATTCTCTCGTTTGATGAACCTATCAGCCAATCCGCAGCCAAGGCAAACGGCGAACCAGACGCACCTGAGCCGCCGGCAGCTTGCCCGTTGGAAGTCGAATCGCCTTGCTGCCCTGTGAGGCGGGCAAAGACCATGTGCGAAGCCAATACGACGGCCCATACGCACAACGCCACCGGAAGCATCCGCCAGTCCCTGCTGCCCTGTTCATAACCGCGAGAATCGTTCAGCCACTTGTTCATACCGTCACCTGCCCGCGTATCTTCTCCAGCGTCTTCTGCCCGATGCCCGAGACCTTGAGCAGCTGGTCGACACTGGTGAAACGGCCGATCGACGAACGGTAGTTGATGATCTTCTGGGCCATCACCGGGCCCACTCCCTTGATCTGCTGCAGCTGTGTGCTGTCGGCGGTATTGAGGTTGACGAGGTTGCTCTCATTGCCCGAGGATGCGTTCTGTCCGCTTCCGGTTTGTGCGGGCTGGCCTGCGTACGACGAGCCGGCGTCTGTACCGGAATCGCGCTCCTCTTGTTCAGAGGAAGCCGAAGAAGAACCGGAAGTCTTGCCCTTGTTCGAAGGATTTCCCCCAGGCTGGTCGGAATCTTTGGTTTTCAAACCGGCACCGGCTCGAGTGTTTACCAATGATGAAGCTTCGGCCTGTTGCTTGTTGTAATTGACGGCCTGTGTCACCAGCATCGTCAGACTGGCGCACAACGCCACCACCAACACCAATATCACCGCGACCGCTTGCATGGGTTTGAACACCAGTCTAGGGACGGTTCTGCGTGCGGCGTCCGTTTGGAAAGATGTTTGCTCTGACGGCTCCTCGACAAAAGCATCCTGATGAGAATCACGATCGCCCGTCAAATCACGGACTTCGACGTTGGTGGAAGCGGCGCTGCCTTCCTTTTGGTTTTCCTGTGTATTTTCCGGTTCGATAAGCCATTGCTCGATTGGCGGCAAAGGAGGCAGACCGACGCTCAAGAGTTCCTGGCCCTCGTGGTTGCGCCTGTTGCTAGATGATTCGTCACGGGACATCGCGGTCGAGCGAAGCCGTGTCGCCACGGACCGGCCTTCGTCGTGTGTTGTGTCGCCGAAATGAATACCCATACCTTCAAGCATGACTGACCGGCAGGCAAAAGTCGAGCCGAAACGGCCACTGTGGTCGGATGATAGGGGTTATCCACATTTGAGGCGTGTCGGGCCTTCGACCGCCGAATCATCCACATTCATCCACAACTCTCAGACTGATGCGGAGGCACGGAAATCAAAAAGCAGGCGAAACCATTCAACGAATCAATAGCGTTATTCAGTCCCAAGATTCACGAATTTCCGTATATCATGTATGGCTGAATTCATGGGACCATGTCTGAATACGCGAAAAGGACACCGGGTCTAAATTCCGGTGTCCTTTTCGCGTCAATCGTCAGATACGGTTCGATGCCATTTCATACCATGACCGACGAGAGTATCGTTTATCGATTATTCGGCCGGAACAATGGAGACGATCTTCGGCGCTTTGACGATGACCTTGCGCGGCTCCTTGCCGCCCAAGCGGTCAGCCACGGCCTTCAACGCCATCGCCTTGAGCTCGTCGGGGTCGATCGAGGGGCTGACCTCGAGCTTGGCGCGAACCTTGCCCTTGATCTGCACGACGGCGGTGACGGAATCCTCACCCACGTAGCGCTCGTCGGCCTTGGGCCACGGCTCATGGGCCAGCGACTCGTCGTGGCCGAGCTTCTGCCACAGCTCCTCGCAGATGTGCGGCGCGATCGGCGAGAGCATGAGAATCAGCGGCTCGACGGCGGCACGCGGCACGGTCTTGAGCCCGGTGAGTAAGTTGTTCAAGACGATGAGCTTGGCGATGGCGGTGTTAGGGCGCATGTTCTCCATCTCGACGGTCACATCGGCGATGGTGTTGTTCAAGAGCTTCAATGTCTTGGTGTCCGCTGCCTCGTCGGAAACGGTGACCTCGCCGGTGTTCTCATCGACGACGTTGCGCCAAAGCCGCTGCAGGAAGCGCATGCCGCCCACGACGTTGCGGTCGTTCCAAGGGCGGGACTCGTCAAGCGGGCCCATGCTCATCTCGTAGAGGCGGAACGTGTCGGCGCCGTAGCGCGCGTACATGTCGTCGGGGGTGATGATGTTCTTGAGGCTCTTGCCCATCTTGCCGAATTCGCGGTTGGCATGCTGGCCGTGCCAGGTGAAGGTCGGCTCGCCGGACTTGGTGGCCGGGCCTTCCTCTACTTCGGCGGCAGGCACGTACTGGCCACGGTCGTCGGTGTAGGCGTAGGCCTGGATCATGCCTTGATTGAAGAGCTTGTGGAACGGTTCCGGAGAATCGACATACCCCAGATCGAAGAGGATCTTGTGCCAGAAACGCGAGTAGAGCAGATGCAGCACCGCGTGTTCGACACCCCCGACGTAGAGGTCGACGCCACCGGTCTTGCCCGATTCCTGGTTGTGGTTCGGGCCCATCCAGTACTCGTATTCGTCCGGATCGACCATATGCTCGGTGTCGTTCGGATCGAGATAGCGCATGTAATACCAGCAGGAACCGGCCCAGTTGGGCATCGTGTTGGTGTCACGGTAATAGGTCTTCGGGCCGTCGCCCAGATCGAGCGTGACCTTGACCCAGTCCTCGTTGCGGCTCAACGGAGCCTCTGGATTGCTTTCAGCATCCATCGGGTCGAAGGTCTTCGGGCTGTAGTCCGGGACGTCGGGCAGGTTGATCGGCAGCATGGAGTCCGGCAGCAGATACGGCACGCCGTCCTCGTCATAGACGATCGGGAACGGCTCGCCCCAGTAGCGCTGGCGGGAGAAGAGCCAGTCACGCAGACGGTAGCTGACGGTGCCCTTGCCCACGCCCGCGGACTCGAGCCAGGCGTTGACCTTGTCGATGGCGTCGTTGACGCGCAGCCCATCGAGGCTCAGCGCGTCGCCCTTGGCCTGCGTGTGCTCGGTCGAGGAGTTGATGACGATGCCGTCGTGGGAGACGAACGGCGCCTTGCCTTCGTAATCGCTCAGGTTCTCACCCGAATCCGGCAGCGGTTCGACGGTATAGATGACCGGCAGACCGAACTTCTGGGCGAAGTCATAATCGCGCTGATCACCGCCGGGCACCGCCATGATGGCGCCGGTGCCGTAGTCCATCAGCACATAGTCTGCGGTGAACAGCGGCAGTTTATCGCCGGTGATGGGGTTGACGGCATAGAGCCCGGTGAACAGGCCAGTCTTCTCGCCACCCTCGTCGACGCGGTCCTGCGCGGTCTTGGATTCGGCCGCCAGACGATAGGCCTTGATGCCTTCCGCAGGTGTGGCATAGCCGCCCTTCCAGCTTTCCGGGGTGTCTTCCGGCCATGCCGCAGGAGCGTCGGCCAACAAATCGTGCTCGGGCGAGACCACGGCGAAGGTGGTGCCGAAGAGTGTATCGGGGCGGGTCGTGTAGATCTCCATGTCACGCTCGCCGTTGGGGGTAGAGACCTTGAAGTGGACAGAGGCACCGTGGGATTCGCCGATCCAGTTGCGCTGCATGAGCTTGACCTTCTGGGGCCAGTCGATGATGTCGAGGTCCTCGATCAGGCGGTGGCCGTAGGCGGTGATGCGCATGGACCACTGGCGCAGCTCGCGCTGGAAGACCGGGAAGTTGCCACGTTCGGACTTGCCTTCAGCGGTGACCTCCTCGTTGGCGAGCACTGTGCCGAGACCAGGGCACCAGTTGACCGGCGACTTGGAGATATACGCGAGACGGAAATCGTTCAGCACGTCGGCCTGCTCGGCTTCGGTCAGTTCGTCCCAGCCCTTGCCGGAACCCTCAAAGCCGGGGATGGCGCGTTCGCCACTCTTGAACTGGTCGATCAGCGTGTCGATATGACGTGCTGAGCCTTTGCCGCCGTCAGGACGGACGAAATCGGGGTCGTACCACGCGTCGTAGATGCGCGAGAAGATCCATTGCGTCCAGCGCATGTAGCCGGGGTCGATGGTGGCGAAGGTGCGGCGGTTGTCGAAGCTCAGGCCCATGCGGTGCAGCTGGCGGCGCATGTTGGCGATGTTGGCCTCGGTGGTCACCCTCGGGTGCTGGCCGGTCTGCACGGCATACTGCTCGGCGGGAAGGCCGAAGGCGTCATAGCCCATGGCGTGCAGCACGTTCTCGCCCTTCATACGATGGTAGCGGCTGACCACATCCGTGGCGAGATAGCCCAGCGGGTGCCCGACGTGCAACCCCTTGCCGGAGGGATAGGGGAACATGTCCATCGCGAAGTACGGGGTACGTCCGTCGGCAAGTTGCCCGTTGCCGTCCCTCAGATCGCCTTTGACGTTCGCGGCCCAGAAGGTGCCCTTCTCATCCCACGTTTTCTGCCATTTTTCCTCGATGTCCTGCGCCATCTGTGCGTTGTATCGGTATGACGGAACACTTGCTGTATTGGCGCTCGAAGCCGCGCCCTGCTCATTGTCGCTCATAATTAGGAATTATCGCGGCTCAACTGGACACATGCCGGCAAATTTCCGAAGGATGGTCGCCGACGATGGTGAACCGGGATGAATCCGGCAGTCGGGCCAGCGATTTCACGTATCATGCTGAAGAAGGTGCAGAGATAATCACAGAAAACGACCCGATAATGTGATTACCGTCGTATTACGACCATAAATGCGGAGATAATCACAGAAAACGGCCTGATTTCGTGATTATCTCCGCAAGTTGCCCCACGATACAGAGATAATCACAGAAGCAGCGGGAGTCGGCTATATCGGCAGAATTCCGGCCAGCGAAACGGCAAACCGGATAAGCCTTGTTCCATTGCGATATCGGGAAGCTCAGTGACGTGCCATTGCAGAGTTGAGAGTCGGGTCGGGTGTGTAGCCGATGTCGTGGCTCATGGCATCGGCGGCTTTCTGCCATGAGCCGTCCTTGACCATGTCGTGCAGAATGGTGTTGATTTTCCTGGTGAGCTCGCCGTCCGAGGGACGAATCATCACGGCGTGGCGAACCGTTGCGACCCGTGCAATCGCTTTGGCCAAAGGCGCCGACGACGAAGCCCCCTCGCCCAAAACCATGACATCGTGCTCGACGACGCTGGAAGCAAGCCCGTGCAGGATGGCCGCGTCCGCAGCCACGGCGTTTGCTTCGCCAGCGAGCAAAGCGGTGAGGCATTGCGGATAGGTGTCGCGCTCCTGGATCCTTACGGCAGGAACAGCCGAAGCCAACTTGCCTCCGTCGGCCGTCCCTTTGACCGTGCAGATATCCTGGTTGTCCAATGAAGACATATCGGTGAAATCGTGCTCCAGCCGTGTAGGCACGAGCAGCCCCAGCGGATCGGTGAGATAAGGCTCTGACATCCCGAATTGCAGGCCTGAGCCGGCGGTGATAGCGGCCGGCATCGATGAGACGATCATATCGGCCTTGGATTGATCCAGCGTCGTGACCGCAGATGAGACATTCACCGGTTTGAAAACGATCTGTTTGCGGGCGTAACCGAGCTTCTGGGCGACGTAGTCAGCGACATCGATATCGAAACCGGAGTATTGGCCTTCGTGCTCCAAGCCGAGTCCTGGTTGGTCGCCGGAAACGGCTATGGCGATGGTCGGTCCTTCGGGAACATTGGCGGAAGGCGGTGTCTGGGTCGCCCCACAGGCGGAAGCCGAGCAGAGCAGACCGACCCCGCAAACCGTTGCAAGCGTCGCTTTGAGATGCCGGCGTATGTCTCTTTTACCTGATGAAGAACAGGGCTTCAATCTTGAACGTCGCATCCAGAACCTACTTGAAGAGCTTAGAGCGTGTCAGCCACCACGCCACAAGCCCGGTGATGACCAACGAGATGGCCACGACGATGAAGAAGCCCCAATGCGTATTGGTGAAGGGCATGCCGAACATGCCGTCCTGGAAGTTCATGCCGTACATCGAGAAGATCAGGGTCGGAACCGCCAGGACAATGGAGATGATGGTGAAGATCCTCATCACGTTGTTGAGGTTGTTGGAGACGATCGAGGCCGAGGCGTCGGTCATGTTCGCAAGGACGCCGCTGTAGATGTTGGCCATCTCGATGGCCTGTTTGTTTTCGGTGATGACGTCGTCGAGAAGGTCCTCGTCCTCCGGATACTGCTTGATGTGCGTGAGCGAGTTGAGTTTTTCGGTCACCCGCAGCTTCTCCATCACGATCTCGTTGGATTTGAGGCTGGTGGTGAAATAGACCAAGGTCTTCGAAAGTTCAAGCAGCTGCAGGATCTCACGGTTCTGCATCGAGTGCTGGAGTTTCAGTTCGAGGTTGTCGGAGCTGCGGTCGATGATGCGCAGGTAGCGCAGGTACATGGTGGCGTTGCGATAAAGAATCTGCAATACGAACCGCGTCTTCATGTAGGTGTTGAAGCCGCGGATGGTGCCTTCCATGAATGGGTGGAGCACCGGCGTGTCCTGCATGCATACGGTGATGATGGTGTGCGCGGCGACGATGATGGCCAGCGGGATGGTCTCGTAATGGTCACGTCCGTCCCGTTGCTCGACGGTCGGGATGTCGACGATGATCATGGTGTAGTCGTCTTCGGAATCGACGCGGGAACGCTCCTCGTCATCCAACGGGGCGCGCAGATCGGCAAGGTCGACGCCGGTGGACGAAGCGACGGTGGCCAGTTCGACGTCAGTTGGGTTCGACAGACAGATCCATGAGCCGTTTTCCAGCTTGTTGATCTGTTCGACCTGTCCGTTGATCGTATTGAACATCCTCAACATGTCTGCCACCCGCCTTTCGCGTCATTCGCTGTACGGATCTTGCAGGAGACGCCGGTAGGATTGTCGACCGTGCGTCCTGGCCACCGGAACGCCTGTCCTGAAACCAAAAGGAGTGGACGCCATTCCGGATTCCTGCTGTTAACCCAAAATTCAAGGATAACCCTTGAGCTGGAACTTCTCGGCCATAATTTGCGCATAGCGTTATGTATCCGACAAAAGATATATGCGGCTTGCGGCTTTGCCGGATACGTAACGCCTGATTCGGTTTGGCCGGTATTTCCGTTCAGACGGAGACGTGCCGGCAGAAGATGTTGTGCCAAACCATCTTCGCGCCCGTACATTGGCTTCTCAGACGGTATCGGTGACAGGCAGTGGTTTCATCAATTCCATACCTGGGTAGCGCAGTTCCTCGGGTCCGTTGGACCAATCGGCAATTGTCGATATCACCGGTCCGCAATTGAATTCCGCGAGCGTCCACTTGCAGCTTCCGTCAGGTTGGATGCGAGGCTTGAGTGTCGACCAGTAGGCATTGGGGATGTTGCCGAGTTCGTCGACCTCCGGATCCATGCCGAGCAGCGTTTCGACGGTCGCGGCGATGAACGATCCGTGGCTGACAAGCATCAGCGTGGTCGCAGCCGTGTCTTGGGCGTTCTCATTGAGCAGTTCGAGTACGGCCTTGGCTCCTCTGGCTCCGACCTCGGTGCGCGTCTCGACACCATACTTGGTCTCGCCTCCCTCGTGAGCACGCCACGAACGGTAGGCTTCAGCGTCCATTTCTTTGATTTCGGGACGGGTCTTGCCTTCCCATTGCCCGAAACTGCGCTCCCTGAGACGCTTGTCGAGCGTGACCGGCAGACCGAGGATGTCGGCAAAAGCGTGCGCTGTCTGAGCGGCACGGAACAGATCGCTGGAAATCACTTTCATCTTCCGCTCACCTGCAGGGACCTTTTGGTATTCGCCGGTATCGCTTTGTTCGGCCGCCTGCGGCCCCGGCTGTGGCAGCAGATCCGGGTTGGCGGCTATATTGCTGACTTTCGCCCAGTAATAGCGCTTGGCAAGTTCAAGTCCGGTCTGGTCGACCTGCCACTGGCCGATGATGTCGAGCGGGACATCGATTTGGCCTTGCAGGCGGTGGACGACATTATAGGCTGTCCTTCCGTGGCGCAACAAAATGACTTCGTCGATCATATTCTCTCCGTTTCCGGGTATCCCCTATAGTATGACGTACAGTTTTGTGTCATATCACTGGTTTTATTGTGCCGCACCCCAACGATGAACGGAACGCCGAAACGTGTTGGAGCCGAATACACCAATCCTATGGTTACGCCGGTTACGTCAGTTAACTTGGCCCTGTTGGCCGCCAACATCATAGAAAGACCGACGACGATAACCATGTCATCGCTTCCGTCACTTGGCCAGCAGCATCCACACCGCCCACAGCGCGACGATGACCGCATACGGCCAGAAATGCGCCTTGCTGATGGCGATGAACTCGCGGATAAAGGCGGTCGGCCAGTAATAACCCTTGGTATGGCTGCCGATGCCGTCGGATTTGAGCCCCAGCTGCCGGGCGTATTCGCTGGCGCGGAAGACGTGATAGTCGCTGGTGACCACGGCCACGCGGTAGGGGCAGGACAGGCGGTTTTTCATACGTTCGAGGCGCTTGGACTTTGTCTCAGACGTCTGAGACACGACGGTGCCCTCGCCGGAACCGATACCGCTCACGCCATCACGCTGGTCCATGATCGCCTTGCAATTGCGCAGGTTTTCCAGGGTGGTAGTAGACCGGTCTTCTTTGATGATTGCTGTGGCCGGCACTCCCCGAACCTCTACCAGATACCGCTTCATGGCCTCGGCTTCGCTGATTTCCTCATCGGCTCCCTGACCGCCCGAAACCACAAAGAGGCCGTGCCGATCCTGCCGGTTCCACAAATCGACGGCCTTGTCTATTCGCCCGCGCAGCAACGGTGTGGGCTTCGTACCCTGCAATCCCGCCCCGAGAATGATGATGTAATCGTATTTTCGGCGTCTCGGAAGAATCCGGTAAATCGTGGAATACAGCAGCAGCGCCGCGAACGTGAAGAAGAACCAAAGGCCTTCCAAGGCGATCAGCAGGCCGACGCCTTTGCCCCACCGAGGCGCGTTGAAATAAAAGGTCAGCGGATACACCGCGACGCACACCATCATGACGATGGCGAACAACGCAGGCAGGATGGTGGAAAGCGAAAAACCTTCATGGCCTACGACAACGATGGTGTTGACAAGGAGAAACCCGACGACGACGACCGGCGTGAAAGCGACCACCAGCACAATCGGGATCAATGCCCAATCCCGCCAGAAATCGAGCATCATTGCACTCGAAAGGCACAGCAGGAACAGGGCGAGCCAAATCGCGTTGCGGAACCGTCGAGGCTCCCTTATCACCGAGAACAGCAGCAACACGGCGAACACCACGCTGGGTCCATACAGCAGGACCGTCTGCCATGAATCGGTCATGATGACCACCTTTTCTCGTCACTTGGTTGTTGACGGTTCGATTCCGCACCTAATATCACTACTCAGGATATGTACTCCAATGTGTACCTTAAGCATACGTTCTCTTGGCTAATTACGGGCCATACGGACAACAACCCAGAAAGAAACAAAAAACAGGGAACCGCCGGGTACAACGCGAAAACGATATGAAAAAGGCTTCCGAGGAAAACCTCGAAAGCCTTACCTGTGGAGCTAGGGAGATTCGAACTCCCGACCCCCTCCATGCCATGGAGATGCGCTACCAGCTGCGCCATAGCCCCGTTCTTGTTTAAGTTATTGCTCCTTGCGAAGCCTTAGATACTTTACAACAAACTCGCTCAATCGCCAAACCGGCGTGTCGTTACAAGCCAATCAACGGTATTCAAAACGAAGCGAAACAAGGCAAAGCAACGCTTTCCTCTTGATTATCTGTCTCAAACAAGACGATGAAACAAGGGCTCAAACAGAAAAGCGACGCCTGAAACAGGAAGATATCAGACAAGATAAATCCAATGCCCGTACCCGCCTCCCCACTTCAATCGCTCAGTCGAGATACTTACTTCTTTGCCCCGGAATTCGTGCCTGTTGTGCCGTTGCCCGTCTGAGAACCGGAAGTAGACCCAGAGCCATTGCCACCAGTACCGGTGCTGCCGGAAGTCGATCCGCCAGTGGAACCGGAGTCGGTAGATCCGCTGTTGTTGCCGTTGCTTGTACCGGTATTGGAAGAATCGCTGGAATTGTTGGAATCTGAATCCGCTCCGTTGCCGGAGTTACCGGAATTTCCGTTGCCTGAATTATCGCCGTTTGCGTTTCCTGAACCGCCACCTGAACCATTGGAAGTCGACCCACTTGAAGTCCCGGAATCAGGGCTGGAACCGGAATTGCTTTGATCTGTTGTGCCGTTGTTCTTTTGTGAGTTGCCGTCGGTTTTCTGGTTGCTATCGCTTTCAGTGTTGCTTGGATCGTTGCGCTGTTGACGATTCTTCGTGGCCGAGTTCGTGACGATGTTGCGAACCACATCATCGGTACCCTGCCCTTTGGTTGCCAGTGAAATGATGCCTGCGGTAATGCCTACAGCGACCAATGCGCTGACGACGGCAACGACGATCGCCAATCGCTTATAACGTTTTTGCTTCGAAGAATCGAACACACGAATATGGCCATCGTGTTGTCCGGGACCGCTTTTCAGCGTTTTGCCGGAACCGGCTCTCGACTGCTGTTGCCGGGCGACCGGCGGCATCAGCGAGGTCTTGCCGAAAGCCGATGGCGCCAAGACCTGAGTCCCTTCGACATTTCGATCGGCTTTGCCTGCAGCAGGAGTGGTTTCATCGCTTTCATGTTTGCCAACTTGGGTGGCAGTCAGCGTCTTGGTCGCATCGTGCTGATCAAAGCCAGCGTCCGTCTTTCTGGTGGACGCCAAAGCCGCCAGACTCGCCGATGTTCCGTCGTCGCGCAGCATCGGCGTGACGCGTGAACCATGAGCCGGAAGTTGCCGCAACTGACCGTGGTGTTGGACGTCGGAGCCTATTACCCGTGTTTGGTCGTCGGAACCCGCACCAAGGGCGGCCTGTCTGCCGGTGTCATCGTCTTGAGGGGCGTTTTCCTGCAGTTTCCTGCTTGATTCCTTGAGCACATTCTGATAGATCTGCGAAGCCACAGCTGAAACGATGGAACCGACAGCCACACCGATCACGGAACCGGCTATGCCGATTTTCGCGGACAACAGGAACGAAGTGACCGCAGCAAGCGCACCGGCTATGATCTGCGAGACCGAAATTCCCTTGAAAAAATTCTTCATGATACCTAAGCCTATCGAACGAAATTGGAAAAAGCTGAAAATACGCAAAACCTTGCCGAACGCTTACAGGAAACGAACGCCGGTTGCACAGCAATTTCATCGGCATTGTCAAGAAATACCAAAATATCGGCAGAGACAAGGTTTTCCTGCTAGATTAGCCTTCAACGGAAAGGTACAGATGCAACAACACGGACAGCATACCACGCAATATTCGGTGTCGGAGCTGCACAAAAGCCGCCGTCATTGGCCGGCAGCATTGGTCGCGATATTGCTCGTGGCCGCTCTGGTCGCCGCAGGAAGCTTTCTCTACCTAAAGTTCCGGAAACCGAATTCGGCGGGTCTTGGCGCCAATGTCACCAGCGCGCCTAAAACTTCCCCCTCGTTGCCGGGCCGATCCGCGCAAAAACTCAAAAGTTCCGTTGATTACAACCACAACGGCATCGATGATTACAGCGACTTCGTGCAAGGCGCACGCAAGGACGCGAATGTCCATCCCACCTATGACGACAGCTACGTGCAGGGCGGCTACCCGGCGGACAATCGCGGAGCCTGCACCGATACCATCTGGCGCGCGTTCAAGAACGCCGGATACAGCCTCAAGGACATGGTTGACGCCGACATTGCCGCACATCCGGCCGATTACCGCAACGCCGCCTCCAACTTCGACACCAATATCGATTTCCGCCGAACCGCCGTGCTGGACGTGTTCTTCAAAAAATACGGACAGGCCCTCACTACCGATACAGCCCAAACCGACCAATGGCAGCAGGGAGATCTCGTTTTCTTCGCCAACCAAAAGCACAATGGTCATATCGGCATGGTCTCCGACCGGCGCGATGAAAAATCAATCCCCTACCTCATCCATAACATGGGGCAGAAGGATCGCGAGAACGACTACCTCAACCAGCCGAACCATATGCCCATTCTTGCACATTACCGTTTTGACGCTTCGAAAATACCGGCTGACGTGCTGAAACCCTGGCACTGAGCCTTAGTCGGCAAAGCCATTATTACGTATCGCAGATGATAGTATTACCGATTCTCGAATCAGGGGTTTTGACCGGAATCAAAATAATCGGCTCTTCGGCATTACTCGAATGACGATTGCAAACAGACTATTATCGAGAACCTCTTAACCCGTGACCCCTACTTTTTACGACAATCGTGCACCCAATCCTCCACCCGTCGCAACAGATTGACGAAGACCGAGCGATGCAGGATAGACATGAGCACAGCCAGGAAGATCAGCGCGAAACCGACCAACGTCGTCAACCTCAGCGTCGTCGACCAGAAGAGTATCGAGAACAATTCGGAAAACAGGCTCTCCGTGCACATCACCACGGAGGCCGACGATGCGGAGACGTGCGCCAGGCCGATGTTCTGCATGATCTGCGCCAAGGTCGTCGCCCCGATGAACAGGTAAAGGAAACTCACGATGATTTTCGGTTCCAGCCAGGAAGCATTCGGAGCCGGTTCGGTGAAAATCGCACCGATCAGGAACAGGACGCAGGCGACGGCGAATTGGACGAAGGTGACCGCGATCGCGTTGTATTTCTTGGAATAGATGCCGAGATATGTCAGATTGAACGAGAAGACGACGGCACAGGCGATGGTCATCCAATCCCCCAAGGTGAGGGCAAGCGAAAAGCCGCCCGGTTTCAGCGAGACGAAGCCGACGCCGATCAGACAGATGACTCCGGCGATGATGTTGATGTTGTGTGGCCTGTTTTTTGTGGCCAGCCAAGCGGCGAAAGGCGTCAGCACACAATAGGAAGCCGTCAGGAAAGCGCTTCTGCCGGGATCGATCGTCAGCAGCCCTTTGGTCTGCAGGACCATCGTCCCCCAGTAGGTGACCCCGACCACGAGCGCAGGAACCTGCATCGACTTGTTGAGCGCGGGAATGATATGCTTGCCGAAAATAAGCAGCATGATCAGGCACGCCCCGCCGGTGCGCATGGCCATGAGCCATTGCGGGGTAATCGCCGTCATCGCGATCTTGGAGACCAGATAGCTGCCGCCCCACAGCGCGGCGCAACACAGCAGCATGAGTCTGGCGAGATTCGGCGGGAAATTGCGGGAAAGACGGCTGCGCAGGCCTTGGAAGCCGCGGCGGTCGGTGCCCTTCGACGAAAGGTAGGTCGCAAACGTATGCGCCATGGCCTTCTCCCTCTTGTCCTTCTCTGATTTGTTCGCTTAAGACAGCAGCGAACGAATCAGGTCTTCTCTCTCAACTCTGCCGCGTCCTTCAAGGCTTCTAGCGACCCGTACGAGCTTATTGCCCTTCGTCTCCGAAATCTGCAGGTAGGGCTGTTCAAGCCGTTTCTACAGACACGCAAACCTTGTTTGCCGCTATTCAAAATAGACATATTCTTCTCGCGACACGCCTAGAAATACGGGGAAATTACGGTTATGGAAACATTTCACGCGTTGGTTACATTTTTCTGTCTCAGTTTGAGATTTCAGATATTGAAAACGGGAGTGAAGATGAGAGCCGCAACATATTTTCGCCGCATTACCGGTTTGCGACATCTGCATTTTCGGCATTGTTATGCTCGGTGAGCAATGTCACACGTTTATTCTAGTGAAAGAGTGCCTGACGACGTAGAATAAAAGCGTATGTAGAGCAGTTCGAACGAAAGGACAGCATTATGGCTACGCTTACCCCGGAAATGAAGGAATTCATCAACAACAACCTCGCGTGGATCGCGACCGTCAGCAAGGACGGCCAGCTCGATCTCGGCCCGAAGATGTCGATGTACGTGCTCGACGACAACCACCTCGCCTATCACGAGCGCACCGCCGGCCAGCACTACAAGAACCTTGAGGACGGCAGCCCGCTGGTGATCTGCTTCGCCAACCTCGAAAGCAAGAAGGGCTACCGCTTCCGCGGCAACGTGACCCTGCACTCCGACGATGCGATCTACGACGAGCAGGTCAAGGTCGCCGAGGAAAAGGGCACCAAGAAGCCCGCCACCATCCCGGTGCTCGAGATCACCGAGATCCAGGATCTCTCCGCCGGCGCCAAGGCCGGCACCACCATCAGCAAGGACTGAACTTGCTGAGAACGGCTTGGGCGCTTGATTCCCGGCCGCGAACAGTGTGAGGACCTCCGTGATTCGTATGGAGGTCCTCTTTTTGTATGCCTGCCTTGCCTGGTATGCGCCAAAGGGCTAAAGCAGTCAGGGCTGAGTGGACGAAGGAGTGGGAATGTGCCGCAGATTTTCGCTTGACCTTGATTGGGCCTCCGTTGCTTCGGATTTCGGTGTCGACGATGAAGACGTCGACACTTATGCACTGCCGGCTCGAACGTTTCGCGTCGAACCGAAGCAGACCATCGGGGTCCTCGCGGCAGGCGAGGATGGTCGACGGCATCTTTCGGGCGGCTATTGGTCGCTGGTACCTTCTTACAGCGACAAGCGGGAGCTCGCCTATCCGACCTATAACGCACGTATGGAGACAGCCGCGCAAAAGCCGACATTCAAAGACGCGATGCGAAGCCGCCGTGCCATCATCCCAGCTTCCGGGTATTTCGAATTCAAAGGCAGGCGTCCGTTTTATTTTCATGCTCAAGGCGACGCCATGCTCGCCATGGCCGGCCTGTTTTCGTGGTGGCGCGACAACGCGGATTCCCCATGGACGCTCACCGCTACGATCCTGACCTGTGATGCCGTCGGAGAGGCGGCGAAAATCCACAACCGCATGCCGTTGCTCGTTTCGCGTGATATGACCGGACAATGGCTTGATCGCCACGTCGATGGATCTGGAATCATTGACGATATTCATACGGCGAGCCTATCTATGTCCGAAAACCTTGATTGTTATGAGGTCGCCGAACCGGCACCGGAAGAAGACGGACCTCGGTGCATCCGCCCGAAGGCAAAGCGCGTGTGCCTGAGTCTTTTCTGAGCCTCAACCAGGAATGCCACAATGCAAACAAACGGACTAGTTACAGAATTAATCACAGTTTTGGCCTCATTTTTGTGATTAATTCTGTAAAATCGCTCATGATGCAGAGAACATCACATTTTTAGTGCATTTTCTGTGATTAGCGTCGTACACCGAAGATGCTAATCACACTTTTACCCCATTATCATGATTATCTCTGTACGTCGAAGACGCTAATCACACTTTCGATTCGAAGTTTATTCCACGATTTTCCTGAATTTATGCTGCTTTAACATCGTAAAAGTGGCCCAACAAATCAGATAACCAATGTGACCAGGTATGGCGTTGATTATCTGCTCCAAAACATCGTTCTGTCAGCGATGCGGGGAACACCAGCCTCAATCAGCTTTTTCGTCACCGTATCACGTTGCAATATATCTTTGTAGTCGAAACGCACTATTTGCGAAACGCCGGAATTCAGCAAATCCTGCTCGCGTTGCTTCTCGGCATGAACAACCTGACGAATGCTCTGTCCGCCCGTCATAGTGGCGTCGGTGTATTTGTTCATACCGTCATATTCAACAACGACAGCTTTCCCGTTTGCGAGCCGGTACAATCCATCAACCCTATATCTTCGACCATCCTGCATCCGGAATTCCTGTTGCAGTTCAGGGGCCGGGAAACCTTCTTCGATGATGATTGCGCGGCACAGCGACTCTCCCCCATTTTCGCTTCTTGAGTCTGCATAGCGCAGCAGCACACCAATTCTGGCTTCAACAGCTGGCACAGCCTTCGAGGTCTGCATCAACGCTGACTTCGTTGTCAGCCGTTTTCTCAATGCTGAATCGATTATCGGCAGCACCTCGTGGAATTCGAATCTTGCCGCACAATCAAGCAAAGCCTGAGTAACCGAGGTCATGGACCGGTCTTTGTCAAAGAGCGTCTCGTTCGGTGTGACGTGAACGTATCGTGTTTTGCTTGTTTTGGCAACACCAATTGCTTTTGTAGACGCCAGAAATATCGTTTGTTGCTCGTTTAGCCAGAAAGGATACTCGATTCCGTAGAGCGCAATCACGCTCAGACCTGCAAAAATCAATTCCGGACGCCAGATATGCAGTCCTCGTATTATCCATACATACTGCTGTTGCACGCTAAGATTCCGCCAAATGTCTTGCAATGCGTACAAACCACGCCTTGCCCTGATCACCTGTCCCGATCGGGTAAGCCTGTAAAGAATTTCCTGGTCAGCGTGGCTTGCAACGTACAGACATCGTCCATGGCTCGCTGCCTCATGCAGTTCGTCTTCGATACGTTTGTTGATCTTCATATCACAAACTCTAATGAATTTGCTCCGATTTGCGGGGCAAAAACAGGTACTGTGGTCGAATGATAGCCAGTGCGGAAAATCTCGGGCGTTTCGTGCATAACTTTTCGGTTATACACATCGCTATCCACACGTCGATTACGAATTCCGAGATAATCTCCGCGCTTTTTGATGAGATACAGAGATAATCACAGAAAAAGGCCCAATTATGTGATTATCTCTGCAGACCAAAACAAATGCATTGACAATCACAGAAACAGAACGGATTTCGTGATTATCTCCGCAAGCCTACTGAGATAATCACAGGATACAAACCGCATCGCCCATCCGAGTCTATCTATCATGCATCATGTGTGGTGTTCGACGTGCAGCAATGGCGCGCCGCCGACACCCTCGTAGATATCCGCATGTGGGGTGGCGTCGAGATTCAAATCGACGTGAAGTTTGGCGCTGCCATCCCTGGCTGTGACATCGTAGGCGTAATGCCTGTTTTCAAGCAACGTCGGCTCTGTAGCGGCGTCGATCAGCCAGGGCCGGGCGCTTCTGATCGAGGTAAGCCGGCCAATGAGCGTATACATCCACTTGCCGTCGTCAGACAGGTCTTCCGGAGTCTCGGGGTATTCCGGGCGAACCTTGTCGTCGCCGCCGACACCATCGGTTTTCTCTGCCAGCATCGCCCGTTCGTCGCCGTAATAAATCGACGGGGTGCCGCCCACGGTAAACAGGATCACGGCCGCCAGAGCGAGTTTCCCTTCGTCCTGAATCTGGCTGGCGATCCTGGTGACGTCATGGTTGCCGATGAAGGTCTGCGGTATGAAGGTCTCAAGGAAGCCATCGTGACGTTTCAGACACCAGTCGAGCTCGAAGAAATTACCGTCTTTGAGGCTGCTCCATATCGCTTTCCACAGTTCGTACTGGGTGACGGTGTCGATGGTGGAATCACGCACGAACTGCGGGTAATCGCCTTGTATGGCCTCGCCCATGAACCAGGCGTCGGGAATCTCACGGCGCACGCGCGGCAGGACTTTCGCCCAGAACCGCGTCGGCACCGTCATGGCCGCGTCAAGACGCCAGGCGTCGACGCCGCGTCGCATCCAGTAGGTCATCACGTCGGTCACCAGATCGGCGACGCGGGGCGCATCGTGGTTGAACGCCGGCAAGATGGCATGACCTTCGAATTTTGCATAATCAAGCGTCCCGTCTTGCGTCACGGAGAAGCTGAACATGTCATCGCTGTCGTGTCCGACGGATTTGCCTGCTTCCATCTCGTCTTGCGCTTCTTTGAGCTCGCGTTGGAACTCCGGGAAATCCCTGCCGACGTGGTTGAAAACACCGTCGAGCATCAGCGCGATGCCGCGTTGGTGACAGGCGGTGACCAGCCGATCGAAAGCCATGTCATCGCCGAGCCGAGGGTCGATCCGGTAAAAATCGATGGTATCGTAGCCGTGCGTGTCGGAGTCGAAAATCGGCCCGAGCAAAAGCCCGTTGCAGCCCATGCCTTTCATGTAGTCCAGCCAGTTGACCAGACGATCGAGCCTAGGCGTTATTTCACGTTCGGCATCGGACTGCGGACGCACCGGAGCACCGCAGAAGCCCAAAGGATAAACCTGCCACCAGATGCGTTTGCTGCAATCATTCATACGGGCACCTCGAATCATTACTGCGATATGAATTGTTCTTTTCTATCATACGCAATACTATCGGTTTAGAGCTGAGGATTCTCCCATTGCTCGGTATCGGCGATGGCCGGGCCGTGGTTGTAATCGGAAAGCGCCCAGCGCAGCAGCTGACCGGCGATGGCGATGGGGATGAGCCTGGCCCAGTGCGCGTTGCGCATCGAGAAGACCGCCGAATTGGCATCCGTGTCATTGTCTGCGTTGAGCAGGGTTCGCACCGTGTCGGCGATGCAGGCGCCATGCGAAAAGACGTAGAGATCCGTATCCGGCTCGGCCTTGCCTGCCCATTCGGCGATGGCCTGCGAGGCTCGAAGACCAACATGCTTGTCCGGTTCGACATCGTGCTTGAGCTCGCCGCCCTCGCCGTGGAGCCACGAGACGAAATCATCCGGATACTTTTCCATGATCTCGCGGGTCGCATGGCCTTCCCAATCGCCATAATGGCGTTCGCGCACACGCGGGTCCGGGTGAACCTCCTCGCCGATGAGATCGGCGAAAGCGTGGGCGGTGGCCATGGCCCGGCCCAAGTCGGAGGCGACGATCAGACGGTGTCGTGCCTGATCCTTCTCACCGTCGACATACAGCTCTTTCAATGCCTTTCCGGTCTGATGGACCTGCCAATCGCCTACTTCGTCAAGAGGGATGTCAATGGTGCCCTGAACGCGTCCGGTAGCATTGTAGGAGGTACGTCCGTGCCGTACCAAGGTCAATGAACGGACGTGGACATTGGGATCGAATAGAGTGCTGAAATCCATCGTTGAACTCCTAACAGACGGACGGAGTGGTTGAAATCTTAATCCGGATCGGCAAACAAACGGCTGAAGTATTGGCCGACGTCTCAGCCGCGTTCATCGCCGGTTCGGCCGTCGGCAGTCTCGTCATCGCCTGCTTTTGGCAGCTTGAGGTCGATGGCCGGGCAGTCCTGCCAGAGCCGTTCGAGGTCGTAGTATTGACGCTCTTCCTCATGCATGATGTGGATGACGAAATCACCGTAGTCGAGCAGCACCCAGCGGGCCTCGTCAAGACCTTCGCGGTTTCGGGGCTCGAGTTTTCCGCCTTTGGTGTACAGTTCTTTTTCAACCTCTTCGGCCACGGCCAGGACCTGGCGCTCGCTGGAGGCCGTGGCGATGAGCATCGCGTCGGTGATGGCGATGGGGCCGGTGACGTCGAAGGCGACGATATCGGTGGCCTTCACCCTGTCGGCCGCCGCGGCGGCCAGACGCAGGGCATCAATCGAACTTTGCAGTGCTGCCATTAAATTAACGCTCCCATTCGGGCTTCCAGCCCTCTACTACGTGTTGTGTGTTTTCCGAATATACCATTGAATCGTCCGGCACCGCGTGGCGGATGACCGAACCTGCCCCGGTGGTGACATTGTCGCCGACCTCGACGGGTGCGACGAAAAGATTGCCTGCACCGACGTGGACGTTCGAGCCGATGTGGGTGCGGTTCTTGTGCACGCCGTCGTAATTGGCGGTGATGGAGCCGCCGCCGACGTTGGAGTTCTCCCCCAGCTCGGCGTCGCCCATGTAGCTTAAGTGCGGCACCTTGGTACCGGCGCCGATATGCGCCTTCTTCATCTCGACGAACGCACCGGCCTTCGTGCCTTCTTCAAGCACGTTGCCCGGCCGCAAGTAGGTCCACGGGCCGATGTTGGCGTTGGCGCCGATATGCGTTTCCTGCACGCGACTGCGCTCGACGGTCGCACCCGTGTCGATCTGTGCGTCGATAAGCGTGGTGTAAGGTCCGACGACGGCATCTTCGGCGACGGTGGTGTGCCCTTTCAGGAAGGATCCCGGCAGCACGGTGACGTCACGCGCCAGCTGGACGTCGTCTTCGATCCATGTGGTTTCCGGGTCGAGAATCGTGACGCCTTCGCGCATCCAAGCCTCGCAGATGCGCAGGTTGTGCTTACGGGAAAGGTGGGCCAGCTGTACGCGGTCGTTGACCCCTTCGACGCTCAGGGAGTCCGCCGCCGCGAGAGCGCCGACCTTGCCGTTCTTGCGGGCGCTTTCGAGGGCGTCGGTCAGGTAGAATTCGCCTTGCGCGTTCTTCGAGTCGAGACCCTGCACCGCTCTTGCAAGCACAGCCGCGTCGAAGACATAGACGGAGGTGTTGATCTCGTGGACCGCCAGCTCGCTGCTGTTGGCGTCCTTCTGCTCGACGATACGCAGCACGCTGCCATCGCTGTCGCGAATGATGCGGCCGTATCCCGTAGGGTCGTCAAGCTTGGCGGTGAGCACGGTGGCATCATTGCCGCTGGCCTTGTGGAACGCGAGCAAGGCATCGAGCGTTGCAGAGTCGAGCAAGGGCATATCACTGGCGGCGATGAGCACGGGGCCGGCGAGCTCGCCGTCGGCATCAAGCTGGTTCATGGCGCATTGCACGGCGCGTCCGGTGCCGGGGATGTCGTCCTGCCTGACGATTTCGACGTGCTCGTTGTAACCTTGAGCAGCCTTGGCCACGCGATCGGCCTGATAGTGCACGACCACGGCGAGCGTGGCGGGATCGAGCGCGGAAACCGAGGCCATCACCCGTTCAAGGAAGGTCTTGCCGGCGAGTTCATGAAGCACTTTCGGCTTGGTCGAACGCATGCGCGTGCCTTCACCGGCCGCGAGAATAATTGCCGCACTCAATGCCATATCCACTCCAATTCCGGTGCCTCGAAAACGAAACACTCACCTAAATATGCAAAACGGCTGGCATCCGATACACGGAAATCCAGCCGACTTGAACAAGTTCCTCCACCTGGATTCGAACCAAGACTAAGGGTTCCAAAGACCCGTGTGCTGCCTTTACACCATGGAGGAATGGAACGGCCCTAAGACCGAACCGACTTTCTATTATGCTGGTTGCCGCTGACAACCCGACACGCTCGACAGACAAGACACCGAAAACGGTCGTCGGCGACCAATCGAACTCACGGGTTCCGACGATGCCGGATCAAGCGAAGAGGAAGCCCTGGCCGTGATGCTCGGGATAGGTGTCGAAGAGCTTGGCGACCGAACCGTCCTCGAAGACGGCCTTGATGGCGCTGGCGAGCAACGGGGCGATGGAAAGGACCGTCAGCCCGTCCCAACGCTTGGATTCGTCGATCGGCACGGTGTCGGTCAGCACGACCTCACGCGCACCGCAGTTCTTCAGGCGCTCGACGGCCGGGTCGGAGAGCACGCCGTGCGTGGCCACTACGGTCACCGACTTGGCGCCGGCCTGCTTGAGGACGTCGCAGGCGCCGACGATGGTGCCGCCGGTGTCGATCAGATCGTCGACCAGCACACAATCCTTGCCGACCACGTCGCCGACCACCCGGTTGGAAGTGGCGTGGTTCGGACGGTTGATATCGCGGGTTTTGTGCACAAAGGCGAGCGGGCCGCCGCCCAAGCGCTGCGCCCACTGCTCGGCCACACGGATACGGCCGGCATCCGGGGAAACGACGGCGACATTGTCGAGATTGCCTTCAAAACGGTCACGAATGTAATCGACGAGCACCGGCATGGCAATGAGATGATCGACCGGACCGTCAAAGAAACCCTGGGACTGTGCGGCGTGCAGGTCCACGCTCATCACACGGTCGGCGCCAGCGGTACGCAGCAGATCGAAAACGAGACGGCATGAGATGGGCTCGCGGCCGAGGTGTTTCTTGTCCTGACGGGAATAGCCCAAAAGCGGGCACACGGCGGTGATGGAACGGGCCGAGGCGCGCTTCAACGCGTCGATCATGATGAGCTGTTCCATGATGGCCTTGTTGACGTCACCCGCATGACTCTGCAATACAAATACATCCGCGCCACGCACCGATTCGGTGTAACGCACATACATCTCGCCGTTGGCGAAATCGTACGCCGTGGTCTCCAAAACGTCGATGCCAAGCTGGTTGGCGACGTCCGCCGCCAGCTGGGGATGGGCCCTGCCGGTGACGAGAATGAGATTCTTACTGGGCTTTCCTTCTAGGATTGCGCTCACCATGTCTCCAAACGTTATCGTCTGTATGAACCAAAGCCATATTAGCCGCTCAACGAGACGGGGACACACGCACCTCGTCCGCGTCTCTTCGACCGCAACCATATGGCTGCTGAGCGGATTTGGAAACCGTCCGAAACTCATTAAGCACGACCATGACGCACAAAACGTTCAATGCGAAAAACACCGAATCGACATACCAATAACGCTGCAGCCATCCCCCGCCGAAAGACGATACCGCTTGCAGCAAGACGATTGCGGACAGACACACCTGGACGATACGAAGCCGGGTCTTTTTCATCGTTATGCCTCCATTGGCAGTGTTAGTTAAATCTCACTTATCAATACAAACGTACCATGCCAAGGTGCTAATGGACAAACAGCGCAATCAGTCCTTGGCATACAACCCATGTTTGGCAATGTATTGCACCACGCCATCAGGGACGAGATACCAGACGGGTTCGCCCGACGCGGCGCGGTGACGGACGTCGGTCGAGGAGATCGCCAGCGCTGGGATTTCCAAGGTGTCGACCTCGACCTGCGAGCGCATGTGTTCGGGGCTCTGGTAGCCGGGACGGGTGACCGCGACGAAGCGTGCCAGACCGAACATGTTCCGCGCTTCCTTCCATTTGAGGATTTCGGCGACGGCGTCGGCGCCGGTGATGAAGAAGAGTTCGGCGTCGGGGTTCAACTCGTGAATGTCGCGTAGCGTATCGATGGTGTAGGTGACACCAGGGCGGTCGATGTCGACGCGGGAGACGGTGAATTTGGGGTTGGAGGCCGTGGCGATGACGGTCATCAGATAGCGGTCTTCGGCGTTGGTCACGTCCTTGTCGAGCTTGAACGCGGGTCGGCCCGTCGGCACGAAAATCACCTCATCGAGGTCATAGACCCATGCCACCTCGCTTGCCGCCACCAAATGGCCGTTGTGGATCGGGTCGAAGGTGCCGCCCATGATGCCGATGCGTCGATGCCCGTTGCCGTGGCGATGTCCCTGTTGTCCGGTTGTTGCGGCATCGATAGAGTCGGGACCGGTTTGCTGGGAAAGACCGGACATCTTGCGTGCCGGTTCGTGATGCTGTGAAATCTTGGCGTTGGACGCTGACGGCATGGCACCCACGTGCGCAGACTTGGAAGATTCGCCGCTGCCGGCGGCTGTATACTGGCCAATCGAGGTCTCGGCGTCGCTCATGCCTTGCCGTTGCCCTTGTTCTTGGCGTTTTTCTCGTTCTGGGATTGCTCCGTTACGGTCTCTTCGCGTTTCTCGTCGGCCTGTTCCGTCTGTTCCTCGATCTTTTCGGCGGTGGCATGTTGGCTGGTGTCGATTTTGCCCATGTCCTCGTCGTATTCGTCCTGCACCACACGACGGATCTCGGCGAACGTCGGAATCGGGAAATCGGGCTGGTACAGGCGGCGCACGGAGGCGACGCACTCGCTGGCACGGATCAGCAGGTCGGTCATGGCGTCGATGCCGCCTTGCGCCTCCTGCCTGCTGAACTCGGCAATGTAGCGTTCCATGGCGGCAAGGCGTTCGGCTACGGTCTTTTGGCCGTCTTCATCAAGGTCGACGACGTCGTCCGCATCCATTTCAGGCCACCCGACAAGCGCCGCATCCGCATATTCCAAAGAGGCTCGTTGGTCGGCGGTTGCGATGCCGTCCTCCACCTGCACCAGAAAAACGTAACGCACGATGGCAAGCCGTTCCGAAGCGATCTTCAGGCCGATACGGGGATTGCTCATATCGATTCCGCGATCTTTGGCCAACTGGTAGTCGGCCTGCCCCTTTTCCTGCGCACCTTGCTCGCCTTCCGGTATTTTCTGCCCGTCCGTTGTGGCGGTAGCGGTCGCCGGCTGGTTGTCGGGATTCTGGCTGGCGGAAATATTGCCTTCCAGATTGTTGTCAGCGCCCTTGATACCGGCGTCGTCGTTGCTCTGTTCAGCGTCGTTCATATCATGTCCTTCGCTTGTCATCAGGCCCGCACCTGGCCGGTGCCGTAGCCGATCCATTTGGTCGTGGTCATTTCCGCAAGCCCCATCGGTCCGCGGGCGTGCAGCTTCTGCGTCGAAATACCCAATTCAGCTCCAAAACCGAACATACCGCCATCCGTGAACCTTGAGGAGGCGTTGGCCATGACCACCGCCGAATCGATACGCTTGGTGAAGCGTTCGATGGCGCTGTAATCCTCGGACATGATGCACTCGGTGTGGCCGGTGGAATGCGCGTTGATATGCTCGATGGCCTCGTCAAGCGTTCCCACGACCTTGACCCCCATTTTCAACGCCAGATATTCCGTATCCCAGTCCTCGCCCGTGGCATGCACCAGGTTCACGTTTCCGATGCCGCCTTGTTCGATGATCTCATATGCCTCATCATCTGCGTGAAGTTCCACTCCAGCATCCGCGAGCGCGCGTGCCGCCAATGGCAAAAACTCCTTGGCCACGTCACGGTGGACGATAAGCTTTTCCGCGGCGTTGCAGACACCGACCCGCTGCGTCTTGGCGTTGAGGATGACGGGGATGGCCTTGGCAAAGTCCGCGGCTTTGTCGACATAGATGTGGACGTTTCCGGCCCCGGTTTCGATGACCGGCACCTTGGAATTGCGCACGACGGCCTGGATGAGACCCGCTCCCCCGCGCGGCACCAGCACGTCGATATGGCCGCGCGCCTCCATCATCGCCGTGGCGCCCATACGCCCGAACCGGTCGACCGAGGCCACCAGCGCCGGATCAAAGCCTTGCTCCTGCAAGACCTTTTGGATGATGGCAAGTGTGGCTTCGTTGGTATGCCGCGCCTCATGACCGCCGCGCAACAGGACGGCGTTGCCGGATTTGAGACACAGCGAGGCCACGTCGACAGTGACGTTGGGCCGGGCCTCGTAGATCATGCCGAACACGCCGATCGGTACACGCACCTCGTTCAGGCGCAAGCCGTTGGGCAGCGTCGAGCCGCGCACGACCTGACCAATCGGGTCGGGAAGGGTGGCCACATGGCGGACGCAGTCGGCCGCCGCCTTCACACGAGTTTCGTCGAAGTGCAGACGGTCAAGCTTTCCGGCACTCATACCTTCCTGCCTGGCGGCACGCATATCGACATCATTGGCTTGAGCGATGGTCTTGCTCGCCGCTTCAAGTTCGTCCGCCATCGCGTCCAGCAAAGCGTTCTTCATTTCGCTGTTGGCTTCGGCGAGCACCCGCTGCGCCTGCGTTGCGGCGTCGGCCATGGCGCAGACCTGACGGAACACCTCCGAATCCAAAACCGTCGAATCCTGACGACCGCTTGCAAGCATGTTGCTCTCCCTCAAATTCAAAACGTGTTTCACTGCGATCGGGCATCCGCCGTGACTTTGAAAAGCCGGCACGCGCCTTCTCTGTTGCCAACGATTGTAAGCCTTGCCGCGTCCAAAACGGAGCTGCCATGGCCGATTCGGACACCTTCGGTATTCGGGGTTGCGTTCAGTTAGACTGATGGACACAGCGAAATTACGTGACCGCCCAAAGCAAACGAGGCAAGTTGTGATGAATACCACTTTCCATAGCACCAGAAGCGCTTCCGAACACCTGACCAGCCGTCAGGCCATCCGTCAGGGTCTCGCCGGCGACGGCGGTCTGTTTGTCAGCGATGACCTCGGTAGTCGGCAAATCGACGTAGCGACGTTGGTCGGTAAGCCATACCAGGACATGGCCCGCACTGTGCTGGGGGTACTGCTGCCCGATTTCTCGGCCTCTGAACTTGACGAATGCGTGCAGGCGGCTTACGGCCCGCAATGGCTCGATGGTGCCATCACTCCGCTCAAACCGTTGGGCGACGATTACATCCTCGAACTGTTCAACGGGCCGACCAGCGCTTTCAAGGACGTGGCTCTGCAGATCCTGCCGCAGTTTATGGCACGCACCGCCTCGGGCGTATCCGACGGACACGGGGAACCCTCCGATCAGCATACCGCGGCAGAGAAGGTCATGGTGCTCACCGCCACTTCCGGCGACACCGGCAAGGCGGCGCTCGCCGGCTTTGCCGATACCCCCGGCACGGGCATCACGGTCTTCTACCCTTCAGGCAAGGTCAGCGAGATCCAGCGTTTGCAGATGACCACCCAGAGCGGTTCGAACGTCAACGTCTGCGCCGTGCGCGGCAATTTCGACGATGCGCAGACCGCGGTCAAACGCATTTTCGGCGACGAGGATCTGGCCGCAACACTGCGGAATGACAATAACGTCTCGCTCTCCTCCGCCAACTCCATCAACGTCGGCCGGCTCGTGCCGCAGGTCGTCTATTACTTCTCCGCCTACGCGCAGCTGGTCGAACGCGGGGCCATCAAGGTCGGCGACAAAGTCGAGTTCGTGGTGCCGACCGGCAATTTCGGCGACATCCTCGCCGGCTATTACGCCAAGATGCTGGGGCTTCCGGTCGGACGCCTCACCGTCGCCAGCGACCGCAACAACGTGCTCTTCGATTTCCTCATGACCGGCACCTACAACCGCGAGCGCCCGTTCTACCAAACCACTTCGCCGTCCATGGATATTCTAGTTTCCTCGAACCTCGAACGGATGCTCTACTACATGTCCGACGGCGACATGCGCCTCATCCAGTCGTGCATGACCGACCTGAAGGATTGGGGCGCCTTCGAAATCCCCACGCCGCTGCTGCGTCGCATCCGCAAGCTCTTCGCCTGCGGGTGGGCCGACGAGACGCAGGTGAGCCAGGCGATCGCCGACTGCTGGAAGCGCAACCGCTACGTCATCGACCCGCACACGGCCTGCGGCTACTACCTGCTTGAGCAGATGCCTCGCGAAAAGGACATGCCGCGTGTGCTGCTGAGCACCGCCAGCCCCTACAAGTTCCCGCGAGTGGTCGGCCGTGCGCTCGGCCTCGACACCACGGGCACCGATTTCGCGTGCATGGATCGCCTCGCGCAGGCAAGCGGTACCACGGCGCCTAGGAATCTGCGTGATCTGGAACACGCCGCCGAACGCTTTACCGACGTCATCGACATCGACGCGATGCCCGGCTACGTCCGCGACGTCTCGATGCGCCTTTAACTACCGCCGCCTCGACACCGGCGATCGAACGTTTCCGACATACGCCATCCGTGTGGATCGACCGGGTCTCGGCCGCACGCCACACTCACGGTTTCCGATGTGCGACCATCAGTTGGGAGAACCAGCAGGAAAGCGCGAACACGGCCATGGCCACCACCATGCCGATGATGGCCGGCCATGGCATCGGCAACCCCGGCAAGCTCCATCTGAAATTGACAAAGGTCTCCCACACGGATTCCGGTATGCCTATCGAAAGAGACATCGACACAGCAAACACGATGAGCAACGGCACCAACGCGACAATCTTTGCGTTGGCCGGGAAATAGTAGCACAATGGCAGCACCACGGCGTTGAAGCACAGGGAGAACATCAACAGGGCCAGACTCAGAGAGATCACACTGCCGGGGTAATCCGGCAGATACATGATGGCGCCGCAGACCGATTGGACGACGAACGTCAGAAGCATCACCGCGAGCACAAGGACGTAGCGACCGACCACTTGGCCTCCGTGTACGTGGCGCGACGTCGTCTCCGCCGCTTTGCCACGCAAACGTCGCTCATGACCGAAGACCACCACACCGGTCATCGACGAGCTGAAGAATACGAGAACGAACACGAACAGGGGCAGCAGATAGTTGCCGATCACCCGCGCAAGCGTCGCGAGCACCACCGCCAACGTCAAGAATACCGGGCATGAGACGGCTTTCTTGATTTGCGTCAGGCGCCACCAATCGAGACGAAACGCCTTGACTACCTGTCCCAGATCCATGTTCACAACTCCTTACGCTCGTAGATGTGCATCGACAACCGGCAGGACAGAATGTACATTACCACGGCCACGATCAGGCCGATGATGGCCACCCACGGGATCGGTCCAAGTTTGGCGCCGGTGACGAAGGTTATCACCTGGCTCAACACCGCATCCGGCACGGTGAGTGCGACGACCGCCATCAGCGCTCCGATGACGAACAGCAGGATGAGCGCATAGCCCATCGCCTTCGTCGCGGGGAAGCGATAGCCGATCGGCAGGTACAGACTGGCAAGGATGGGGGCCACAATCAGCACCAGCAGCGTCAGGCCAACGGCGACATTCATCCTTTGCGGCGTATACATGATCAATCCGCAGACAGCCTGCAGCACAACGGCGATGGCAACGGCAATCAGCGTTAGAACGTATCGTCCGACCACCTGATTGGCCCGCGTGGCAGGCAAAAGCCCATTGAGTTTCCCGCTTCCCGTCTGGTCCTCATAGCTGAAGACTATCATGCCGGTCATGGCCGATACAAAGACGAGCATCCCGGTGACGGCCCCGCTCATGGGATCCATCACCTCTTCGTTGCCCATTATTCTGGCTATGATCGCGAATATCAGCGGCAAAGACACCAACAGCCACACGCTGCCGCCAACGCCGTTGACGCTTTTCCTGTTGCCCCACGCCAGGACCTTGTATATGTCGATGCGGAAGGCTTTGCCGATTTGTTTGGAATCCATGATTTCGTTCACTCCTCGTTCATGCTCGCTGACGTTGGTGCCTTGGCCGTATTGGTCAGGCGGATGATGTCGTCGATGGACACCGGTTCGCTGATGAATGCAGAGGTTTGACCGACGATGCTGTCGGCGACCTGACGATGGACCAGTGCCTCGAAACCGGTGCCGAAGCAACGCAGTCCTACGGCATTCGGCTCGATGTCTGCAATCTGGTCGAGACCGCCTTTGACGATGCGGAAGGAATCCTCGAACTCGTCCTTCGGACCGGTGTAATAGAGCTGCCCCTGCGTGATGTAGGTGATGAAGTCGGCGGCTCGTTCGAGGTCGGAGGTGATGTGGGTGCTGAACAGCACACTGTGTTGCCCGTCCTCCACATACCCTTGCAGGATGTCCATCAGCTCGTCCCGTGCCAGTACGTCGAGACCGCTGGTCGGCTCGTCCAGAATCAGCAGTTTCGCGTCGTGACTGAGAGCGGCCGCGATCATCAGCTTCATCTGCATGCCGCGCGAGAGATCCTTGACGATCTTCTCCATTCCGAGTCCGAAGCGATCGGCATAATAGTCGAACCTTGTCTGATCCCAGTTGTCATACATTATCGCCATGACCCGTCCGGCCATCTTCACACTCCAGTAGGCTGAGAAATAGCTGGAATCGAACACCACACCAAGCCGCTCTTTGACCTTGACCTCGTCGGCGATGCTGTCGCGCCCCAACACGCTGATCGAACCGGAGTCGCGATGGACCATGTTGAGGATGAGCTTGATGAGCGTCGATTTGCCGGCGCCGTTCGGTCCGATCAACCCCATGATGTAGCCCATGGGCAGATCGAAGGTCACCGGGCCGAGGGTGAAGTTGGAGCCGTAACGTTTCGTCACGTCAGTGACGCTCAGTGCCATTGACTCGGCACTGCTGACAGCGGAGACACTGCGTGTATCCGGTTTGGCCGTCATAGGTGATGACTGTGTCATCATCGTATTCCTTTCCTGTTCACCGATGAACCGATAAGAATCGTATAAGAAGTGGCGCAAATCCTTGTCAACAGATGAACGAAAAGCAACCAACGAGCACTGCCCGAGGCTCCTGAATATCGTACGTTCACCGGTTTGACAGAAGATTCACTTGGCTTTCTTATACTCAGTCTCGAGCATATCCATCAGGTCAATGAGCGGGATATCAGCCGCTTTGGCGGCCGCTCCCACCTGACGCAAGGCGTTGCGCACCTGGCCGATGAGCTTCTTCTTCATCCGTTCATCACCCTTGTCGGCGACAAACGAACCCTTGCCCTGCACGTTGACCACGATGCCCTCATCCGCCAGCTCGTTATAGGCGCGGGTGACGGTGAGCACGGAGATTCGCAGTTCACGGGCCAGCTTGCGCAGGCTCGGCAGCGCATCTCCGCCTTTGAGCTCACCGTTCAGCACGGCCTCGCGTATCTGACGTTTGATTTGCTCGTAGATCGGTTCTCCGGACACGGATGAGATGATCAGTTTCATCTATGCCCCTTTCTGTTTGCGTTTATCAAACAGCATGCATATCTTTTAATAAGACTGTTATACTGTTCAGCTATACTATATAACAGTTATGCTAACTGTGCAAGTCGTAACTATAACAGTTGCCGAGGGGCGTCATCGAAGTCATTGATGACGCCATCGGCAATCCTGGCGATCTCATCTCTGTCAATGGCTGAATACGAGTCCTCCATGGCCCAGACGCCCATGCCAGCTTTCTTCGCCGTACGCACTGCCGTGAGCAGATCCTCGAAAACGGTGCAATGTTCCGGCCGCACGCCAAGACGCGACGCGGCCAGCAGATAGACCTCCGGGCTGCTCTTGCTGGCGGCTTTCGTATCCTCAACGCTGACGACCGTCTCAAAATACGAATCGATGCCGACGTGGCGCATCGCAATCTCACGGACCTTGGGCGACAGCGACGTCGCCACCGCAAGCCTGGCTCCGCTGGCTTTGAGATCATCCAGATACTCGACGGCATGAGGCTTGGCCTGCACCGTCGTGCCGTATGCCTCGAGCACCATCTCGTCCCAATGTCGCGACAGCTCATTCGGAGTGTCGTCAAGCCCGTAGCGCTCGATGGTGTAGCGCGCCACCTCGTCCGGTTTCATCGCGCAGACGTCGCTCATATAATCATCGGTTAGCGTCAACCCGCGTTCTGCGAAGAAATCGACATCGACCTGATGCCACACGTCCATGGAGTCGAGCAGGGTGCCGTCCAAATCAAAGATGGCCGCTTTGCCTTCGTTGGTTCTCATATTCTGCTTTCGTCCAGGAGCTCTTTGGCGTGGTCTAGAGACGTGGCGGATTCGCTGCCGGAGAGCATTCTCGCGATTTCGTGGATGCGGGCGTCGCCGGTGACCTCGTTGACGGTCGTCTCTACAGTTGCCTTCGAACCGGCATTTCTGGCTTTGACTCCGGACTTGCCCTTGCTCACTACGAATTGGGCATCGGCCCATGAGGCGACCTGCGCCAAATGCGTGACGACGATGACCTGTGAGGTCTTGGAGAGCTTGGCCAAGCGTTTGCCCAATTCGACCGCTGCTTTGCCTCCTACTCCGGCGTCGACCTCGTCAAAGATGAAAGTCATGTCGGATTGGTCAGCGCCACGTTTTTCGGCTACGGACAGTTCCAACGCGAGCATGAGTCGGCTCAGTTCGCCTCCGGACGCACTTTTCCCCATCGGCAGTTGCGGCGAGCCCGGGAACGGCGTGAACAGAAATTCGATGTCATCGATGCCGTTCACTTCCAATGGCCAAGTCGAGACACAGGAAGAAGCATCGTCTTTTGCGTTTTTCTTCGACGCAGAGTTGCCTTTTCCCGCTGAATCACGCCGCGTCACTCGTATCTCGAGCCCGGAACCGGCCATGGCCAAAGCGGAAAGCTCTTTGGTGACGGTATTGGCCAAAGCCGCTGCCGCGAGCTTTCTCTTTTTGCTCAAGGCCTCGGCTGCTTTCATAGCCTTTTCGAAGGCCTGTTGGCGCTCTGCCTTGAGCTCATCGACCTTTTCAGGAGAGGCGTCCAGATCTTCCACTTCGAACGCAGCCTTGTCTCGCCAAGCGATGACATCCTCGAGCGTCGGCCCCCAGCGACGGGTCAGCTCGTCGAGCTCGTGAATACGTGAATTGATGAAGTCCAATCCTTCCGCGTCCTCGTCACTGTCCACTTCGTTGGAAAGTGAAAACACGATATCGGAAAGATCGTTGTTCAGTGACTCCAGGCGGTCGGCAGCCTCACCAAACGACCCGCCGACATGGATGGTGCGCAATGCCTGGATGGCATGGGTGATGGCATCGGAAGCGCCCTGTGCGTCGCTGTCCGAATCCACTTGTGAAGCGTCCAACGCGGAAAGCGCCGACCCCACACCTTGGGCGATCTCCGCTGCATTCTCGACTCGCGAGCGCTTTTCCTTGAGTTCCTCGTCCTCACCAGGCTTGGGATCGACTTTGTTGATCTGCTCGATGGATTCTCGCAGATAATCTGCCCGCGCACGGGCTGACGCCTCCTGATCGGTGACATAGTGCAGACGTCGGTCAATAGCCTGCAATTGTTCCCATGCTTGCCGATAGGCATCGAGCTCCGCTTTGTCGTCGGCGGCCATATCAAGAAATTCCCGTTGCCGCGCCGGCGACGCCAGACGCATCTGATCGGCCTGTCCGTGAATGGTGACCAGTTGCGAGGCGATGTTGCCAAGCACGTTTCTGGGAACACTGTGCCCGCACAATACGGCTCTGGAACGCCCGGAAGCAGGAACCGTACGCGAAAGGAAAAGCTCTTGCCGGCCGATTTCGTCGGGATCCGGATCCGTCTTCTCACTGTCTGTATCCAGCACTCCGGCGTCCTGCGCAAGACGTGTTGCTTCGCCGTTCTCGTCGACATCGAAAATTCCTTGGGCCCAAGCCGAATCCGCACCGGCGGATACGCGTGCCACGCTGGCCGTCGCCCCAGAGATGAGGCGAATCGCGCTCAACAGCATGGATTTGCCCGCACCGGTTTCGCCGGTAATGGCAGTCATGCCCTTGCTCGGAGTTAGCAAGGCAGAACGAATGGGCCCGAGATTGCTCACTTCCAGTTCTTCAAGCATCGCTT
Source organism: Bifidobacterium sp. ESL0800 (assembly GCF_029395355.1). NCBI lineage: Bacteria > Bacillati > Actinomycetota > Actinomycetes > Bifidobacteriales > Bifidobacteriaceae > Bifidobacterium > Bifidobacterium sp. ESL0800. The sequence continues at coordinate 795,415 of NZ_CP113913.1, forward strand.
TTTACCTTTCAGACACATCATTTTTCCCGGGCAGGCCTCGACCGCCGCCATCGGCGGTCACATCCCGTTTATTTCCCTCAGCGGTTTCATCGGTTTCTTCGTCGCCACGTTCGGAATGCAAAAAGCCGGTAGAAAGAGCCCCGATCTCATCATCCGTTTGTCCCGTCCGGACTCCGTTCCACTCCCCTTGTTGCCCAGCCGCCAAAGGATGACCTACCTTCGCCCTGTTTTCGCTGGCGATGATGCCCTCCCGCTTGCGCTCCTCGAGCCGCGAACGCTGGCGAAGGCTTACGCTGGGAAGATTGAACTTGGTGACGAGACGATTGGTGAACGGCACGCCTGAAAGGCTGGCGAGTCTGACGGTAAGCGCAGAAAGATGCACTGTGGTCCGTGTCCCGTATCCGAGTCTCATTTTCCTTCGTCCGTCGCAGCAGATCCAGCCCTCGGTCAGGGAATCATCGATCAGATCGACGCTGAAACGCGAATGCTCCCCGATCACCATAGGGCGTGTGAACAGCGCGTGCGCGGCCAACGGTATCAGCTGCAAGGCTTTGACGTCCGGCCAGATTATCGGCCCGCCCGCAGAGAACGCATAGGCCGTCGAACCGGTCGGCGTCGAGATGATCACGCCATCGCAGCTGAACGAGCTGGCTTCCACCCCGTCGACACCGACGGAGAGCTCGATCATATGGTCACGATCGGCCTGTTGGATGGTGATGTCATTCAACGCCCAGTCGTTCAGGGTTTTCCTGCCATCCGGAGAAACCACGGAAACGCTCGCCAGATTGCGTTCATCAATCGAATAGTCCCGGTCGGCCACCCGGGCGATCGCCTCGCTCAATTGGAAGCTCTCGAATTCCGCAAGGAACCCGACGTGCCCCAGATTGATACCAAGAATAGGAACTTCAGTATTGTGGACCAGCTCTGCAGCCCCCAGAATCGTGCCATCCCCGCCGAGCACGACGACGATCTCCGTATCGCTGCCAACGATGGGAGACGACTCACCGAATTTCGGCGGATCGAGGCTGTCGACGATACGAACACAGAATCCGGCACGTTCCAGCTGATCAACCGCCTCACGCACGACAAGACTGGTCTCGCGAAGACGGGCATGTGTGACCACGACTGCATGTCGTTTACCGACCATCGTCCTGCCTCTTTCACACTTGAGAGTCCGGAAACGAAATCTGTTTCCACTCACATCCTAACCGAACCGTATCTACAAAAGAGCTTACTCCAAGGCAAACCGACAAGAAGCGACTTCGCCTAACATCATGCCCGGAAACGTCGATCTGGCATGGTTATTCGACAGAAAAATCAGCATTCCAAACAGAAATCATCAATTTGTAATATCAAGAAATCTTGAATGTTGCTTGATTTCCTGTTATTGGTTTTATTTTTTCCTAAAGTTCCGGTAATACGGAGAAATAGTATCCAAACAGTATTCGAGAAGAGCCGAAAGGGACAACCATGAACCTCAATACCTTCGGCGGAACCATTCAGGACGGCGACTACGATGTCCTCATCACCCACGGCAACACCATAATGCGCGAAAACGTGACGTTCGATACGCTTGTTGTGAGAGGGATTCTGCACACATCACTGTGCCGAGGGCGCAGAATCATGATGGATGGCGGCATATTGAGCTGTTCAGGCAAGATCGTTTCGGACCGCCTTTCAGGACACGGCAGTATACGCGCCAAACAGCATATCTCTTCACGCCGCATTGGTTTTATCGGCGAGATAAGCACCGATGCGAACATCGTCGTCAAAGAAACCCTTCAAATCGACGGTTCCATCGATGCCAGATCGTTTAAAGCCACGAACGCAAGGATAGCGGGGCATACAGCCATCAAGGATTTCGCCGAAACGAACAGGCTCGAGATACGACCGATACAGTCGACGATGTTCGAACGATTCGGAATGGGCAAGTATCTCGAACCCAACAGCATTCAACGTATTGTCGCCACTAGCGTGGCGCTAAGCAATACGGTCTGCCGGAATATCGATGCCGGATACGTGGCATTGTCGAGCCATTCTCAGGTTGAGAAAGTCATCTATGACAACGATCTAAGACTCGACAAGACTTCCAGAGCAACTCTCATCGAACATCGGTGGAATGAAAATGACCATGACGAGCTTCAGCGCAAGGTGGCATAAAGCAGGTATTCCCGATTGCCGTGCGTCCCCTGTATCGGCGAGGGGCAGGTGGCCACCACATCGAGCCCGTTGGCTTTGGCGCAATCACAAACGGTTTTCAGAGCCGCACGACGCAGCTCCTCGTCTTCCACCACGCCATTCTTTCCAAGATGCCCTTTGCCCACCTCGAACTGCGGCTTGACCAGGAGCACGATATCGGCTTGTCTCGCAGCGATTTTGGCAATCACCGGGATCACATAGGTCAGTGAGATGAAGGATACGTCGGAAACGATGAACGCCGGAGGGTACGGCAGATCTTCCGGCTCGACGTCCCTGATGTTGACACCGCTCATTTCGATGATGCGCGGATCGCGGGAAATACGCGGGACCAACTGGCCATGGCCTACGTCAAGTGCAATGACCGAGGAGGCGCCATGCCGAAGCAGGACGTCACAGAACCCGCCTGTGGACGCGCCGATATCTAGGCAACGCAAGCCTGCTGGCGAAGGCAAGCCCAAATCGCCGAACCGTTCAAAAGCTCCAAGCAATTTGTACGCCCCTCGAGAGGCGTAGTCGTCTCCGGTATCGACCGAAACCTGGGCTCCATTTTTTACCTGCACAGACGGTTTGTCGGCAAGCCGACCGTCGACTGTTACTTTTCCAGAACGGATGAGACGCTGGGCCTGGGTACGGCTATGAACCAGACCCTCAGAGGCCATATACGCGTCCAATCGCATGTTTGCCGTCATCCTTGCTGTTGACTGTTCAATTTCGTGTTCAGCGTCGCCAATACGCCACGGAATGCCTCGATTTTCTGCTCGTCGTCCATCTGGGCCAAGCCGTCAAGCTCGTCGTAACGTTCACGCAAATCCTCAAAAGAGGTCTCGGACTGGAATTGTGCTTGCCCACCGTTGCCGAACGGCGAACCGTCTTCGTTTCGAACAGCCATGAATGCTCCTACAACCTGAAATCAGGAAGCCGCAATGTTGCAGCATCAATGTTTTCGTCGTCGGCCAGATTCCAAAGCAGGCTGCACGTGGCGCGCAACGCATTGATATCGTTGCAATCGCTGACTTGAACTTCATTGCCGTCAAGACTTACCGAAGCGGCTTCGCACTTCCATTCGTGCTTCGAGACCTCGACCGGTGCCGGCATGGCCTCATGCAACTCGCGCAAGTCACGGCAAATGAAGGTCGGGCGCAAATGGGGCTCGGCCAACATCAGCTGCACAGGATCGGCGACACCAGTCAGTACGACCAATGAATCATATCCGCCTCGGTTGCCGGCTTCGATATCCGTATCGAGTCGGTCACCGATGGCCAGGCATTGGTTTTTGGGCACCAATGTAGCACCGTCGTGCGAAGCCAGAAGCCTCGCCTCGTCATACATTGCTGATTCGGGTTTGCCGGCCGAAGCCACGGGCTCGACACCCGTGGCGGTGATGACGGCCCTGACCATCGACCCGGAACCGGGAGCGATCCCCAGTTCGCGTGGAATCGTCAGATCACGATTGGTGACGAAATATTTCGCACCACGTTCGACGGCGAAAGCCGCATTGGCCAGCTCGTTCCACGTAACCTCGGGATACCAACCCTGGATCACGGCGACCGGGTTGTCCTCGACACGATCGACGACGGTGAGGCCCTGCTTCTTCAATTCCTCACGCAAATGGCCGGCACCGACCATGAACACTTTGGCCCCAGCCGGCACGGCACGCGCCACCATTCTGGCAGCGACAACCGAAGAGGTGATGACCTGCCAAGGCTCAACCTTAAGACCGAAACCTCGAAGCTGCTGAGCCACGGTCTGCTGATAACGCGAGGAATTGTTGGTGGTGTACTCCACCGTCATGCCGGCCCGCTGCGCTTTGGTGATCGACTCGCTGGCGTAATCCACCGGGTTCTTGCCACGGTAGACCACGCCGTCAAGATCCAGCAATGCCAGCTTATAGGCTTGTTCGATCGGTTGTTCGGTTGCTTTGAGCACGCTCGGTGTTACTCCTCTTCGTCGGATTCGTCTTTTTCGTCCGCGTCTTCCTGCTCTACAGCCGGATCGTCGGAACTGTCGGCACCTTCGGTGATTTCCTCGGCGGGCAACTCGTTTTCGTCGTCGTCTGCTTCGCCTTGGGTTTCAGGATCGTCGTCCTCTTCGTCCTCACCTTGCGTCTCTTGACCGGCCTCGACATCGACGGAATCGACGGGCTCGCCGGATTCGTCGACGATTTGCGTGCTGTCGGCGTTCTCCTTGGCCGTAGCCGCGGCACTGACCTTGGCTTCCGGGGTTTCCGGATCCAGCGCGGACTGGGACTGATCGTCGAGTGCAGCATCCGTATCAAGCTGCGTGCCGACGGCTTCTTCGGATTCGGAATCCTCTTCGTCTGAATCTTCATCCGAATGATCTTCATCCGAATCACCAGAATCCTCGGAATCGCGCCGGTAATCCTCATCGTCCTCATACGGATCGACGGGCGCGAACTGTGCATCGTCTTCCGTGATGCCGAGTTCTTCCATCATGTCGTCCGGCAGACGCTCGAGGTCATAATCGATGACGACTTCCTCGGCATCGATATCGTCCTCGTCCATGTCGGCATACTTGTTTTCAAGCTGCTCGATGGTGGTGTCGAGATCAGCCGCCTCATCTCCACGGCCGGCTTCCTCGAGGAAGTACTGCTCGGCCTGCAGCGCACGCATACGGTAGGCACCGGGGAGTCCCTTGGTGTCGGCCAGCTTGCTGACCACGTCGACGGCCTTGTCCCACAGTCCCAAATCGCCCAACGCTCCGGCGTAGACCAAAAACATCTCGGCCTTTGACTCGCCGGTAAGGGCTTTGGCGTCATCGGACATGGCCATTTCGATGGCACGCTTCGGGTTGCCCAAGCCGCGTTCGCAATCGGCGATGAACGGCAGATAGTCGGTGTAGCCGTTCATACGATGGGCCGTGCGGAATTCCTTCAACGCGGTCTTGTAATCGCCTTGACGATAGGCGATGAACGCCAGTGTCTCGCGCGAGAAATCGATACGGGAGGCCTGGTGAGCCACCCATTCGGCATGGTCGCGCGCGGCCTTCGGATCGTCCGCCTCAAGCGAATAGGCGGCGAGGATGTGCAGACCGATGTTCTCGGCGTGCTCCTTGGAAAGTCCCCTCAGACGTTCCTTCTCATCCTTGGAAAGCATCGACCATTCCATGCCCTTGGGCATGCGCGGCTCGCCCGGACGACGGTCGGTATACGGGTTCTGCGAGGGGAACGAGGTGGTGCCGTCGGAATTGCGGCGCATGCCCTTGTGCATGTAGTCGTCGCGTCCGTCGTTATGGAACCCGCTACGCCGGTCATCGCGACGGTTGTCGTAGCCCCGATATCCATTGCGGTCGCCGCCACGCCGGTCGTCACGGTGGAAATCACGACGATCATTGCCACGGGAGTTGTAGCCACCCCTGCTCTCGTCATTGCGATGGAAGTCGCGCCGTTCGCCGTCACGATGGTCGTTGCCGCGGTATCCGCCGCGCCTATCGTCATCATGGCCACGGTAGCCGCCGCGACGGTCGTCGTTGCGGCGGAAGTCCCTGCGATCGTCTCCGCCACGATATCCTCCACGACGGTCGTCATGCCGGAATCCACCCTTGTGGAAGTCCCTGTGGTCGCCGTCTTTATGGAAATCTCGCCTGTCGTCGCGATGGAAGTCACGACGGTCGTTGCCGCCGCGGTACCCTCCATGTTCACCGTCACGATGGAAGTCGCGGTGTCCGCCGCCATTGCCGCGGTATCCGCCGCGCCTATCATCGTCGTGGCCGCGATAACCGCCGGAACGATAGCCTCCACGGTGATCGTCGTTGCGATGGAAGTCCCTGCGGTCGTCTCCACCGCGGTACCCGCCACGCCTGTCATCGTCGCGACGGAAGTCACGGCGATCTGAATCACCGTGCCCGCGGTATCCGCCGCTGCGACCGCCATCACGACGGTCGTCACGATGGAAGTCGCGGTGTCCGCCGCCATTGCCGCGGTATCCGCCGCGCCTATCGTCATCGTGACCACGGTAACCGCCGTGACCACCCTTGTGGAAGCCTCCGCCGTGGTTGTTGCCACGGAATCCGCCGTGGCCCCGATAGCCACCACCTGAACGGGACGAACCGTGACCGTATGAATTGCCGTCGCGGTTGCCGCGCTGTTCTTCTGCCATATGCTTGTACCTTTTGTTTGGGTTTAGCTTTCCCGTGTTCGTGAATGAACGAGAAATCCTAAATATTTTTTCTAATAGATTCTAATCGGCTTGATTAAAGCTTGCTGTCAGCCAAGTTCCACGGCGCCGACAGCCTTTTTGCCGCGACGAATCAGCGCAAAGTGATCGGCAAGGAAATCATTGCCGGTCAGTTCCTGATTCTGGTTTTCGACACGCACGTTGTTGATGTAGACACCACCGGATTTGATGGTCTTTCTTGCCTCGGAAATGGACTTGAACAGACCTGCGGAAACGGCGGCCTGAGCCACACGTTCACCGATGACGGCCTTGGCGAAGACCTTCTCGCCTTCCTCGTTTTCGATCTTGAGCCCGTCGATGGAGGATTCAAGCATGTCGGAGCTGATAGTCCTCAAGTCGCCGCCGCGCCCGAAAAGCGCGGAAGCAGCGTCGATCGCCTCTTGCGTGGTCTTCTCGCCATGCACGAAACTGGTGACTTCCCATGCCAATGCCTTTTGCGCCTCGCGGGCACCGGGGTTGACCTCGGCCTCGTGGGCGAGCCGCTCGATCTCGGCCTTGGGCAGGAAAGTGAACGCTTTCAGCAGCTTCTCCATCTCACCGTCGGGCTGGTTGAACCAGAACTGGTAGAACTTGTAGGGGCTCAACATCGTGGGGTCAAGCCAGACGGCGTTGCCTTCGGACTTGCCGAACTTCTTGCCCTGGCTGTCGGTGATGATGGGGCTGGTGAACACGTTGACGTTCTCGCCGCGCACCTTGCGGATCAGATCGAGACCGCTGGTGAGGTTGCCCCACTGGTCGGAGCCGCCGAGCTGCAGCGTGCAGTGGTATTCGTCGAAAAGATGCAGGAAATCGTTGCCCTGCAGAACCTGGTAACTGAACTCCGTGAACGAGATGCCCTCGTCGGACTTGAGGCGACGTGCCACCGTGTCTTTGGCGAGCATCGTGCCCATACGGAAGTTCTTGCCGACATCGCGCAGGAAATCGATAACCGACATGTTGGCGGTCCAGTCGTAGTTGGAGACGAAACGCACAGGATTGTCACCTTCGGTTACCAGAATCGTGCCGATCTGCTTCTTGAGCCTGCGGGCCCAGCCTTCGACGACGTCTTTGGGGTTGAGCGTACGTTCGCCGCTTTGACGCGGATCGCCGATCAGACCGGTGGCGCCACCGACCACCGCGATGGGATGATGGCCGGCTTCCTGGAGGTGCCGCATATTGATCAGCTGTACCAGATTGCCGATATGCAGCGAGGCCGCGGTGGGGTCGAAACCGCAATAATAGGTAATCGGCCCGCCGTTCAACGCTTTGGCGAGCTGATCGCGGTCCGTGGACTGTGAAATCAGCCCGCGCCAGTTCAATTCATCGAAGAGAGAGTCAAATCCCGCTTCCTTGAAATTGGTGACGTGAGCCATAACCGTATTCCCCTATTCTTTTGTGTCAAAACAACCAGAGCCGAACGACTCCTGAACCAATCTATTTTCGCAGGTGATGGCGACAGTATCGTTTACTGCGACGATTATTGCGCCACGCGCCTTTTCGATAACGAATCACACCATGAGGCCGTGGAACCATTTGCGCGTCATTGCCGCCCTGACCTTGCACAACATCGTGAATTACGATACGGGGAAGCATGCATCCACGGAACCGACAATCGACCAACGCGCACAAACGGTTGAGCGTGTCTTAAAGGCACAAGCCAAAACGTTGTCTTCCGACCTCGATTCATCAGCATTGGAGTCGGTCGCATCATCGATTCGTCGTCTGCCGGTTCAACAATCCTTGAGAACGGTGCTGAGCTTGGCAACCACGCCTTCGGTCATGTAACGGTAGCCTTGGGCGCTTGGGTGAAAATGATCGGGTGAGAAAAAGTCGGGCGCGTCGGCGTGTACGTTCTCATGGATCATGTCGACGTAGGTGGCGTGGTGCGCGGCACAGACTTGTTTGCTTACCGCGGCCTGTTCGTCCATCTCGCGCAGAATCGCCCGGCGCAGGGCACGCCCCAGCGAAGGCTCGTGCTGCATCTGACCCGGGCTCAGCACGACGATGTGTTCGCTCAACGGTTTGGCTTCGTCTAACACGGCACCGAGATCGTCACGCCATTCGTCGAGCGTACGATTGGCCATGATGTCGTTGGAACCGGCGCAGATCAGCAGGATGTCGAACTTCTTGCCTGCCTTGAGAACTTCAGCAAGCTGTCGGTAACGGACGCGTCGCATGGTGGCACCGAGCTTGCCGTGCGCTTCCCACGCCACGTCACGCTGAAGCTCGTCGGCGAATCCTTGCGCGATATCGGGCGTGAGGCCCTCCTGCTGGTCCTGCGTGCCGCAGCCTGCGATCATCGAATCGCCTATCGCGCATATGATCAGCGGTGTGGCATCGCCGGAAGCCTTTCGGTCCACCGTTTTGACACCGAACGGTTCGCCGCCGGGAGCCTCGGCCAGATGAATCGTATGCTTCGCCCACAATGCCTCGAGGGTCGCTATCGGAGTCCCGATACCCAATGTCATGCTGTCGGTACCTTTCTTGTATTAGGCTTTCAGCTTGTCATCGTACTCGAGGCAATGTCAAAAATACCAACGTCTATCACTATGCGCACGGTGTTACGTACGCAGGTCCGTCGCTGACGGAATCGGCGAATGTCTGGGCTTTTGCGGCGATTCGCTTGGCTTCGGCAATCTGTTCGCGCACGCGCACGGGAGCGGTGCCGCCCTTGCCGTTGCGCTGGTCGACGGAACCTTCGACCGAGAGGACGCTACGGACTTGCGGGGCACAATCGGCAGGCAGGAAATCCTTGAATACCGTGACGAAATCATCGTCGCTCAAATCCCACAGCTCCACGCCCCGGCCTTCGGCCAACTGGACGCAGGCGCCTGAAAGCTCGTGGGCGTGACGGAATGGAACACCCTGCTTGACCAGCCATTCGGCGATGTCGGTGGCCAGGGCGAAACCGGTGGGCGCCTGGGCTTTGAGTCGGTCGAGGTCGAAGACCATCGTGCGCACCATGCCGGCGAAAGCGGGCAGCAGGGTTTCGAGCGTGTCGACCTGGTCGAACACGGCTTCCTTGTCTTCCTGCAGATCGCGGGCATAGGCCGTCGGCAGGCCTTTGAGCGTGGCCATCAGGCCGGTCATATCGCCGATGAGCCGGCCGGACTTGCCACGGGCGAGCTCGGCGATGTCCGGGTTCTTCTTCTGCGGCATGATCGAGGAACCGGTGGAATAGGCGTCGTCGAGGCGCACGAAGGCGAACTCCTGCGTGTTCCAGATGATGATTTCCTCGCTGAGCCTGCTCAGATCCACCCCGATCATGGCGGCGATAAACGAGAACTCAGCCACCAAATCGCGGCTTGCGGTGCCGTCGATGGAGTTCGCAGTCACCCGCGAGAAGCCCAGCTCGTGGGCCACGGCCTCTGGGTCGAGACCAAGCGTATTACCGGCTAAAGCGCCTGAACCGTACGGGCTTGCGTCCATGCGCTTGTCCCAATCGGCGAGCCTGTCGACGTCGCGCAGCAGCGGCCAGACATGGGCCATCAGCTGATGCGCCAGCAGCACCGGCTGTGCGTGCTGCATATGCGTGCGGCCCGGCATCACCGCGTCCCCGGCCTTCTCGGCCTGGCCAATCAACGCATCGACCACGCCGAGTGCCAAGCCCGCCACCGAACGTGCGTGCCGACGCAGCCACATACGGATAAGACAGGCGATCTGGTCATTGCGCGAACGCCCGGCACGCAGTTTGCCGCCGAGCTCGTCTCCCGCAATCTCGAGCAGCCCGCGTTCCAGCGCCGTGGCCTCATCCTCGTCGTCCTCGACAGGCGCAAACTCCCCCGAATCCACAAGCTGTTGCAACGTATTGAGTGCATCTTCCATACGCTTCAATTCGTCGGCGCTGAGCAATCCTGCCTTGCCGAGCGCCCGGGCATGGGCTCTGGACCCGGCGATATCGTCATCGGCCAGCCGCCAATCGAACTGCGTCGACTTGGAAAGTCGAGCCAGCTCCGGCGAAGGCCCGGACTTAAACCGTCCGCCCCACAGCGCCAGATGCCCGTCCCCTTTTTTCTTCTGCTCCGTCATCCTTTGATTCCCTTCATTGTGCAACCAACAACTTTTAAATTAATTCGGACTGTGGCGGAAGGTCTGGGATATGCAATGTTCGACACGCTCCGGGCTGTGCCGCTAAATGGTAAGTCCAGTGGACTCACCATATGCACAGTGAGCGCGACATCCGAGCGCGAAGGCAAAATCTGTGATTTTGCAGGCCAAGTCTTTACGGTCGAACATTGCATATCCCATACCCTCATTTGTTCCATGCAAAACAATTAAACATAAGTCAACAGAGGCTCGGAGATATGCGATGTTCGGGCGTAAGACACGGCCGAGCGGCCAAGGAGCGTCCCGAACATTGTATATCCCCAGACCTCCCCACAGTTAGAAACCTTTAAATAAGGATTCTCCAACAGTAATTAATAGTCCATTCAATCCTATTCGACGGAGTTGTCCGGGACTTCGATGCCGTTGCCGAATTTGACGTCGCGGGCGGCGGCCACCTTGTCGGGCAGGCCGTAAATCGAGATGAATCCGTTGGAGGCGTTCTGGTCGTAGGTGTCGCCGGAATCGTAGGTGGCGAGCTTGTAGTCGTAGAGCGAGGAGTCGCTGCGACGGCCCGTGACCACGGCGCGTCCGCCGTGCATGACCATGCGGATCTCGCCGGAGACGTAGCGTTGCGTATCCTCGATGAAGGCGTTGAGAGAACGCACGGCAGGCGAGAACCATTGGGCGTCGTAAACCAGTTCGGCCCAGCGCTTGTCGATGTCGCGCTTGATGCGGTGCTGCTCGCGCTCCAGGCAGCAGTTCTCGAGTTCCTCGTGGGCGGCAATCAGGGCGACAGCACCCGGTGCTTCGTAGAGTTCGCGGGACTTGATGCCGACCAAACGGTCTTCGATGATGTCGATGCGGCCAATGCCCTGGGCTCCGGCGCGGCTGTTCATCTGCTCGATGGCCTCAAGCGGGGTGACATCCTTGCCGTCGATGGCGACGGGCACGCCCTGCTCGAACTTGATGACGACCTCATCCTCGACCGGCGGGAAGGCCGGATCGTCGGTGTAGGTATAGCAGTCCTTGGTCGGTCCGTTCCACGGATCTTCGAGGAAGCCGGTCTCGATGGCCCGGCCCCAGACGTTCTGGTCGATGGAATACGGGCTCTTCTCGGTCTGCGTGATCGGCAGCTTGTGGTCCTTGGCGAATTGGATCTCGACGTCACGGGTCAGCGAGAGGTCACGGATCGGGCTGATGGCCTTGAGGTTCGGGTCGATTGAGGCGATGGAGACCTCGAAACGTACCTGATCGTTGCCTTTGCCGGTGCAGCCGTGCGAGATGGTGTCGGCGCCGAACTGGTGGGCGGCACGCACGAGATGCTTGGAGATCAGCGGGCGCGAAATGGCGGAAACCAGTGGATAGACGCCTTCGTACTTGGCGTTGGCCTTCAGCGCCAGCATGCAGTATTCCTTGGCGAATTCCTCGCGGGCATCGACTACATACGCTTCTACGGCGCCGCAGGCCAGCGCGCGTTGGCGAATGGTCTCCAGGCTTTCTCCGCCCTGACCGACATCGAGGGAAACGGCGACGACATCCTTGCCGGTGCGTTCCTTCAAATACGGAATGGCCACGGAAGTGTCAAGCCCTCCGGAGTATGCGAGTACGATGCGGTTTTTATCGCTCATGACAGCCCTTTCTTCGAAGCGTTATACGTCAATATATACACTACTTCGTATAAATATGCAATCTTGCTAATGGAATGTCCATAATTTGGACTGCCGTCATCGAACCTCCCACATAACGACGAGCATCCGGCACCCAATTTTCGTGATTACCTCTGCATTGAGCTGCTTCATGCCGAGATAATCACACTTTCCCACCGATTTTCGTGATTAACTCCGCAGCCGACAGCCTCGCACAGAGATAATCACACTTTTCAGCGCTTTTCTGTGATTTACTCTGCACTCACCAGCCTCATACAGAGATAATCACAATCTTATGCAGTCCAGTCAACTCACGAAACTGAATCAGTCACGCGGACGTTGCCCGTGCGAAACGATGTCGAGAATCCATTGCTTCCGCGCCACGGCTGCATCGTCGTCACTGCAGACCAACAGCACCGTATCGTCTCCGGCAACCGTACCCAGAATCCCATCGATTGGCTGCTTGTCGATGACACTGGCCATGTATTGCGCAGCTCCCGAAGGAGTGTGAACGATGACAAGATTGCGGGCGGCAGCGGCCGAGGTGATCAATCCGGAAAGACCGCGAGAGAGTTGCTGGTCGATTTTTTCGGCGGTGGCGTCATCGAACTCGGGCTCAACGCCCAGCGTATACGCCATTTCGCCGCTTTTGAGACGGGTTTTCACCGCCTTCATTTCATCGAGGTCACGGCTCAACGTGGCTTGGGTGACGTCGATGCCCCGATCGGCGAGCAGACCCAGCAGCTGGCCTTGCGAAGAGACCACCGAATTGGAAAGAATCTCCTGGATAACGCTCAGCCGGGCTGTCCTGTTTGTAGGGTGTTGGAGCCTGTTTTCCGGGTTCCGTCCGTCGTATGATGCGGTTTCGGCTGAACCAGCCGATTCGTCATCGACTTCGCCGGTAATATCGCTCTCTTCAGTATCGTTCATTTGAGCAGTTCCTTGTCATCTCGAAGTGTTCCGATGAGCCAAGTCAATAAGGCTTTTTGCGCATGCAGCCTGTTTTCGGCCTCGTCCCAAACCACCGATTGCGGCCCGTCGATGACCGCCGCTGTGACCTCTTTGCCGCGGTAGGCGGGCAGGCAGTGCTGAAACAGCGCATCGGGCTTGGCGAGTTTCATCAATTCCTCGTTGACCTGATAATTCCAGAATGGTTTGGAACGAACGGCATACTCGTTTTCCTCTCCCATCGACACCCATGTATCGGTAAAGATGCAGTCGGCATCAGCCACGGCTTCTTGTGGATCGGTGGTGACCAGAATCGAACCGCCGTTCTCGGCCGCGATACGTTTTGCGTCCGCGACAATCGACGGCGCGGGAAGGAAGCCTTGCGGACCTGCCACACGCACGTTCATGCCGGCGGTCGCTCCTCCGAGCAGATAGGAATTGGCCATGTTGTTGGCCGCGTCGCCCAAGTAGGCAATGGTCTGGCCGGCAAGGGCGTCGACTCCCCCGCGATGCTGGGCGATGGTGAGGAAATCGGCGAGGATCTGGCAGGGATGGAACTGGTCGGTCAGGGCATTGACCACAGGAACGGTGGCGTACTTGGCCATCGTCTCCACACGATCCTGGCCGAACGTGCGCCAGACAATGGCACTGGTCATGCGTGTAAGCACACGTGCCGTATCGGCCACCGGCTCGCCGCGCCCTAGCTGCGAACCGGATTTGTCGATGACCAACGGATAGCCGCCAAGCTCGGCGACACCCACCGAAAAACTGGATCGCGTGCGGGTGCTGGGCTTGTCGAAAATGACTGCAACTCCCTGCGGACCGGCGAAGGGACGGTGGTAATAGCGGTCTTCCCAGAACTTCATACCCAGTTGAAGAATTTGCTTCTGCTCGTCATGATTGACATCATCATCACGGAGCATGTGTCGAAGCTGACCTGCCATAACCATCTCCTTTTATTGATTTGACTATATAAATATACTGCATAAAACTGAAATATTACGTTTCTATCCGCATATTGGTATATATACCACAAAATTGCTGATACCCAGGAATGATTTTCGCTCAACAGGGCTCTGAGGTTGCCGTGCCACAAAATCATGAACATCCAACGCAAAAACGCAATGATGCGGCTTTCTCTCCATCAATTCCCTCGGCAAATCAGTCGTCAGGCAAATCGAGGGGAATCTGGGCAAGAATCGATACGGCTTCGTTGACGTCATCGCTGCTGACGATAAGAGGCGGGGCAAGACGTAACGCATCCGGGGCAACTGCGTTGACGATGAGACCGTGATCAAGCGCCCAGTTCATGGCCGCGTGCGAGCAAGGATGAACGAGTTGAATGGCATTGAGCAGCCCACGGCCACGCAGCGAAGCGAACAGCGGATTGCCGCAAGCCATGATAGCCTCGCGCAACTGCTCACCACGAGCCTCGGCATTCGCTATCAAACCGTCTTCCTCGATGATCTGCAATGTCGTCAGCCCCGCCGTTGTCGCCAACGGACCTCCGGCAAAAGTGGAACCGTGAAGCCCCGGCGAGAAAAGTGACGCCAAGGACTCGCCGAACGCAATCATGCCGCCCATCGGAAAGCCGCCCGCCACGCCTTTGGCGAAGGTGATGATGTCGGGAGTAATCCCTCCGGACAGGTCTTCGCGCTGGAAGGCGAACCATTTTCCTGTTCTGCCGATGCCGGTCTGCACTTCGTCGATAATTATCAGAGCCTGGTTCTTATCGCAAAGTTCACGCACACCTTTGACATATTCCGGGTCAAGCGGACGCACGCCGGCCTCGCCTTGAATGAGTTCGAGCATCACGCCGGCCACCGGGCCGACACCGTTCTTGCCTGTTTCATCGAATGCGGCCCGCATAGCGTCAAGGTCACCTGCTTCGACGAACTGAACCGCAGGAAGCAGCGGATTATACGGTTCACGGATGGAGAGTTTCCAGGTGGCGCTCAAAGCTCCCATCGTGCGACCGTGGAACCCTTTGGTCAGCGCAAGGATTCGTGCGGGCACACCGCCATGTTCCGGGTCCCCGCCTGGCAGCGTCTTGCCATAAAGCTTGGCCATTTTCATCGCGGCTTCGTTGCCCTCAGCTCCGGAGTTGCCGAAATAGACACGGGAACCCTCCGGAGCACCGGAGATTTCGAGTAGTTTTTCCGCAAGTTGGATTTGGGGAACGGAAGCGAAATAATTGCTGATATGCGCGACCTTGCCGGCCTGGTCACTGAGCGCACGTACCCATTTCGGATGAGCGTAGCCAAGTGAATTGACGGCGATTCCGGCAAGGAAATCAAGGTATTCATTGCCATCCACATCCCATACATGCATGCCCCCGCCGTGGTCCATCACACGCAGAGGAGTGCCGAAAGCGTGGGTATGTACTTTTCCGTATTTGCGGATCCATTGTTCGCTTTTTGTTCCGATCTTGGTCGTTTCGGCTCTGTAGTTGTTATTGGAATCTTTCGATGGCACCGTATGCTGATAATCGTTGTTCATTTTTACTACTTTCAAATTCGCGTGTTGCCAGTTTCCTTGAAGATCTTTATTTTCCTATATGGTTATCATGTGTAGACAGTCGAATCGAATGGCCGGAAGCCATATCAGGCCAGTCTCGTTTGATAGCGTCACTGCATTCGCCTTCAAACAACCGTTGGACATCCATGCTTTTGCCGCTGTTGTGAGTCATCACTCAGCTTCGTCGCAGTTTCATGGCCTCTCCTGGCAGGACCATCGTGCCGATACCGGCACTGGTGAACACCTCGTTCAAAATCGAATGAGGCTGACGGCCGTCGATGATGTGAGCTTGAGGCACCCCTCCATCCAATGCGCGCACACAGGCACGCATTTTGGGTACCATTCCGCTTTGCAGGCCAGGCAACATCTCGCGCAGCCTGTCGACACCGATGGAGCTGATCAGCGATTTTTTATCCGGCCAATCGGCATAGAGACCATCTACATCGGTGAGGATGACAAGTTTTCGGGCGTGAAGAGCCACTGCAAGTGCTGCTGCCGCCGCGTCCGCGTTGACATTGAACACCTGGGTGGGATCGTCCGTATCCGGAGCTATCGAGGAGACCACGGGAATCCGGTTCTGAGCGATGAGGTTCTCGACGGCTGACGGATTGACTTCGGTGACTTCGCCGACCAATCCGATGTCGGTTTCCACCCCGTTGATCACCGGACGATACCGCTTCGCGCCGAAGAGCGACCCGTCCTCTCCTGAAAGCCCGACCGCGTGTGGACCGTGAGCGTTGATCAGCCCGATCAACTCACGAGAAACGGAACCGGTGAGAATCATCCGTACCACCCGCATGATTTCAGGCGTGGTGACTCGCAGACCGGCTTTGAATTGTGAATGGATACCGAGATCGTTGAGCATGCTGGAGATCTGTGGACCACCGCCGTGTACGACGATCGGGTGCATACCTACCTGGCGCAGAAAAACCATATCCTGTGCAAAGCAACGTTTCAGATGTTCGTCGACCATGGCGTTGCCGCCGTATTTGACGACGATACGTTGACCGGCGAATTGTTCAAGCCATGGCAACGCTTCGATCAGCACCTCAGCTTTCTGCTCGTCTTTCAGGTCGTTGTGGACATCGAACGTGTCCTCATCGGCTTTCGTCTCACCATCAACCTGATTGACCGACCGATATAATTGTCCGTCTTCATTTGTCGACATTTTGCCCTTCATTCACATGTTTCCCTGTATCCGATTACCGTATATTCCACTTCTGCGACCACCGCCGTATCGATAAACGGGTCGAACGATTGCTTGCTTTTCCAAAATCTCAGGATTCATAATCGGCATTGATGTGCACATATTCGCCGGTGAGGTCATCGGTCCAAACGGTTGCGGTCTGCCGGCCTTGGTTAAGATCGATGTCGATATTCACTTCTCTGTCATCCATCTTCACTTCAGAACGGTCAGCGCCGGCTCCGCCGTGTTCGCAAACCCGTACTCCGTTGATATCCACGGTGACTTCCCGCGCATCATAAGCGGCAACATCCACCGGAACCGTACCCAGAGAACTGACGATACGCCCCCAGTTCGGGTCGTTGCCAGAGATTGCACATTTAAGGAGATTGGAACCGGCGACCGCACGGGCGCAGGCCAGCGCCGCGCCCTCGGTTTCGGCCCCGCTAACACTCACCTTGATGTCATGACTGGAACCCTCCCCGTCACCGATGATCTGACGGGCGAGACTGGCGCAGGCCTGATGGACCAACGCTGAGAATTCCTGAGGTTTCGGCGTGACACCAGAAGCTCCGGATGCCAGCAGCAACACCGTATCATTGGTAGACATGCATCCGTCAACATCGATGCGATCGAACGATTGCTCTGTGGCTGCGGCCAAAACTGTCTTCAATTGAGCCGCATCGACCACCGCATCGGTGGTGATGACACAGAGCATCGTGGCCAACTGCGGGGCTATCATCCCTGAGCCTTTGACCATACCGCCGATCCGATATCCGCTCCCTTCCAACTTCACGGTTTTGGGCTTGGTATCTGTGGTCATGATGGCTGTGGCCGCTTCCATTCCGGCATCCACATCATCGCTTAAGGCTTCGCATGCCTTGTCAATACCGGAAAGCACGTTATCCAATGGCAGTAATTCGCCGATCAGACCCGTCGAACACACCGCTATATCGCTGGCTTCAAGGCAATCCCCAATGCCGAGAACCTCTGCAGCGTGTACAGCAGTGGCTTCGCTCTGCTTCAGTCCCGGCTCACCGGTGCAGGCATTGGCTCCGCCGGAATTGAGGACAACAGCTTTGATGTGTCCATCGGCGACGGCTTCGCGCGACCATTGCACCGGAGCGGCACAGAAACGGTTTGAAGTAAATACTCCGGCAGCAGCGTCAAGCGGCCCCTCGTTAACGACCAGCGCCAAGTCACTTTTCGATGTGTTGGATGAGATTGCGGCATTGACGCCGGCGGCTGAAAAGCCTTCTGCAAATGTCACGCTCATGGCGCCACTCCAATCGTTGTCAATCCTTGATCTTCGGGAAGTCCAAGCGCAATGTTCAGGGATTGCACCGCCTGCCCTGCTGTGCCGCGGTTGAGATTATCAATGGCGGCAAATCCATATAGACGTTTCGCGTTCCGATCGACGGCGACCTGGACTTGTGCCTCGTTGGACCCCAGCACATTCGCCGTAGCCGGCATGTCACCGCTGTCGAGCAACTCAATGAACTTCTGGCCTTGATAGGCATCAGCGAAAGCCTCTCGAATGTTTTCGTCGTCCATCGCCTCACCCTTGCTACTCAGTTTGGCCGAAACGACCGCAAGAATGCCACGGGACATCGGTACCAGTATCGGCGTGAAACCGACGTTGATATCTCCCAAAGGCGCTTTCACGGAAGTCGGATTTGAATGAGTGCCACCGGAACAGGCGACCGCCGCATGTCGCAGGTTCTGTACGATCTCGGGAATATGACGGTGAACGCCACCAACCGAATACGGCGTCGCCGACCCGATTGCCTCCGCCGCCAGCAGATTCGCTCGCTTGAGATTTTTGCCGGCCCCGGAATATCCGACAGCGAGATCGGCCACGATGTCGTCTGCTTCGATGAGACCTGCAGCAAGAGCGGGTTGGAAGGCCAGAGTGACCGCAGTGACGTTGCAGCCGGGTCCGGCGATCAAGGATGCACCGTGTAATTCCTCGCGTTGCCGTTGATATCCGCCGCTGGTCTCCTTGCCTACGATGAGTTCCGGCATTCCGTAGATCCAAGGCTGATGAAAATCACCGCCATAATACCGGCCCCATGCCTCACCGGATTCAAGCCTGTGGTCAGCACCCAGATCAACCATCACACGGTTTGCATCCAACTTTTCGGACAATGCTCCCGATACCCCATGCGGCAGAGCAAGCACGATGACGTCATGACCATTGAGCCTCTGCGGAGTCGTGGGCTCGATGACCATATCCTTCAGCGACGGGATATGCGGCATATGCTGCCCCAATTTGTCTCCGGCCGAAGAGTCGCCGGTCACCGTGGTCACCTCGAACGCCGGATGTGCCGCAAGAATACGCAACATCTCTCCTCCGGCATATCCGCTGGCGCCAGCCACGGCCACTGTGTATGTGCTCATGCGCATCACCTTTCTTGAATGATGATGTCAAGAATACATATATTCACTACTATGTATAGTTATACATCCAAATAGTGGACACTAAAGGAAACAATCCATTACGTCCTGACAACGACAGTCTGACGGATACCCATACAACCTTGTAACCAGAAGAAACAGAGCAAGCTCATCACTGTGAATATCAGAAAGTCCCCGCCCATTTGCATGGACAAGGACTTTCTGATAATGCATATTGTTAACGCTGTCAGCACACTGGAGGCTGGATCTAAGCGCTGACCGAACCGCCGCTGCCGGAGCCTCCGGAACCTGAACCTCCCGAACCGGAACCATACTGATTCAGCATCTGTTGGGAGAAATCGTTGAGATTGAGACCTTTGGAAAACAGCCAAATTTCGAAAATCGTCGCGATGACACCGAGCACCATGCACACTGTGGCCACCCAGAAGCCTTTCATATGGTATTTCTTCGTGCGCCACATGGAAATCGCGCCGGTGATGGCCGGCAGGAACGTAATTGGCATGAACAACAGAATGATCGAGACAATCGCGAGCGGATCCCAGTGCCCCAGATAAGGGTTTTGGACCGGATCGTTCATATCGACGCCATTGTGCATGTCAGGCTGGTATCCAGGGGTTCCGGGACCGCCGGGCTGAACCGGGGCGTTGCTGTAAGGTTGGCCGTTGCTGTATGGCTGCCCGTATAGATTATTCGGATTGTTGGGGTAGTTCCCGGGCATCTGGCCGGACCTGTCATAAGGCGCATTGCTCTGATTGCCGGGATTGCCCTGATAGATTCCGAAACCATTGCCGTATCCCGCTCCTGCTTGACGGTTGAAGGGGCCGTCAGGAGGATTCATCTGCCCGTTTTGGTTTTTCGGTTTCTCTTCAGGCATGCCATAGACGTACGGGTTGTATTGCGCAGGGAACTGGCTGGCCATCGCACCGTATTCCGGAACTTTCATCTGACCGTATTGCGGTTGAGCCTGGCGACCGGAGGGAGCGGCATTGGTCGACGGACCGGCGCTGCCCTCGCTGTTCGCATCGAACGGATTCTGAGATTCATTCATCGTGCCACTCCAAAATCAAGTAGATAATCGCGGAGCCTGCGAACCTCATCGGCGCGCAGACTCCGTATCGCTGCATTTTCCAAGATGTCTTAGGACTGAGCTTCAGGCACGCAGTTGCGCGCCGATGGTTGCTGCCTTATCGACAATAGCCTTGCGGATGGCCTCCGTGTCCTCGCTCTTGAGTGTCTTATCCGGAGAGCGGAAAGTGACGGCGTAGGCGAGCGACTTCTGATGCTCGCCCAGCTGGTCGCCAGCGAACACGTCGAAGAGCTCGATGGACTCGAGGTTGTCGCCGGCTGCCTCGACGATGGCCTGCCGCAATTGCGCGGCGGTGACCGTGTCGGGGACGGTGAAGGCGAGATCCTGCTTGACGGGCGGGAAAGTGGAGATCGGCTTGGCCTGCACCGGTTTGCCGCTCAACGTGGCGAAAAGCGCGGTGAGGTTGAGCTCGAAGGCCGCGGAATGCTCCGGGAAGCCGAGGGCCGCGTTGACGTGCGGGTGCAGTTCGCCGACCATGCCGACAAACGTATCGCCTGCCATCACTTTGGCCGCACGGCCCGGATGCCACTGCATCGGTACGTCCTGCGGTTCGGGCTGGACCAAGGTGACCTTGGCTCCGAGACGGTTGGCCACGCGGTTCATCGCTTCCACCGCGTCGCTGTAGTCGACATCGCGGTGTTCGCCGAGCCAGCCGGTTTCCACGGCCTTGCCGGTCAGAATCGCGGCGACGTGCAACGGCTGAACGGGCAGGCCGGCATCAAGCGCCTTCAGCTGCTCATCGGTCGGGCGCTGGCCGCCGGGCAGAGCCGGAATGGCGGGGGCGTTCGGGTCCCAGAGATAGACGTGGCCGATTTCGTAAAGCGCGATGTCTTCGAGACCGCGGCGGATGTTGCGCTGGACGGTCTGGGCCAGCGTCGGCAGCACATCGCGACGCAGGTACGGACGGTCGCCGGCCAGCGGGTTGGCGACCTCGACGCTCACCGGCTTGATTTCGTCAACGTCGTAGCCGAACGCCTTGAAGTCGGCGTCACCGACGAACGGATAGCTCAGCGTCTCCACCAAACCGT
Organism: Bifidobacterium sp. ESL0800; assembly: GCF_029395355.1. NCBI lineage: Bacteria > Bacillati > Actinomycetota > Actinomycetes > Bifidobacteriales > Bifidobacteriaceae > Bifidobacterium > Bifidobacterium sp. ESL0800. The sequence continues at coordinate 816,660 of NZ_CP113913.1, forward strand.
ATTCGGCCAGTTCGTTGGCCACGTCGCGTTGACGCTGCTGGTCGGGGGTCAGCCCTACGGCACCCTCGACCGGAGCCGGAGGCATGGTGACGGGAATTTCGTCGTAACCGACAAGACGTGCAATCTCCTCGACCAAGTCGCACGGCATGGTCAGATCCGGCCTCCAGGTCGGAGGCACTACGGAAATATGGCCTTCGGCCGAGCCCGCGCTGACCGTGCAGCCAATGTCCTCGAGAATCTCACGGATGCGCTTATCCGAGGTGTCGAGTCCGGTGAGGCGCTTGGTTTCGGTGAACTTGAAATCGATGGCTTCGCGCGGTTGCGTGCGGTCGACGTCGATCGGGGTGTCACTGGGCGTGCCCTTGCCGTACTTGGCCATCAGCTCGGCGGCCATCTCGGCAGCGGCGGGTTGCAACGCATAGTCCACACCGCGCTCGTAGCGCTTGGAAGCCTCCGACGGGGTCTTGTGACGACGTGCGGAACGGGCGATGGTCACCTGGTCGAAGTGCGCGGATTCCAGAAGGATGTTCTTGGTCTCAGCGGTGACTTCGCCGTAAAGGCCACCCATCACGCCGGCCAGTCCGAGGATTCTCGAGCTGCGCTTGCCTTCGGGCGAATCGGTGATCAGCAGATCCTCAACGCTCAAATCGTGCTTCTTTCCGTCGAGCGTGGTCAGGGTCTCCCCCGCCTTCGCGCGGCGGACGACGATCGGGCCGCTGATCTTGTCGAGGTCGTAGGCGTGCATCGGCTGGCCCAGATCCATCATCACGTAATTGGTGACGTCGACGGCCAGCGAAATGGAACGCATGCCGGCGCGAATCAGGCGACGACGCATCCAGTTCGGCGTCGGGCTCGCCGGGTCGAAGCCGCGCACCGTGCGCGCATAGTAACGGTCACAGCCGGGCACGCCGTGAATCGGGTTGTTGTCTTCGATCTCGACCTCAATATCGGCCTTGCTGGCCTCGACACCCTTGGGCGCCTTCTCATTGAGTTCGATGGCCGGGTCGGTATAAGCCGCGCCGGTGGAATGATGGTATTCACGGGCCACGCCACGGTAGGACAGCGTGTAGCCGCGATCCGGGGTGATGTTGATCTCGAGCACCGGCTGGTCCAGGTGCAGCACGTGCATCAGATCGTCACCGGGCTTCAACGCTTCGGCTTCGTCCTTGCTGAAGCCGTAGTCGTTCAGAAGGATGATGCCGCTGTGGTCGCTGCCGAGCCCCAACTCACGCTCCGAGGCGCACATGCCGTTGGAGATGTGGCCGTAGGTCTTGCGCGGTTCGATCTTGAAGTCGCCGGGAAGCACGGCACCCGGAAGCGTGACGACGACCTTCTCGCCGGCGGCCATGTTCGGCGCGCCGCAGACGATACCGCGCGGCACCTTGTTGCCGTTCTCGTCGGTGTCGTTGTACTTGTCTCCGACATCGACGTGGCACCAGTTGATGGTCTTGCCGTTCTTCTGCGGCTCCGGCGTGGCATCGATCACGTAGCCGACCACGATCGGCCCGGTGACGTTCGAGGAATGAATCTCCTCTTCCTCGAGACCGACATGAACCAGATCCTTGGCGAGCTGCTCATACGTCAGACCGGCCGGAACCTCGACATGCTCCTTGAGCCAGTCAATATCTACCATTGGCATTGTTGGTTCACTCCCCCATCACAAACTGTTTGCTGAAACGCACGTCGCCTTCCACGAGGTCGTGCATGTCGTTGATATCGTGGCGCAGCAGCAGCGTGCGCTCCATGCCCACGCCGAACGCGAAGCCGGTGTAGACGTTGGGGTCGAGGCCTGCGGAACGCAACACATTCGGGTTGACCATGCCGCAGCCGCCCCATTCGATCCAGCCGGGGCCGCCCTTCTTGTCGGGGAACCAGAGGTCCAGCTCGGCGCTGGGCTCGGTGAACGGGAAGTAGCTCGGGCGCAGGCGGCTCTTGGCCTCCGGGCCGAACATCGCGACGGCGAGCTTGTCGAGCACGCCCTTCAAGTCGCCCATCGTCAGGCCCTTGTCGACGGCCAGCGCCTCGCACTGGTGGAAAACTGGGGTGTGCGTGGCGTCGAGCTCATCGGTGCGGAACACGCGACCGGGAGAGGCGATGTAGAGCGGCACACCGCGTGTGAGCAGCGCGCGCACCTGATCGGAGGAGGTCTGCGTGCGCAGCACCATGTTGGAGCCTACGAATCCTGCGGCGTCCTTGGCCTGGTTGCCCTTGACGTAGAAGGTGTCCTGCATCTGTCGGGCAGGATGGTCGGGGCCGAAGTTCAGCGCGTCGAAGTCGTACCATTCGGTCTCCACCTCGGGACCGGCGGAGATCTGCCAGCCCATGGAGATGAAGAGGTCCTCGACGTCCTCCATCAGCTTGGGCAGCGGATGACGGGCGCCCAACGGCTTGCGGTTGATCGGAAGGGTCATATCGACGGTTTCGGCGGCGAGCTGACGGGTCTCCTCGGCGGCCTTGACCTGCGCGGTCTTGATGCCGAACGTGCGCTCGAACTCGCTGCGCAGCTTGCCCATCAACTGGCCGGCACCCTTCTTTTCTTCCTTCGGCAGGGAGCCGATCGACCGGTTCGCCAGCATCATCGCCGATTCTGGCCCGGCATATTCCGTTCTGATGGCTTTGAGCTCCTCCATGGTGGAGGCACCCTTGATTTTCGAGATGCCCTCGGCGACCGCATCGGTCACCGCTTCTGCATCGAATGACGCACTCTGTGCCACGAGTACCCTTTCCTTCAATTTTCTGCAAACCTTGAAACGCCTGAGGATACATACGCAAAAGTCATGAATCCCAAGCATTTACAGCCTTTTCATTGTTTCAATATGACTCGACATAGAGCACACTGCGATTGTGTCTCCCGTCACACGATAAAGAAACCTTTCCTACTGACGTTTCGCAGCGTCTCGCGCCATCGCCAACGTGAAGAGCATCACCGACGTACTGGTCGCGAGATTAAGCGATTCGGCCTTGCCGTATAGCGGAATCGAGACGATACGCTGCACGCGTTGAAGCACGTCGGCCGGCAGACCGCGGGCTTCGTTACCGAAGAGGATCGTGTGTGAGCCTTGACCGGTTTGGTTGGAAGCATTATTCTCGCCCGAATCGTTGCGTACGTCGTTGTCTTGGTCACCATCTGAAACCAATGTTGCCTCCGCAGCACGACCTCCACCACCATTGAGGTCACCGTTGCAACGCTGCCCGAGCCCGGCCATCACGTCAATCAATGATTCCGGCTTGACCTTTTTAGTGCCATAGACATCCGCGGCCATCACCTCGCTGCCTTGGCTCTGAGCCCACGCAAAGAACTCTTCGGTGCTCATCGTGACCACCGGCAGGTGGAACAACGATCCGGCCGTGGAGCGGATGACCTTGGGATTGAAGCGATCAACACAATCGTCCACGAAAATCACCGCACGGCATCCGGCGGCATCGGCCGAGCGAATCACCGTCCCCGCGTTACCCGGATCACGGATCTGCCAGAACGCGGCCACCGTGTCGCCAAGCGAATCCATATTTCCAGCGTGCTCAATGTCATGTGACGCGGCCACGCTATCACCGAGCGAATCCTGATTCCGACCGCTTGTGACATCGGAATGCGTATCTCTTTGTGCAGCCGTTTCCGCATTCCCGTTGACAGTACCTTTGCCGGTTTCGTCATTATCACTGACGCTGTTTCGTACCTCGGTGCGCCGGGTGGCGACGTTGTGGACCACTTCGGCGTTCGTCAAATCACCGGCTTCACCACCCGCAAAACCCTCAGCCATTCGTTTGCGAATGACGTCAAGATCGCCGACGGCGACGATACCCTGCGCGTCCGTGCTCATCCGATGCATCACATCGCCAGTCACCTGATGGAGATACAGCCCCTGTTCATCGGCTTCGCGCGCGATGTCTTCGACCACCGACGAGACCAACCCAGACTGCCGCTCGTCCATCTGCACATAGCAGTCCTCCACCACGTCCGGCATCCAACGCACGATTTCGCGCACCGATTGCGGCCCCTCGATAAGGAACTTCCCGGACTTCTTTCGCCCTTTGGTCTTTTCAAGTTCCGTAACGCGCCGCACGCGTTCGGCCTTGGGATTGTCAATGATGTGCTGATTAAAAGGCATAGCTCTACTCTACGCGACGTCGACACCATTCCTTGCATAGATCACGGCCAAATCCGGAATTGACAAGAAGGATTCCATGATCCAGTCGAGATCTTATACGATATTGCTCAGCCGCCAAAGAAGGCAAAGGTGCCGCAGAGGCCCGAAACAACCAAGGAGACGACGGGAATCAACAGGCAGACCGCCAAAAATGCCCAATCACGGGGGTGGACGCGGCTCACCCTGGCGTGTGTCCTTGGCAGGTCGGAGCCGAAACCGCGCGCCTCCATCGCCGTGGCCAGCATGGTGGAACGACGGATGGAAAGCACCAGAAGCGCGAATGTCTGCGGGAAGAAGGCCTTGAACTTGTTTTCATCACCCAGCCCACGCGAACGGCGTGAGGCGGTGAGCGCCGCCCAATCGTCGCGCAGCACCGAGAACAGGCGCATGCCGGCAAGGCCACCGTAGACAAAGCGGTCGGGAAGGTGGAGAATCTGGCTGAAGGAATCGGCCAGATCGGTGGCATCGATGCCGATGACGGCGATGATGGCGGGCACGCCGATGGCCAGCACACGCAATGCCGTCGCCAGCGCAAGCATCAACGAACGATCCGTAATGGTCATCAATCCCCAGTGCCACCAGAGGGTACCACCCTCCTTGCCGTAGAGCACCACGGCAAGAGCCGATCCGGGAGCTCCGATGAACACGGGCCACGTGGACTTGACCACGCGCCAAGGCGATATGCCCAGGATGGCCAGCAACAGGAATTCCACGGCCAGAGCCACACCGGCGGACACCCAATCGAGGCTCAGCAACATCGGCAGGGCCACCAGCAGACCGCCGATGAAACGGAACGAAGGGTTGAGGGTGGCCAGGAACGGCGAAGCGCTGGACTGATGCTCCGGTTCCTGTCGGTCGTTGATGGCGCTGACTTCGACGGTTTCAGGCTTGCTTTGTTGCCTGCCTTCCGACGTTTCCGCAATCTTGCTGGCAGATCGCCTGCTTTGGCTACTGGAATCTTCGCCACCATCACCGACAACGGATTCGAGGCTTACACCATCATCCCGCCCGTCGCTGCCATCGGCTCGGAACTCGATAACCCGGGCATCCAAAGCACGCACGAGGTCACGATCATGAGTGACAACGATGATGCAGATGCCTTGGTCACGCAATTGTGCGATAAGATCGACCATTTCAAGCCATGTGGTGCGATCCTGGCCGAAAGTGGGTTCGTCGAGGATCAGCACTCGTGGGGCCGATGCCAAAGCCGACGCGACGGTCAAGCGCCGTTTTTCCCCGCCGGAAAGCGTATAGGGATTGACCTCGGCATACCGGTCCAGCCTGAAGTGTTTGAGTAGCTCGATCGCGGCGGTTTTGGCCTCTTGCTCAGATGTGCCGGCCTGAATCGGGCCGAGCATCACTTCTTCGAGCACCGTACCGCGGGCGAACTGGTGTTCCGGATTCTGGAACACGTATGATATTCGGCTGGCCAGCTGGGAGGATTTCCAAGCTATCGGCGCGGTTGTCTTGACACCTTGTGCCAAAGGCCCTCGGGCCACCACCTCGCCGGAAACCGGCTCAAGCAGCCCCGCCAGCGAAAGCGAAAGCGTCGATTTGCCCGCCCCGTTACGTCCGACCAATGCCGTCACTTCGCAGCTGCTGAAATCGAGATTGATGTTTTCGGCTATGGCCTTGCCCGCTCGTCCGATAGCCAGATGTCTGGTGGAAAGAACAGGGATTTTCTTGGTATTGCGGCCATTGTGCGATGTACTGATTCCCGAATGGAAACGACTCCCTAATTCACGTTGACGGTATTTTCGGGGAATCCAAATGCCAAGTTCGTCGAAATCGATGGATTTATCGCCAAAAACCTCGTCCGGAGTTCCATCCGCCTCAACCTTGGCAGCCGTGGTACCACCGCTTTTGCCGAGCAACACCACACGGTCGATCAGATCGACCCATTCGTCGACCCGGTGCTCGACCAGCACCATCGTGGAATGGTTGCTGTCAAGTACATTTTTGACTGCACCCACAATCTGGCAAACGCCTTCCGGGTCAAGATTCGCCGTGGGCTCGTCGAGCAGCAACACACCGGGATTCATGGCGAGCGCACCCGCGAGCGCCAACCTCTGCAGCTGTCCGCCGCTCAGGTGCGTGACCATGCGATGCAACTGCAGTCCGCCAAGGCCGACCGCATCCAACGCGCGGCGAACGCATGGCCAGATCAGCTCCGGGGCCATGGCCATGTTCTCCGGGCCGAAAGCGACGTTATCGCCCAACCGTTCGAAGACGGCTTGGGCATCCGGATCCTGCAACACGAGCCCGACCTTGCCCCTTGCCTGGGTGACGGGGGTGCCACCGATCAGGATACGTCCGGCGCTCACGCCCCCGTCTTCGTCCTCATAGGCCGTATGGTTCTGAGCCGTATGGTTCTCATTCGGCTGAGATTGGGTTCCGTCGCTGACACCTACGCCACCGATCAGACCGGCTGTCGCCTCAAGCAAGGTCGACTTGCCGATGCCGGAAGCGCCCAGCAACAGCACGCGTTGGCCGGCCTTGATGTCAAGGTTCAAATCGGTAATGGTGAACTCGGCGCGGGATGCGTGACGATATCCCCAATGTTCGAAGCGTATGGACTGCGGCACGCTGTCGCCGACCTGTCCGGCTTTCACCGTGCACGGTTTGCAATCCGTGGATATCATCGTCTGCATCCGACTCCCTGCATCGCCATTACCGATAAAAAGTTCAACGTCTATACAGACTACGCCTTCCTCGTATGCCCGGAAGCGAATTTATCAAGTGCACCCGTCTTGGCAAGTGCCAGATACAGCAGCCACATCAACGCGCCGGCGATGACGACGCCGGAGACCACGGTGGTGGCGAAATAGACCGGGCCGTAGGCGGCGGTGGACTTCATGGCGATGAGTTTCTTGACGAAGCTATACGCCCAGCAACCCACGCCGGAAAGCGCACCGGAAAGCATGGTCACGCCGATGTTCCATTTGCGATAACGGAACGCGGCGAACACCAGCTCGGCGAGCACACCCTGAATGAGGGCGATGAGCACGGTTTCGACGCCGCCCCATTGGTTGCCGAGCAACGCTTCGAGGATGGCCGCCACGAGTTCGGCGAACACCGCGGCACCGGGCTTGCGTACGATGATGGAGGCCAGCGGGCCGGCGAAGAGCCACAGGCCGTTGAGGATGCCTGCAAGGCCGGGGATGATGGCGTCGATCAGCGACCACGGAGCCGCGGTGAGCACGGCCGCGAGCCAATAGATCAACGAGCTGGCGACGCCGATCGCCGCCGCTACGACGATATCGACGACACGCCATTTGAGGCTGTAAGACGGAGTAACCACATTGTCGAACGACGGTGTAGGTGATGATGATGTTGACATAATTTGTGCCTTTCTGTGGTGCACACCGCCTGTCGGTGTGCATACAAGGCACGGGAAAGAGAGACGTCCGTGCGCCGGCATTGTCCGGACTCACGTTCATTCGGTCGAGGAAATCCTCATCTCAGCCAGCCTGCAGGCCAGCCCCCGTGTCAATTCGCCATCCTAGAGCAATCCCCTGTCAACTGCCAACGGGTAGTCGTGTGTGGGCGGGATATACCATGCTTCGGAACCCTTACTGGCTGAGCCGTTAGAAACGAAGCCCGGTGGGCTCCGTTTAGGCGAAGTGAGCGCGTGACTCGCGCGAAGGCAAAATCTACGATTTTGCATAGGCCAAGCTTTACTCCTCAGCATGGCATATCCCGCCCACACACTTGTGCACAGAGGAAACTGACTGACAGGGGTTGCGGGAGGTGGCTCACCAGCGGATTGCTGCCGCATGAATTAGGGGCCCTATGACATCGGCCGCGTTATTGTGCCCGAATACATCAAGAAACCTTGTGCACGCGGCAGCTATTCGCTTTCAGTGACACCGACCCTGATCCCTTATCACTTTCAAGGTTGTAGCCAGTCAGCTGCCTCAATCATTAGTGGCGGAGCGGGATATGCGATGTTCGGGCGTAAGACACGGCCTGAGCAAAATCAGAGATTTTGCCTTCGCGCGAGTCACGCGCTCACTTCGCCTAAACGGAGCCCACAGGGCTTCGTTCTTAACGGCTCAGCCCGGAGCGTCCCGAACATTGTATATCCCGCTCCGCCACGACTAACCGTTGTAATGAAGCGAGCGAGCTAGCAGCTACTTGCCGAGCTTGTCTAGGATCAGGGCCTCGGTGAGGACGTTGTTTTTGAGGCTCGTCAGATCGACGGACTCGTTGGGGCTGTGGGCGTTGCCCTTGGGGTCTTCGGGGCCGGTGACCAGAACCTGGGCGTCGGGGAAGATGCGCTGCAGTTCGGGGATGAACGGAATCGAACCGCCCTCACCCTTGTTGATCGGCTCGACGCCGAACGCCTCGCGCATCGATTTCAGCGCATCCTGGGTGGCCTCGGCGTCGGGATCCATGCTCCAGCCCATTCCGGTATCAAGAGTGGAGACGGAAACTTCGGCGCCAAACGGGGCATGGCCGGTCAGGAAATCCGTGACAGCCTTGGCCGCGTCCTCGGGACGCTGGTCAGGCGCGGTGCGGATGGAAAGGCGGAAACGGGTCTCGTTGGCGATGACGTTGAACGAGCCCTCGACCGGGTGCGCATCGAATCCGATAACCGAGATACTGGGCTTGGTCCACAGTCTCGAGGCCAACGAACCGGAGCCTGCGAGGCGATAGGAGGAGACCACCGAGGAATCGGCTCGGAAGCCGGCCTCGTCGAGGTCGCGCTGCAACCCTCCTACTGGGTCTCCGCCGGTGAGTCCGGGAATGTTCAGTGATCCGTCCTCGGCATACATCGAGGCAATGAGCATGGCCGACAAGGTATTCGTGTCGAGGATCGGACCGCCGAACTGTCCGGAATGCACCGGATGCTCCAGTGCCTTCACGGTGACGTCCAGGTCGGTGTTGCCTCGAAGGCTCGTGGTGAGACTCGGGATTTCGGCGCTCCAGTTGCCGGAGTCGGCCACGATGATGACATCCGAATCGAACGCGTCGCGGTGGGATTCGATGAAGGGGATGAAGCTCTCGGAGCCCATCTCCTCCTCGCCTTCGATGAAGACCTTGATATTGACCTTGAGATCATCGCCCAACGCGTGCAGCGCGCCGGAATGGATGGCGATGCCACCGCCGTCGTCGGTCGCGCCGCGTCCGTAAAGGCGTCCGTCGATTTCGGTCGCCTTGAACGGGTCGGTGTCCCATGCCGAAGCGTCCGGGACCGGTTGGACGTCATGGTGCGCATACAGCAATATGGTCGGAGCCTTGGGGTCGACGATCTTGGAACCGACCACCTCGAAAGCACCTGGGGTGCCGTCGGGATTCTTGGACTGCACTACTTTGGCGTCCACCCCACGCGCTTTCAGCTCGTCGGCCACAAATTGCGCCGAACGCCGCATGTGTTCCCCAGTGATGCCCTGCGCCGAAACGGATTTCAACGCGACCTTCCTGCTCAACAGATCGACTACACGCTCAAAATCGTCATCAACCCGCGAACGCAGTTCTTCCTTGCTCAATGCAGACATGTGATGCTCCTTGTCAAATTTGTTCGTTACCTCGATAATCACACAGACCCGGGAAAACGCGAGAAAATCACTGAAAATACCTTTATTCTCCGCTCTTTGCCTCGATTCGAGAGTCGAGGCTTGCCCGTAATCTCGAGAGAATGACATGGAATCCCTTCAGCAAGGACAAAGACAAGGAAACGGCACAGAAATCCGTCGATTCCGCAGTGAACGAACCTGAGGAACAGGAAAGCAAAGGTCATCCCACACCAAAGCGCAAGGTCGCCGAGAAACGCAACCTCCACCCTCTCGTTCCCAAGAACCGCAAGGCCGACCGTAAGGCCGCCAAAGAGCGTATCAGAAAAAGGGAAGACGAACAGTACGATGCGATGCGCAACGGAGATGTGGCCCATATGCCACGTCTGGAACGCGACCCGGCGCATATCTATGTGCGCGATTACGTCGATGCCCGGTTCAATCTCGCCGAATACTTCATTCCGGTGATTTTCGGCGTCATGATTTTCGGCATTATCATCGCCGTCAAGTGGCCGGAGCTTTACATGCCGATACTGATGCTGTCCTACGTCTATCTGATTGTCTCGGTCATCGACATCTTCCTGATGTGGCACAAGCTCAAGCAGAAGCTGATCGAGAAGTTCGGCGAAAAATCCGTGGCCAAAGGCACGCGCATGGGTTCCTACGCCTGGGGCCGCGCCCTTCAGCTCCGCCGTTGGCGTATCCCCAAGCCGACGTCCAAAAAACGCGGCAATTGGCCGAAGTAAGCCGGACACGCTGAATCGTTGCCCCAAGAAAAATGCCTTTGTACGCTTTCATAGGATTGCGTGCGAAGGCATTTTGTGTCTCTGGGCACAATCAGTACCTGCGTTTTCCTTAACTGCCGGTTAGTATTGGCGTTGATAAGATTTTGGAGCGAACATGCAGAATACACATATCGACATCGCCGTCATCGGCGGGGGTCCTGGCGGATACGCCACGGCACTGCGAGCCAGCGAACTGGGGCTTTCGGTCATCCTGGTCAATCGCGAAGAACGGCTCGGCGGCACCTGTCTCAATCGCGGGTGTATCCCCTCCAAAGCACTGATCACCGCGACGCGGGCGATTCACAATGTCAGTGACGCGAAGCGTATGGGGATCGACGCGAGTATCGACAGCATCGATTTCGCGAAACTCGCAGCCTTCAAGGACAATGCCGTGAAGACGATGACCGACGGACTCGCCTCACTGCTTGCCGCCAGAAAAGTGAACGTCGTCAAAGGCGAGGCCTCAATCGTCGAGAATCATCGTGTCAGAGTAACCACTGATGTAGCGAATACCGACAATCGCAGCGCCGACGATGCTACAGTGCCGGAACGCACTTCGAAAAACGACGCTCAATCCGTCAACAACTCGAACAACCCGGATAGTCCAGACAGCTCTTCTTCCTTCGAGATCAACGCTGACAACATCGTGATAGCCACCGGCTCACGTCCAAGGCCGTTGCCGGACCATCCTTTTGCAGGCCGGATAATCGACTCGACCCAGGCGCTCGATCTGCCTCGATTCCCCAAGTCCGCCGTCATAGTCGGCGCCGGGGCCGTAGCGGTGGAATTCGCTTCGATGTGGAACGCGGCGGGCGTCGACGTGACCATGCTGATTCGTCACGAACGCGTGCTCTCCCATATGCACCACCGCACGTCGATGGCACTGACGCGGGCACTGGCCCGAAACGGAGTGCACATCGTCACCCACAGCCACCTCACCGATGTCAAAAACGCACCGAACGGATCAGAGGCAACAGTCAGCTACGCCTGCGACAAGGACAAAAACGGAACCGAGCACGAGGTTCAGGCCGACGTCGTGTTGGCGGCCATCGGACGCGATCCGAATACGAATGCCGATTGGTTCAAGGACGCCGGCATCGAACTGGACGAGCATGATCTGGTGAACACCGATGCCAATGGCGCCACCAGCCAACCCGGAATCTGGGCGGTGGGCGACATCACGCAAGGCCCGGCCCTCGCCTACCGCGCCTTCGAACAGGGCATCGTCATCGCCGAATCCATCGCCGGCCTCAATCCCAAGCCCGTCGACAACGCCACGGTTCCCGTTGTCGTCTTCTCGACCCCGGAATTCGCCAGCGTGGGGCTGACGCTCGAAAAGGCAAAGGCCAACCCTGATATCCATGACCCCAAAGAGACCGTCTACCCGATGATGGGCAACGCGCGCATCCTCATGAGCGGCGAGCCCGGCTCGATGTCTGTGGTCACCGGGTCGCATGACGACAGACCCGATACACCGGTAATCCTGGGAGTCCACATGCTCGCCCCGGACGCGGGCGACCTGATCGCCGAGGCCGAACAGCTCGTCGGCAACCGCGTGCCGCTCGGCGACGCCGCACGTCTCATCCACCCGCATCCCACTTTCAGCGAGGCGTTCGGCGAGGTCCTGCTCAAAGCGGATGGACGACCCTTGCACACCAGATAAATCCCCACGAATTCGCAACAGGTTTTCGCATAGATGACCTGACCGCATGTTTTGCGTCGCAACCACTCCCTAAAATCGTGATTTAGTTTGTTCGTGCCTGATAATACAAGTGAGGAAGTCGATGGCCAAAGAGAAAAAGGCGAAAAAAGACAAGAAAAAGGGCCCAAAGGTCATCAATCAGATTCGCCAGATCTATAAGTACACGCACGCGGAAGACAGGGCGCTCCCCTGGCTGCTTGCCGGCGCCTTCCTGCTGCCGGTGGTCGTCGGGGTCATCGTCGGTCTGTTGATGCACTGGAGCTGGCTCACCTGGATATTCATGGTCATCTTGCTGGTGATGGTAGGTGTGCTGCTCTTCACCATGACACTGACCAACCGCGCGGACAAGGTCGGCTATGCCAAGCTGGAAGGTCAGCCGGGAGCAGCCGTCAGCGTGCTCGGCAACATCAACAAGGCCGGCTATAACTTCCCTCAGACCCCGGTCTGGATCGATCCGAAGACCAAAGAGGCGATTTGGCGCGGAACGGGATACAACGGCATCTACCTGTTGGCCGAAGGCAGCGAAAGCCGCACGAAACGTCCGCTGGAACGCCAGAAGCAGTCCATCAAAGGCGTGACCGCCGGAAGCGATATCCCGGTCTTCACCATTTCGGTGGGTACTGGGGAAGGCCAGGTCCGGCTCAAGGACCTGCGTAAAACCGTCTTGAAGTGCAAGAGCTATGAGCCCGTCGAACACAAATTCGCTTTTATGAACAAGATTCATCCACGCCGTCGCTTCGTGCTTACCAAGGACGAGCTCGAAACCCTCAACGGACGCTTGCGCACCCTACAGGAAAAGCGCGGACTCGGCATCCCCAAGGGCATGGACCCCACACGCCCGCAGCATATCAGTCGTCGGGCCATGCGTGGCCGGTGACCCCATCCTCTCGTGACCAAATTGCGAGAGGATTTTTTATATTTGATTTCCCTGAAATTCAAACGAATATCAATTGAAAAACGCCTTACGAAACATATTCGTAACCGAACGCGCGACGTGACGAAACTCATTACTCTACACTTGAAACTTGTTAGTACAACGAAAGGAGCGGTCCATTGACTGCACTTGAAACGAAGGAAGACCTCGAAGCCCTCATCAATACGGAAGGTGTCGAATACATCTCCGTGCGCTTCACCGACCTCTTGGGAGGCCAGCAGCACTTCACCGTGCCGGCCAGCGAATTCCTCAAGGACGCCTTCACCGACGGCGAGCCGTTCGACGGATCGTCCATCCGCGGCTTCCAAGCCATCGAAAACTCCGATATGAAGCTCGTGCCCGACGTCTCCACGGCGTTCCTCGACCCGTTCCGCAAGCATAAGACGCTCGTTGTCTCGCACTCCGTGGTCGACCCGATCACCATGGAGCCCTATTCGCGCGATCCGCGTCAGGTCGCCGCCAAGGCCGAAGCCTACATCAAGTCCACCGGCGTGGCCGACACCGCCTGCTTCGCCCCTGAGGCCGAATTCTTCCTGTTCGATTCCGTACGCTATGAGAACACGATGCAGCGTTCCTTCTACGAAGTCGATTCCGTCGAAGCCCCGTGGAACACGGGCGCCGAAGTCGAGGCCGATGGCTCGGCGAACATCGGCTTCAAGAACCGCGTCAAGGGCGGCTACTTCCCGCCCGCTCCGCAGGACCACAACCAGGACCTGCGCGACGATATGGTCGCCAATCTGCAGAAGGTCGGCCTGATCCTCGAGCGCAGCCACCACGAGGTCGGCGGCGCCGGCCAGCAGGAGATCAACTACCGCTTCAACACGCTGCAGCACGCCGGCGATGACCTGCAGAAGTACAAGTACGTCGTGCACGAGACCGCGTTCGAGGCGGGCAAGGCCGTGACCTTCATGCCCAAGCCGATCGCCGGCGACAACGGCACCGGCATGCACTGCCACCAGTCGCTCTGGAAGGACGGCAAGCCGCTCTTCTACGATGAGAACGGCTACGGCGGCCTTTCCGACATCGCCCGCTGGTATATCGGAGGACTCATTAAGCACGCCTCTTCGGTGCTCGCGTTCACCAACCCGTCGCTCAACTCCTACAAGCGTCTGGTGCCCGGCTACGAAGCCCCGACGAACCTTGTCTACTCGGCCCGCAACCGCTCGGCGGCCATCCGCATCCCGTTCGCCGGCACCGCCCCGGCGGCCAAGCGCATCGAGTTCCGCGTCCCCGATCCCTCCTGCAACCCGTTCCTCGCCTTCTCGGCCCAGCTGATGGCCGGCATGGACGGCGTCCTGAACCACATCGAGCCCCCGGCTCCGGTCGACAAGGACATCTACGAGCTGCCGCCAGAGGAGCTGGACAACATGAAGCATGTTCCGGCCTCGCTGGGCGAAGCGATGGATGCGCTCGAGCAGGACAACGACTTCCTGACCGCGGGCGACGTCTTCACCTCCGACTTGATCGAGACCTGGATCAAGCTCAAGCGCGACGAGATCGACCAGCAGCGTCTGGCCCCTACCCCGCTCGAGTACGAGCTCTACTTCAACTGCTGATTGCCTTTTGATCGTCTTTGACGCTGAGCCATTCGCGTCAACGCTATGATATCCCCGATAAGCCCAGGCTTTTCGGGGATATCCTGTTTCCGGCCGACACCGTCCACACGGATTCCAGCCTTGGCGATATTCTTGAGTCATATTGCCAATGAGGGAAGAGGAAGAATTGAGATTTTGCAAGAACTGCGGGACGCCGCTTGACGATGGTGCATCATTCTGTCTGCATTGTGGAACCAAGGCTGCCCCGTCATACCCGCAAGCCGATACGAACGTTTCCGCCCCACCGCTACCTTCAGCACTCCGGGCGGACCCCACTACCGCCTCCTTCCCGGCTCCACCTATGCCCGCGTCACAGCAAACAGCCTCCGGCATTCCTCTGCCCGTCATGCCAAGTGAATCTCACGTGACGTATTCCCCGCGTCCGTCCGATAAGGCTATGATTGAAGCCGCAAGCCCTCGGTATGGTACAGAAAACAAGCAAACCTCAGCAGTGCCGCCGGCCCAAACACAGTCGTTGTCGCAGCCCCTGCAAACAGCTCCGGCCATCGCACCCGTCCAGCCGCTGACCGAGCCCATGGCCGTACCCGCGGCCCGGAAAACCGGAACGCACCGCAACGTCGCCATCGCTCTTTGTATTGCTTTCGTCGCAGTGATACTGATCGTGGCGGCCACCATGTTCTTCGGCAGAGCAGGTTCGTCGCCGACCGGCGGCTTCGGCAAGCCCGGGGCCCCTGCCGGAACGTGGTCGATTCACGTCAACGGCGAAGGCTACGACGTCAACGCCATCTCGCTTAACGTGGAGCAGAGCGGGAAAATGACGATGTCGATGATGGGAATAAAACTCGGCACCGGCCATTTCTCAGTCAAAGACTATACCGGCGACAGCGTCACCTACAGCGTGGATCACTTCAAGGCTGCCGGCAACAACGGCCAGCAATGGGACGACGTGCCGATGACATTGACCATCCCACGCCGCGGCATCGAAGGCGATTGGGAGATCCACTACACCGAAGACGGCAAGGCCAACGACATGTCGGCGAAGGTGAGCAGCAACGGCGGCATCAAATATGCGTGGGACCTCAACGGTTCGAAAGATTGGTACGACGGGACGTGGCAGTCGAGCGAAGGCAGCTCGGCGAAGAAATCATATAAGATCTCGCTGCCGCCGAGCGTGACGAAAAACCAATCGTATCTGGGAGACGACAACGACATCAAGGATCTTTCCATCATCTTCGACATGCCTTCGAACCGCTGATGGACCGATCTCTAAAACAGATCAAAGACACGACGTGCTGACGATTTACAAATACCCGCAAACCGCTTGCCGCTCATCAGTGCAATACACTGAAGTATCTGATTACCATTGACAAGATTCAAGCGCCAAGATCAGCCTTCAGCCACATCCGAACCGTCGGATCTGTTATTGCTCGTATCGACGAGTCCAGCGGCTTCGAAGACCCTCTTGTATATCTTGCGAATCGTCTCCTGCTTGCGCCGATTGTAATCCGATGGCAATTCACCGGTCTTGGCCGTATACTCGGCAGCCTTGCATTTTGTCTCACCATACCAATCACGGTCGGCTTCATTCATGCGCAGCCAATTACGGAACAGCAGATGTCGTATGGCCTCGGGCGAGCCGAGCGACCAGACGTGCAGGTTGCATGCCGGATTGTCGCCGCGGAACATGCGATGCCCGTACCACCATGGCTCACGGATGACCAGCCGAAACCCCGACCGCTCAAGCGCGGGAACGTATGAGCCTTCTTTGTCCGAATCCGCAACGGTAAGATCGATGTCAATCACCGGTTTCGCGGCCAAACCTGAAACAGAGGTTGAACCGATATGCTCAATGGAAAGAACCCTAAAGCCAAGTGCTTCGACGATTGTTGCCCGCAACCGGTCAAAACGTTCTGGCCAGGACGGATCGTAAGGGACAACAGCAATATCACGCCTCGTCTCTGTACCGGAGACAAACGGCGACATGCCTTGAGGGGCGGGAGCGTCATCAAATGTCGTAATTGACTTGCGAAAGGCGGCTGAAAAAGACTGTGCGTCGCAAACATCAATACCACTGTTTGTTATATCTGTCATAAGCGCATCCTTCTCGAGTCGGTAATCCACAAACGTTCATCACAACAAACCTGATAAAGCCATAAGCTACCGCCAAAAATCCTTAATACTACGGATACCTTCCAATTTTACGCGACGTGTCTCCAGCCGAAGGAGCATCCGAATAGATGGACACGGAAAATGTGAGTCTCCTACCTCATCAATCGGGTTGCCAACGACTTAAAGGCCTCGGCAACAGGAGTATCGGCGAGAGAGCCATCAGAATTGAGAACAGCCGGACGGCCGGAATCGTCGATTTCACGGATCGCGGGTTGGAAGGGCAGCTGGGTCAGGAGAGGGACGTCGTAGCCCAGCGCGTCGGTCAGTTGGTCGGAGACACGTTGGCCACCACCTTCGCCGAAGATACGCAGGCGTTCGCCTTTGTGGTCGAAATAGCTCATGTTCTCCACCACGCCACGCACTTTCATCGGCACCTGAAGGGCGACCAAACCGGAACGGACGGCGACATCCGAGGCGCTGGGCTGCGGAGTGGTGACGACAATCAGCTCGGCGTTGGGCAATGCCTGCGCCACGGAGATGGCCATGTCGCCGGTGCCTGGCGCCAGATCGAGCAACAGCACGTCAGGACTGCCCCACCACACGTCGGCGAGGAACTGCTCGAGCGAACGCTGCAGCCGCGGGCCACGCCAGAGGATCGCACGGTCGGCTCCGGCGAACATGCCGATCGAGATCATCTTGACCCCCCATGCGACCACCGGCATCAACATGCCGTTCAGGTCCGTGGGACGCGTATGCACGCCGAATAGAGCCGGCAGGGAGAACCCGTAGATATCCGCGTCGATGGCGGCAGTGTCATAACCGAGCGCCGAGAAGGTGGCCGCGAGGTTGGCGGTAACCGAGGACTTGCCCACACCGCCTTTGCCGGAGGCGACAGCGAAAATACGCGTCTTCGTTCCAGGCTTGTTGAAGGGGTTCTGCCGTCGCTCGGCCTTGAGCTCGCCCACCAGTTTTTCTAGTTTCTCGCGACTCATCGCACCGATTTCGATATGCGGCGTCAACGTTGCATCGGGATAGGACCGCACCGCCTGCATGATGCGTTCGCTGATGGTCTTGGAAAGCGGGCAGCCCGGCACGGTGAGCTCGACGTGGACGGTCAGGTCGTAGCAGTTTTCACCGTCTTCGCTTTTTTCGGCCTCAAGCGCGGGAATCATACCCAAATCAGTGACGGAACGGCCCAGTTCAGGATCGATGACATGGCCGAGACGCTCATACATCCGCTGTTCGATTTGCCGTTCAATCGTGCCGCTATCCGTCATTGCGCCTTCCTTTTTCGTTCGACTTCCACTGTATCGTTTTCGCAGACGGCTCGCCAGAGTTAATACGTATTACGTAATATCGATAGCGCGAACTCTCTGCGGCCATTGGATTACCGACGATGACGGCAGTCACTGCTCAGCTCTTGTCTCCGGGCTCTCCGGTTTCAAGCAGGGATTTGAACTGTGCCTCGTCGAGCATGGGAACACCCAGTTCCTCGGCTTTGGCTTCCTTGGAGCCGGCATTCGCGCCGACCACCACATAGTCGGTTTTCTTGCTCACCGAGCCGGCAGCCTTCCCACCACGCTCTACGATGGCCTCCTTGGCCGATTCACGGCTGTAGCCTTCCAGCGAGCCGGTGACGACGACAGTCTTGCCGGCGAGCGTCTGCTCCAACGTGTTCTCCTCGACGCTTTGACCGACACCGGCGGCCTTCCACGCTTCGAGAATCCTGCCACGCCAGTCCCCCGGTTTGCGGGCGTTGGAGAACCACGTGACCACGGATTCCGCGATCTCCTCGCCGATGCCGTCAATGGCCACCAGATCATCCACGCTCGCGTCGGCTATGGCCTCCAGCGAGCCGAAACGGTTGGCAATCAGACGCGCGGTCGGCGGGCCTAGACGGCGGATGGAAAGCGCCACCAACACGCGCCAGAGATCGGCCTGCTTCGCCTTGCCGATTTCCTCAAGCATTTTCTTGGTGTTTTCGCCGGGACGAACATAGACCGGCTGCACACTCGTGCCGCTTCTGGTCTTGCGACGCTTCGAACCGACAACCACAGCGTCAGCGGGAACGTCATAGCCCGGATATTCACGTGAAGACGACTGAGATCCTGCCAGAGTTTGTTGCGAAACCTGGCCTTCCGGCTGTGCGGCAGCGTTGTGAACATCACCAGTACGCGTCGAAGACTCCATCTGCATGGCAGCCGCTTCGGCACCTGCAGCGGAAGTCCGGCTCCCATCGGTTGCTTTTACAGATGAGGACTTCGCCTTCTTGGCGTCGATCGGCGCCGTCCAGAACGCGGGAACCCGATGCCACAACCCAGAGCCGCCACGGTTCTTGCGACGCCTGTGCTTGCGACCTTGTTCGTCGATATGCTCGCTGACCTCGATGATGGCGGATTCACGCCAGACCTCGACATTTCTCAAATCATTGGCAGTAAGAGTAAACACCCCCGCTTCGCTGGTGAGCACCGGTCGCTGCTTATCCGGCAACCGCAGTCCGGCAGCAGGCTCATACGGCTCCGGCTCCTCACCCGGCCCGACCTCGATATCGCGCAGATCCGGCGCGTAGGTCGCCACGCTCTCCGGCCTGTTCTCCTCGGGATTGGTCAGCGCGATGGCGCTCTGCTCGCCCAGATGTTCGATGTCCAGCGCCTTGCGGCTTGCCAGGTTCATCACCCGCTGGGTGAACTGCGCCGGGCAGCTTTCGACGTTCGGGCAACGGATGTCTTTGTCACCCTCCTTGGCCGGGGCCAGTTTCGCGCCGCAGGACGGGCAGTATTCCGGCATGACGAACTCATGCAGTTCGTCCTCATGCCCCTTTCGCCGCTCGAGCACGGGGCCGACGATCTCGGGAATGACGTCGCCCGCCTTGCGCACCACGACGGTGTCGCCGATCATCACGTTCTTGTGACGCACCTCGGAAGGGTTGTGCAGGGTCGCTGCGGCCACGGTCGAACCGGCGACATACACCGGTTGCAGCACCGCAACCGGCGTCACGCGCCCGGTGCGCCCGACCTGCACGACGATGTCGAGCAGCTTGGTGTTGACCTCCTCGGGCGGGTATTTGTAGGCGATGGCCCAACGCGGGGCGCGCGAGGTGGCGCCAAGCCTGCGCTGCAACGCCAGATCGTCGACCTTCACCACGATGCCGTCGAGCGCATGTTCGATGTCGCCGCGATGTTCGCCGTAATAATCGATCATGTCAAGAATCTGATCGAAACTCGTGATCTCACGATTGTGCGGAGAGACCGGAATCCCCCATTTCTGATAGAGATCGTAGGCCTCTGATTGATCGTTGACGGCGTCGTGCCCAACATTGACACTACCGGGTGCCCACTGCAGCAGTCCAAGACCATGCGCGTAGAAGCTCAGGTGCCGGCTCGCGGTGATTCTCGGGTCCTTCTGGCGCAACGAGCCGGCAGCCGCGTTGCGAGGGTTCGCAAACGGCGCTTTGCCTTCATCCTCGTTCACTTTGTTCAGTTCTCGGAAATCGTCCCATCGCATGAACACCTCGCCACGAATCTCCACGAAACGAGGAATATCCTGGGCGCTGCCTTTGAGGTTCTGTGGAATCGAGGCGATGGTACGCACGTTGGTGGTGATGTCTTCGCCGGTGGTGCCGTCGCCACGGGTCAGCCCCTGCTCGAGCACGCCGTCACGGTAGAGCAGGTCGAGCGCGAGACCGTCGATCTTGACCTCGCAGGTCATCGGCAGCGGCTTGCCTTCCGGCCATTCGAGGGCCTTCAGCACGCCTTCGTACCATTCCTTAAGCTCATCAATGGAAAAGACATCATCGAGGCTGAGCATCTTCGAAGGCAGCTTGACATCCGGAAATTCGTTCGAGAAGGTGCCGCCAACGCGATGCGTCGGCGATTGCGGATTGTCCAACGCAGGAAAATCGGCTTCGAGCGCCTGCAGACAGCGCAGAAAAGTATCATAGGCGGCATCGGAGGAAACAGGATCGGAATCGATGTAATAGGCTATCTGGTCGCTTTCGACCCATGCGGCCACCCGCGCCCAGAGCCGTGAGGCTGCCTCGCTGGTGAGCTTGGAAACATCAAGCCTCTCAAGTCTGGCGGCATCGGCATCGGTATGCTGCAACGCGGCGATCCATGGCAACGAACCCGGTGCGTATTGCGCGGCACCGGCATTCTCGGTGACTTTGGGCTCTCCGCTTCCGAAATCCCAGGCCAGCTGGTCACCCTGCGGCGTTGCCTTCGTGTTGCCTTGTCCCGTTTCGGGTTTCGTCGACCTGGCCATCTTACCTATCCAATCCGCATACGGCAACGAAAAACATGACGATATCTGCCGCAAGCACTCACTGTCCGATTGTACGGGGAAGTCGGGAAAGGCGGGCGAAAAACACGAGGACTTGGATCGGACTATGCATTAAGCGAACGCAGGAACTGCGCCTGGGCCATGTCCATGCCGTCGTCGGCGCTGTCGTCCATCCTCGCCGCAGCCACCGAAAGGGTGCGGGCGGGCACGAACAACGCCTTGTCGACGCAGACACGAGCCGCGTCGCGGACGATGTCGCCGACTTCGGTATGCGGCCACACCGGCAGGTCGTGGGAGGCAAGCACCTGTTGCGCGGCTTCGAAGGAAACCGGCACCAGAATGCACTGCGATTGCGCGCGTGCCAGCAATTCCTGAAGCTCACCGTCGAGCGAGGCGATTTTGCCGGGTGAGATATGCTCCGACATGATGTAGCAGGCGGCGGCCACGTCGAAATCGCCGAGCATCCATTCCGCATAGGCCAGACGATAGTATGCGTACGCCGCATCGTCACGGTCGAGCGAAACGCGCAACGCGTTGAGGCAGGCCGCCCGCGCCGAATTCCAATCCTCTTCGCGCGCCAGCTGCACCGCAAGGCGCATGTGTGAAAGCGGATAGGCCGGAGCGTAGGAGACCATGGCGTTCAAGTGCGGCAACGCGGCTTTTGCACCCTGCAGTTGGGCCAGGACGTCGGCCAGTTCCATGTGGGCATAAAACAGGTTGTCGGGAATGAGCACGGTGGTTTCATCGCTGGTGGCGAAAAGACGGTTATAGACCACGCGTTCTGCGTAGGAGTTGAAATAACGGGGGGCACCGGTTGGCGCATACAGCGCATCCACGTTCTCGACGGCCTCTTCAAGGCTTGCGACGGCCTGTTCGACCTGACCGGAGAACAGCAGATCACGTGCCTTCACGCGTTCGGCATCCAGATCCTTGGCCACACTGAAATCAAGGTCCGGTGTGTCCACTCCATCGATCAACGCGCTGCTCACGCTTGGTGCGAGCTTTCCAAGTTCCGGGTCACCATTGGCTTGTACCACGGCCATCGCCTGTTGTGCCTTGGCAACGCTGGGAAGGCCGGCATCTTCGGCGATCCTATGGAAATCGCTCACCGCACGCTGCAGCAGGTCGGCGCGTTGGATGGAAAGCCCGGTGATGTTGTCTGTGCCGAGCACACGGCTGGCCTCCCCGTCGATCTTCACATCGGCGAGTTCCGGCTCCTCCTGGCTTCCCAAAGGAGAGAAACGCTTGTCTCGCAAAGTGAATTGCGGATTGGCGTTGCGAGGGATGGCACCGTCAATATTGAGCGAGGCACCGAACCGGCGGAAAGTCTCGATAGGATGCTCTAGCCCGTCGGAAGCGATCGCACGCATGAATTCCTCACGGGTGAAGGTCACGGTTGCCATATTGTGCACGGTCGGGCCGCTGCGCAATACCGCCAACGGATCATTGCCACCGTCTCCCTCAGGACCATCGGCTTCATCTGCCATGTCATCGGCGTGCTGATCACCTTGCGGCACCGACATCGCAATGCTGTCAAGGTCGATCCCTTTCATCAGATCGACAAATTCGGCATCAATCTGTTCGTCGCCATGTGATTCGTCGCCATGAGCTTCATCATCGTTGGCGTTACCGTCGACATGTCGAGGAGTGGAGGAATCGGAGTCCTTGGACTTGTCCCTGTCCTGTCCGGCGATATCGTGGCTCGTGCTGTCGTTCTCACTCGTCTCATTGTTGTTTCCCGGATTGTGAGCAAAATCAGAAAACTCTGTGGACTTGCTCGCGCTATCCGGGTTCGTTTCCCGACTATCGCCGTTCGAATCCGGACGTTCTTGTCCTTCGGAATCACGTTGAGAATCTGAAGACTTGTTCATACTATCGTCGTCTGTGGCTTGGGAGGATGCGGAGGCGAAGGGCATGGACTCGTGACCGGCCGCAACCGCACCGGCCTGGGACGGATCGCCGTGGATATCGCCGTCCTTGGGATCGGCCTTCGAACCACCACGTCTCACATCCCCGCTTGGCATACGTTCGAATGCACCCAAAGCCTGAGCCATGAGTTTGGAAATCGCCGAGTCCTGCTGTTCGACCGCCTCTTGCAATCCCATCGAATCGATGCGGATGGAGACATTCCGGATGCGCTCATCAACGCCGAAGCAAAGGGCGGCGATCAGCAGACCGACCCGCAGATTGTAGCGTTCGCTCATCGCTGTACGCTCGTTGTCGCTCAACGCCACCCAAGCATGACGTTGCGTGTCATACCTGCTGGCCGGCATCATGGTGCGTCCGGCCGTGGTGAAAGAAACGGCCACATTGCCGAGTTCCAGATTTGAACGGAATTCGGTGTCGAAACGATACGGCACCCTGATCTCACGCAGCAACGTGGAAAGCGCCTGGCGATAGACCCATTCGCCACGGCCGGCAGAAGCGGAAGTCCTTGCGGAGGAAACGCCGTGGCCGGCAGCGTCGGTGCTTGCGATATCGGCTGCAATACGGTCTGCGGTCTGACCTGCTATCCCGATCATTCGGGTCAACGAGGCTGAACTCGGCTCACGCAGTTCGACACCCTGACTAGGCAAAGGCTTCAACGCCATCAGAGCAGGATTAGCGAGTAACGCATGGTCGATCTGGGCAGCCTGCGCACGCGTGACCGTATCTTCGATGGGCGATGCCCCGGTATGAGCATTATGTTCAAGCCAAACGCTGACCGCGGAAAAGCGGTTGAGATTGCCTTCGATGTTCAGCGCCTCAAGAGCCGGCGCCAAGTTGAGCGAATCATCCCATGTAAAGAAGTAGGCGCCGGAATAGCTGGAAGTATAAAGATGCAACGGTTCGGCACCATGTACGGCCTCAAGCCCCGCAGACGGCTTCAAGGCCCCGGATTCACGCATCAGATCGGCGAAATAGTCCTCGAGGCCGGAGACGCGCAACCCATGCGTCCTGGCCTCCAGACTGTCACGCACGCTGCGGCGAATCGCGCCGAGCGGCGCTTCCCGGTTGAGCCTGCGGAAGATGTTGCCGGCGCCGAAACCGATAAGCCGGCCGTCCAACTGCGGAAGCATGTAAGTGGCAAAAAAGGCAACGGCCATCGCGTCCCTGTATTCCAGATCGAGGCGCAGGCTTTCCGGAAGACGATACCGCATCTGTTCCAACGTATAGCGGTTGCCTCGCTTAAGCCAGGAGGCGAGCCAGGCCATCTGGCCGAACATATCACGGCCGACGATACCGCCCTGCACCACGTCGATGCCGTGGGCTTTGGCAGTCCGATCTACATCATTCGCCGACATCGTCTCAAAACCGGTATGGCGGACGGCTGCTCGCCTCGAGGATGGTTTGCCGCTCTGGCCGCCTCGCATCCTGCTGTCATTGGAAAGCGAAAAATCACCTTCCTTGCCGAAAACGAGCGCAGGCTCGACATCGTGGGTGTCCATTTGCGGGTCTCCACCCAAAAACACCCGGCCTTTGCCGTCGACCAAAGCGACCTGACAGAATTCATTCGAGGCAAGAAAGACTCCCAGAGCGAAAAAACGCCCGTCAAGCTGCGGCAATTGCGCCCAACCCAGCGAGAGTCCGTCAGGCACATCCGCAAAATCCTCGAAAACATGCCGCTTCACCATCGGTCCCAACGCAACGGCACGGTCGAAAAGTCCCTGCATCATGGCGTTGGTCGTGTTGCCGGCTTTCGAATGAAATGAAGAAGCCGGTGAAGCCGCGCCGACATCGTGGCGCGAAACACCGCTGCCAACCACCGTATTCACACGATGCGCAATATCTCTGGCTCCTTCTACGAGCCTACCGAAACGCGAAGAAGAGGCGAAATCATGCAAATGCTGTGTGAAATTGGACATATCGTCAATTCTTTCAATTCAGCCAGACATAAAGCTTATAGAATAAACGTGTGAACACTTCTTCGAACAGCTTTGCCCACCGCCACAAGACCGCCATATTCGCGCTTCTCGCGGCCGCGATCATACTTCTGCTCGAGTGTTTCGCATTCAACTTGCAGTTCTGGAGCACGCTGGGCGCAAGCCGCGATTCCGTTTCGGCGCTCAATGCGCTCGGTCCGGGGTTGTCCCGGCAGAAAGACGGCACGCTCCTGGTCACCGACCCGACCACGGCGTTCCTAACAACCCAGAGCGATGGAAGTTCACCGTATATCCGCGTCGATCCTGCCGAATCGACATTCCGTTTCACCACGCCATCTGAGGTTCTGGGATTTGCGGACGCCAGCCAAAACACGGAAAACGCGGCGAAGACAACATCGAAGGCTCCGTC
This sequence comes from Bifidobacterium sp. ESL0800, assembly GCF_029395355.1. NCBI lineage: Bacteria > Bacillati > Actinomycetota > Actinomycetes > Bifidobacteriales > Bifidobacteriaceae > Bifidobacterium > Bifidobacterium sp. ESL0800. The sequence continues at coordinate 841,957 of NZ_CP113913.1, forward strand.
GACGGCTTTCCGTCTTCGAGTGGACGCCGCCGGACATTCCTCCCGTGTCCGTTCCGTTTCCACACTCATCTCCAACTCTCGCTATCTTCGCGTCCCTGACTTCAAAGCCTCATCCCGAGCCACGGATATCAAGGTGTGGGTCGACGAACCTGCTGGGACCCGGGTCGATATCGCCGCCGTTCATGCCAACGTGCGCGTTCCGTTCCACGCCAGTTGGGGACGCGTAGCGGCCATGGCCGGCATCGTCGCGCTGATTGCGTTGTGGATGCCCTCTTCAATCCTGTGGCGATGGCGTCTGGACACCTCAAGCGTGCGGCAACGACTTGCCTTCGCCGGTTTCATGTCGGTCATCGCAGCGCTTGCCGTATTTTCGATTGTGCAATCGATTTGGACGGCAAACTCAGCGAACTTCCAAGAGCCCGGCAATTACACCTATGATTTCAACCAGTATGGCCACATGGCGGATGCCTTGCTTCACGGCCGCGCATCATTGGACCTGAGCGTGCCGCAAGCCTTGAAAGACATGGCAAATCCTTATGATCCACAAGCCCGTGAGGCCGTACTGCAAAAAGGAGTCTCGCCGATTTACTGGGATTACTCGTTCTATCGGGGCCGTTGGTATTCGTATTTCGGCGTGTTGCCGGCTCTGTTGATTTTTGCCCCCTACCGTCTGGCGACCTCACTCTTCGTTCCGGGCGGTTCCATGCTCCCTTCGGGCGCGGCTGTGGCGTTTCTGCTCTTTGTCTTCGTGCTCTTCGGCTCCCTGCTGGTTATCCGGCTGCTCAAATTGCTGAATCCCCGGACTTCAGTGGCCACGGTTTCAATGGCCATCACCCTTTTCCTGCTTGGTTCACAGGTCGGTTATCTGGCATTTCGCATGAATTTCTATTCGGTTCCGTTTGCCGCTTCCCTCGCCCTGAGCACGATGGGCCTGTGGTTCTGGTCCGGTTCGACACTGCCTCACTGTCATACATTGACCATTGAGCGGGCGTCGGCCCTGTCGTGGCCACACCTGGCCGCAGGATCATTGTGCATGGCGGCCAATTTTGGCTGCCGTCCTACGTTTGCCTTGGTCGCGCTGTTGGCCTTCCCCATATTCTGGCCACAGATTCGTGCGATATGCACCAGGTCTGCGACCGCAGGAAAAGCGGCGAAGCACAAAACGACGATCGGCGTACTGGTTTCGATATTGCTTCCGGCATTGGTCGTGGTGGTGCCATTGTGCATGTACAATGCGATCCGATTCGGTTCTCCCCTCAATTTCGGGGAACGTTACCAGATCACCGTCGCCGACATGACCCATTACCGCAACTCCCCCGCCAACCTGCTGCCTACGCTCGGCTATTACCTGTTCCTGCCGCTGCGTTTTACGCATGACTTCCCGTTCATTGCCGTCAACCCCACACCGGTGACGTCATGGAGCTACGCGGAACCAGTGGTGGGCGGACTTTTCACACTGTGCCCGGCACTTGCAATCATCGTCTTGCCGCTGGTGCCCAGAGTGAGGAAACGTATCCGCCACAGCGGCCTGCTCCGCCTGGTTGTTGCCGCCTTGCCGCTGGCTTTGCTGCTGCTGTTCGTCGACATTGTCAAAGGCGGTATCGGCTGGCGTTACATGGTCGATTTCGGCTGGCTGGTGGCGATGTCCGCAATCGTGGTGGTCGGAGCCATTCTCGGCGATGCAAGACCTTGCCGGAACAAGGAAAAGACCATGCCGCAGCCACATTCCAATCCAAGAGATGACGAAAAGGCCGCACCGTTACCACAACAGAATTCATATCATCGGTTGGTAAGATCAGGTCTCCGATTCCGGCAACTGACTATGTCCGAGACCCTCAGGCCGGGAATCGATTGGGGCTTAGTAGCCCTGCGCCTTGTCATGCTTCTGCTTACTCTGGCAAGCATTGCGATAGCGTTGCTCACCGTCTTCGTCCCCGGTCGTGAGGACGCCCTGACCCGTACGAATCCTGCGCTCTTCCAAGCCGTGGCTTCGTGGTTCATCGTCGCGTAAGCAACGGACTCAGAGGATTCCGCTTTCCGGAAACGTCCTGGCTTACCACAATCTCAAACGACGTCGAGCTCGAGCAGAACCGCTTGCAGAACAGCCTTGATGTTGCGTTCGAAGACCTCCGGCTCAGGCAGCAGAGATACGGCCAGATAACCGTTTTCGGTCATATCGAAGTAATAGCCGGGTTGACCGGTCAGGTGAAAATCACGGATCAGACGCAGCACCAGCGCGTTCTCGTCGATGACCGAGGGGAAACGCAGCAATACGTTCCAGCCGCCTTCCGCGCGCAGGACCGAGACCAAGCCGGATTCGTCCTCGTCCAGCATGGTGTGCAGACGCTTGAGATTGTCCCGAGTGCGCTTTTGCACACGATCAAGTTGTCCGGGAACCGCAGCAAGCAGTTCCGGCATTCGATCTGAAATGATGTCGCTGAACGGCAGGTAATCGTCGGCGATGATATCGAGCCTGCGTTGCGCCTCGGCAACCAGATCCTTTGGACCGCTGACTTGAATCCATCCGACTTTGGCGTGCGGGGCAGCCAAAAGTTTCGAAAAGCCATCCAGAGCGAACGTCAGCGCACCCTGCTCACCCGCCAGCCGCCGGTTGCCTTCAAACGGTTCCATGTCATAGTCGAAGAACACCTCGTCGGCGATGATGGCGACATCGTGCTCGCTGCAGAGCCGGAGAAGTGCTTCGCGTTCGTCCGGCTTGACATAGGAGCCGGTCGGGTTGTTCGGATTGATCAGGACGATGGCCTGTACGTTTTTGCCTTTCGGACTTTCCAGAAGCTCGCGCAGCCAAGCCACGTCAATGAACCACGACCCGTCGAATTGCAGCTGGTATTCCAGCGTATCCACGTTTTCCAGCCCGCCGATGGATTCGATCAGCGGATAGCCCGGTTTGGGGCCGAGCACGATATCTCCCGGATCGCACATCAGCTTGAACAGCCACGTATAGGCCTCGGATGTGGAGCTCAAAAGATAGAGATCATCGGGGCTGACAGATTCGGATGAATCTTGTTCTTCTGGAGCTTCCTCGAGATTTCTCTTGGTAAGGAATTGAGCGAGTTCCTTCCGCGCCGCCAACGGCCCGCGGGGCTCGGCGGTATAAACGCCTGGCACTTCCGCGGGGGCAAGACCATGCTTCGTCGGATTGGAATCGTTAACGGTATCGAGTGTGATTCCTCGGCTTCTTGCCTCGGCTTCAGCTTTGGCGATGGGATTGAGCTTGGTCGAACCGACCCTTGACGAAAAACGCATGATCTCCATTCACATCCAATAATTTCAATGTCGCAATTCCGCATCAATCCTCGACCACATCTTTGCCTGTCAATGATCGAAAGATCTGGCTGCAGCCACCAGAGACGATTCTACTTCAGGATATTCAGTCAAAACAAAAGTTCCGCCCGGCAACCACCGAACGGAACTTCCAAAAACCAACGATCAGACAAGCTTGGTCGTCGCATAATACGCGGCGCCCACAATGCCCGCCTCGTTGCGCAGCTTGGCCTGCACAATCGGGGTCTTGATATCGATATAGGGCAGGAACTTGTCGGCCATTCGGCTCACCCCGCCGCCGACCACGAAGAGGTCGGGGCTGAAGTATTTCTCAAGCAGGCCGTAATACTTGGTCAGGCGCTTGGCCCACTTCTTGTAGCCTAGGCTCTTCTTGTCGCGCACGGAGGATGCCGCGTACTTCTCGGCGTCGCCCTTGCCCTTCTCCAGCTGGATATGTCCAAGCTCCGTGTTCGGCAGCAGCACGCCATTATAGATGAGCGCGGTTCCGATACCGGTGCCGAGGGTGGTGGCGATAACCAACCCGTCTTCACCCTTGGCCGCACCGTACTGCTGTTCGGCGAGTCCGGCGGCATCCGCATCGTTGACCACGGTGACCGGACGCCCACAAGCCTTGGAGAAGACTTCGGTGACGTCCAGGCCGATCCATGACTTGTCGAGATTGGCCATGAAATCAAGCGGCTTGCCGGGCTTGATCGGTGCGGGGAATGCGATGCCGACCGGAGCCCCTGCCGGAACTTCAAAATGCTCGAGTTCCTGACGAACGATGGCTGCGACAGCATCCGGGGTGGAAACCTCAGGGGTGAGGATCTTCAGGCGTGGCAGAGCGAACTCACCCTTTTCCAAATCCACCGGGGCCGCCTTGATACCAGAACCACCGATATCAACGCCAAAGGCCTGTGCTGTCTCAATCATCGCTAACCCCTCTTGTAACAGGTTGGAAAAAATAATCGTTGACATTGTACCGCACTCGATGGCCAATACGCTTGTATCAGCACCTAAATTGAATATGCAGACGCATAACCTTCCCCGTATCGTTATTTCAGCGGCGGCATCGGTTGCCAATTGGGGTCATGCAAAAGCTTGCGCGAATCGACCCAACCTTTGGCAATGGCCTTGAGGCCGGTCCTGATATGCTCGCGGTCGACGGCCACAAGACGGATGACCTCTTTGAGTGCGGTCAGCAGCGTACCCAAAGCGAACAATGCCGGTCGATAGTCGCCATGAGCCATGAAGTAGCGGGCCATGTAGCCGCGGTTGCGCATGATGTGGTAACGGTTCATGTCGGAGGTCGAATTGAGCTGGCGGACGCCGGCGATGTCCCAGTTGCCGATATCGCGCGTACGCTGGATGATCTTGTCGTTGACCACGATCGGATCGGTTACCTTGCTGGCCAGATAGCCGTAGATCGTGTCGTCCCAGTAGATGAAGAAGCGCGGGTCCGGCAGGCCGATCTTTTCCACGATATTGCGACGGAACAGGCCGCCTTCGAAGCACATCGTATCCATCGTGCGATAGCCGGAAGGGCCGAACGCAGCGGGCGCGATGGGATTGGGGATGCCGAGCGGGACGATGAAATCGTACTGCCAATAGAAATCGCCGCCGTCGTAATCCAGACGCGAACCCTGAATCACGTCGTGGCGAGGCGTCCACTTGGCCAGTTGCCCGATGGCGTTCGGGAGCACGGCCACGTCGTCATCCATCACCCAGAACCAAACGGCCCCGAGTTCATAGGCCTTTTTCACGCCGTTGGAGAAGCCGCCGGAACCGCCGATATTGCCCGCCTGCGGCGCATAGACCACACGCTGGGTGTTGCCGCTTTCATCCGGCTCGGTCTTGCCCCACTGGGCATCGATCGCGTCGGAAAACCGCTGCACCATCACTTTGGTATCGTCGCTGTGTTCGTTGTCGACCACGACCACACGCCAAGGGGCGGCGTTCAGCGCCTTGATGGAATCGAACAGCCGCGCCAAAAGCTTCTGCCTCTTGTATGTCACCACGACGATGGCCAGTTTCTCAATCGGAGATTGCTCTGAAGTGGCGCCTTCCCTGCCTTCGGCACCATCAATATCCACAGTGTTGTTGTTTTCAGTCATATCCCCTATTCTTGCACCCCCACACGATGGCGGCAACAAGACCGGAAAGAACCCCGGGCATTGTCACGATGCATACAGCACGCGTGTGTAATTCATCAATGTGCGCAAAAACGTTTGACTTTTGGGTATGCATACGGGTATAGATAGGAATGCAAGTTTCAGGGAAGGTGAAATTCCTTATTGGCGGTAACGGCACTGTCGATTTCAAAACGACAGCATTGCCGAAGCCCGCGAGCCGCGAAAGCGGTCGATCCGGTGAAAATCCGAGGCCAACGGTGACAGTCCGGATGAAAGAAACGAGGCTCATCATGAGCAATATTTCTGGTACCCAAAATCCGTCCGACCCCTATCAGCGGGACAAGACGCAATCATCTCATTCCACCGGTGTGGCCGACAAGGGCCGCTGGTCGACGCAGCGCATCGCGATCTACGCGCTGTTCGTGGCTCTGGCGATGGCGGCCTCCTTTATCGAATTCCCCATCATGCCCGGCGTGCCGTGGCTGAAATACGACCTTTCCGGCATCATCTGCCTGGTCGCGGGCTTCGCGTTCGGTCCGATGGCGGCGTTCATCGTCAGTGTCCTGAGCTGGATCCCCCACCTGTTCATGAACCCGTGGGGCGCCATCATGTCCATCGCGGTCTCCGTGTTCCTGAGCGTTCCGGCGGCCATGGTCTACAAGCGCATGCGCACCCGTGTCGGCGCATTGGTCGGCATCCTGGTCGGCGTGGTTTTCGGTCTGATCGCGGCCATCGGCGGCAATATCATTATCACGCCGATCTACGCACATATGACCACCGCGCAGGTGCTGGCGATGGTCGTGCCGATTCTGCTGCCGTTCAACCTGATCAAGTTCGCCATCCACGGCGTGGTCACCTTCGCCATATACAAGCCGATTTCCAACCTGTTGAACCGTTAGGGATTTCGCAGAAATGACTACGGTCGACAATACTGACGCTGATACCGAGCCCTACGTGTCTTCTGAGCGCGAGGGCTCGGTTTCGGCGTATTCTACAGCCCACGATATCGATAATAAAACCGGCAACAAGAATCAGCATGCGAATCGCGTTCAAAGGACCGGGAAAACGAAAGCGACCCAAGCAAACGACACCAATGGCTTTGCAGCCCGGCTGAACGGCATCCGTTTCAGCTATGACGGCGGCAAGTCGTGGGCGCTGAACGGCATCGACCTTGATATCCGCACCGGCGAACGCATCTGTCTGGTCGGCCCGAACGGATCGGGCAAATCCACGCTCTCCCGCCTGATTGCAGGGCTTGCCGCGCCCGATGACGGCTGCGTGACCTTGCTCGGCTACGACGTGTTTTCTTCCGGTACCCCGCACAGCGATCTCTATCGCAAGGCACGCAAAGACATCGGCGCGGTCTTCCAGAATCCGGCCGATCAGATCATCACCACCGTCGTGGGCGACGATGTCGCGTTCGGACCGGAAAACCTGGCTCTTGAACCCGACGAGATCACGGCAAGGGTCACCGAGTCCCTCAACGCGGTCGACATGCACGATTCCCTGCTCGACGACCCCTCGCGCATGAGCGGCGGCCAGCAGCAGCGCATCGCCATTGCGGGGATACTGGCAATGAACCCTAAGATGATCGTACTTGACGAACCGACGGCGATGCTTGACCTGGAAGCCCAGCAGGATGTGCTGCGCGTGCTCGACAATCTCCAGAAAACCGGGACCACCATCGTCCATGTCACGCACCGACCCGAAGAGCTGAAGGCGGCGGATCGGATCCTCAGTCTCGAAAACGGGAGGCTGGTCAGGCTCTCGCAGATAGAGGCCACATTGAAGCTTTCGGTGACCAATGCGGACGACACGGGAATGCTGAAACCCGACGGTCTGATCATCGCAGCAAATTCGGGAAACCCGATCGACGTCAAAACCGGGAAAAACGAAGGCGGCGGAAGCGCTTCGGCCAACACTGCCACAGACACAACCGAGGAACTCGAACACGTACGGACCGGCAACGCCGCAAGCCAAAACAGAAAAAACGAAACTTCTGCGGCATCCGACATCGAATCCAGTGCCGATGGACCCGCCATCTGCTTCGAACACGTGTCGTTCCGCTATCCGAAGGCCAGCAGCGACACTTTGCATGACTTTTCGATGTGTATCAGGCAGGGCGAGGTCGTGGCCATCATGGGCCGCAACGGCACCGGCAAAAGCACGCTGACAAGACTGATGACAGCATTATCAAAACCCGATAGCGGCTCTATCAACGTGGCGGGAATCGATTTGCGTTCGATGTCACGACGTGATAAGAAAGCGCTGCGTTCCAGCGTGGGGCTGGTGATGCAGCAACCCGAGCACCAGCTCTTCGCCGAAACCGTAAAGCAGGATGTCGCATACGGACCCAACAATCAGGGTCTGCCGACGCAGATCGTCAATCAACGCGTGGAACGTGCCTTGGATCTGCTGGGGATCAGTGAACTGGCCGAACGATCCCCCTTCTCGCTTTCCGGCGGTCAGCAACGCCTTGCCGCCATCGCCGGCATCATCGCCTGCGGCCCGCGTATTCTGATTCTTGACGAACCGACGGCGGGACTTGACGCCACGGCCAGCGAGCGCATCTACGCGCTGGTACGCACGCTCAACGCGCATGGCGTCACAATAGTCCTGATCACCCACTCACCGCGTCAGGCGCGTCAGCTCGCCGACCGTGTCATCACTCTGGGCGAAACTGCACAAGACGGTACCGCTCAGAGCGGAACAGGCGAGGAAACCGCCCAATTGGCGAGTGCCGGCAAACCGACAACCGACGATACGCCTTCAGAAACCAGCCAACGTCCAAGTCTCATCGCGCGCCTTGACCCACGGGTCAAACTGGTCGTGTTCCTCGTGCTGATGTTCACCTCGTTCATGGTCAGCTCCCTGCCGCAGCTTGGGCTGACCGCGCTGATGGTCATCGTCCTCGCGGCGGCGGCGAAGCTCGGGCCGAAACGCCTGTTCCGTGCCATGCGCGGATTCCTGATATTGCTTCTGGTCATGGGCATCATCAATATGCTCTTCGTGCGAACGGGCAGGCCTTTGGTAACTCTCTTCAATTTCCCGATCACCGACGAGGGCGTGATGGCGGCGATACTCTACACCTGCCGTTTCGGGCTGGTCATTTTGCTGGGAATCATCCTCTTGCAGACCACGACACCTACGGCGCTGACCGACGGATTCGGCTCTCTGCTTTCCCCATTGCGACGCCTCGGCCTGCATACCCAGGAACTGGCGTTGGTGATGAGCCTGGCATTGCGCTTCCTGCCGACGCTGGCCGACGAGGCACGCAACATCATGGACGCTCAGGCGGCACGCGGCGGCAGTATCGAAACAGGAACGCCTGCCAAACGAATCAAGGCGATAGTGGCCATCATCGTCCCAATTTTCGCCGGAGCCCTGCGGCATTCCGACAACCTCTCGCTAGCGCTTGATGCGCGCAGCTACGAGGAAGGCATCCACCGCACCCACTGGCACGCCATGCGCGTAACCGGAAAAGATATGATCTTCATTATTCTGTGCGCAATGTATCTTGCCGTATTGCTGAGTCTTAAAATCGGAATTCTTTCGGTGGTGCGGTTATAGCGGGGCGCATCGCAATCTGTTTGTGATGTCTACGAAATGAAGTCATAAATTCATTTCTTTCGCAATGTTATGTGATAAATCCTGATAGAGTGGAACAGAGCCTCAATCAAACTGTTTTGCTTATCAAGGAGACGATATGCACGCACCACGCAATACCGCTATAGAACCATTCGCCATCGAACATGCCACCATAGCCACCGGCGACGTTGACGGCCGCACGTTAAGCGACACGACCATCGTCGTGGACGGTCTCGGCAAGATCCGGGAAATCGGCCCCTCGTCGACCGTTGTGGTGCCTCCGGGCTATCACAAGCTGGACGGAAGCGGCAAGGTCGTCTCCCCCGGCATGATCAATGGCCATACCCATACCTTCTCTCAAGGGCGCCCTCTCGACCCTAAGGGCAGCACACCCGAAGGCCAGCGCAAGACCGCGAAGCTTGTGCATTCGGCCCCGGGCAGACTCTTCATGTACGAGACCAGCAAGTCGAACATCATGACGTTGCTCAACTCCGGGGTCACCACCATCCGCACCGTCGGCGATGTCGGGTATGAGGTCGTCGCCATCCGCGACCGTATCAACGCCGGAAAGATGGTCGGACCGCGCATTTTGGCCGCCGGCCCGATGCTCGCGATTCCCGACGGCCATGGCGCTCCGCTGGTGGCCATGGAGAGCACCACCCCGGAAGAAGCGCGTAGCGAAGCAGAATATAGCATCGACCATGGCGTCAATGCGCTGAAGATCGCGGCCACCGGCGGCGTCACCGATTCGCAGGTGCTCGGCGAGGCCGGAGCCCCACAGATGAGCGAAGAGCAGATGCGGGCCATCTGCGAGGCGGCCCACGCCAACGACATCATCGTCGCGGCACACGCCCAGAGCGAGGAAGGCGTTCGCAGGGCCTTGAAGGCCGGCGTCGACACCATCGAGCACGGTTGCACGCTGGACGACGAGCTCACGGAGCTCTTCCTGAACAACCCGAACTCGCTGCGGGGCTGGAGCGCCTTGGAGCCGACGCTTTCCGCCGGTCTGCCGATGAAGTATCTCTCTCAGGAAACACTCAACATGACCGACATCCAGATGGAGAACTCCGTGCCGGTGGTCGAAGGCATGGTCAACGGTGCGAAGCAGGCGCACGAAGCCGGCATCAAGGTCGGCGTCGGCACCGACACCGCCATGCCGTTCGTGCCGCAGTACGGTACGTGGCGCGAGATGGATCTGCTCAACCGTTATGCCGGATTCAGCAAGGCCGAAGCCTTCCACGCCGGCACTCAGGTCACCGCCGAAATCCTGGGCCTGAGCGACGAGACCGGCTCGCTGGAAGTCGGCAAGTCCGCCGATCTGCTGGTGTTGGACGAGAATCCTGTCGACAATCTGCGCACACTCGAGAAGCCGCTGCTCGTGGTCGCCGCCGGACATCCGATCTTCCACCCGCAGGTCGATCGCTTCGACGACATGGAAGCCCAGCTGGACGAGGCGTATAAGTAAAGCCCATCCATTCCCGTGATCGGCTTCTGCTGAATTTGTTTTGGTTGGCATCAACCAAGAATCCGTTATTCCGAATCGTCGGAATGACGGATTCTTGTATATTTCAATACATGTTGCATCGATGGAACGGCCGGAAAAACCTCAGGGCAAACTGACCAATTCTCCTTCCCGATAGCAATTGTGGTTCGACTCCAATGGAGTCGAACCACAGCTATCAGCATGCAAACCGGTAGATAGCCACACGGCCATCCGGTATTCCTTGTATCTAGCGATGCGCGTTGTCCTGCAACGGCTCGCCGTTGACATATCGGCGCACGTTGGCGACGGCGATGTCGACGATACGGGCGTCGTTGCTGGCCAGATGGCTGCCGCCGGCGACGTGCGGGGTCATGAGGCACCGCGGTTCATCCCAAAGCGGATGGTCGCTCGGCAGCGGTTCCGTCTCGAAGACATCCAGACCGGCACCACGGATGGCACCACGACTCAAAGCCTCGGCCAAGGCATCGTCGTCGAGAGCATCTCCGCGCCCGCCGTTGATGACAATGGCATCCTTTTTCAGCAGGCCAATCCTACGTGCATCAAGCAGATGATGGGTATCGGCCGCCCTCGGCAGAGACAACGCCACAACATCGGCCTGCGGCAACAACGTATCGAGTTCATCGAAACCATGCATCTCATCGATGCCTTCAACAGGTTTGTCGGCACTGCGCCGCACACCGACCGTACGCATGCCGGCACCTTTGGCGAGACGTGCAAAATGCGAGCCGATATCGCCGGTGCCGATGACCAGAGCCGTCGCGCCGTTCGGTGTGAGTACGGTACCTTCGTCCTTCCATTGATGTTTCGTCTGATCGCACACATACCGGGTGAAGTTCTTCATCAACGCCCACATCATGGCGATCATATGTTCGCCCACAGATTGGCCATAGGCACCCGTAGCGCTGGTGATCGTCACACTTTCAGGCAGCACACCTGGCTTGATATAGGCATCGACGCCCGCACTCCATGTCTGCAACCATTCGAGGTTCGTGAATTGCTCGGCAATGGACGGGTCGAAATTACCGAGCACCGCCGTCGCTTTTCCGCGAAGCCCCTCCGGTATCTGCGCCTTCACTTTCATATCGCCATAATGCTTATAATCACCGCAGAATTCGATGGGTACGTCACCCGCTGCCTCGATGAACCGCTGCCTGTCCTTTTCACGAACCGGTATGCAGTTGACGATCAATTTCTCATTCTTGTTGGTTTCGTCTGCCATAGACACTCCTTTGATGATGGCTGCTGCCTTATCCTTTAATAATTCTAATCGTTTCCAGCTATTTGTCTCGACCGTCTGAAGCACCGCCTGATTCTTTTTGGTCGTTGGCAGCCCCGCCATGCAGAATCTGACGTATCTTTTCCAACCTCGGCCCCACCTCGCGCTCGTAGCCACGGTTGTTGGGGTGATAGTATTCACGTCCCACCAGTTCATCGGGCATGTATTGCTGCGTGGCGACGGCCCCAGGGGCATCGTGCGCGTATATGTAGCCTTCCTTGTTGCCCCAGTCCTTCATCAGCTTGGTCGGGGCGTTGCGCAGCCAGAGCGGCACTTGTCCGATCATGCCGGCGTCGACGTCGGCGAGCGCCTGATTGATGGCGTTGTAGCTGGCATTGGACTTGGGAGCCGTGGCTACGGCGATGACCGCCTCGGAGAGGATGATCCGTGCCTCGGGCATGCCGACCATGGCGACGGCCTGCGCTGCGGCGACGGTGACCTGCAGGATCTGGGGCGCGGCCATGCCGACTTCTTCGGCCGAGGCGATCATGATACGACGCGCGATGAAGCGCGGGTCCTCCCCCGCACGCAGCATACGGGCCAGATAATGCAATGCAGCATCCGGGTCCGAGCCCCGCATCGATTTGATGAACGCGGAGGCGACGTCGTAATGGTCGTCGCCGTCCTTGTCGTAACGTACCGTCGCCGAATCCATGACCGAGGAAACGACGTCAGGGGTGATGATCGGCTTGCGAGCGCCTTTCTTGCGTTCCTTGTCGCCGGTGACCGCACCCGCGGCCGCTTCGAGGATCGTGAGCGTCTTGCGTCCGTCTCCTCCGGCCATACGAATGATCTCGCTTATCGCCTCATCGCTGGCCTTGACCTCGCTTTTAAGCCCATGTTCACTGTCAAGCGCACGCGTAATCAGGGTTTTCAAGTCGCCGGGTTCCAGCGACTCAAGCTTGACCACCACCGAACGACTGAGCAACGGCTTGTTGATGGAAAAACTCGGGTTCTCGGTGGTCGCTCCGATGAACGTGACATCGCGGTTTTCGACGCTGGGAAGCAGCGCGTCCTGCTGGGATTTGGAGAAACGGTGCACCTCGTCGATGAACAGCACCGTCTCACGCCCTTGCGTCACCAACCGTTCGTGTGCACGCTCCAAGACCGCGCGCACATCCTTGACTCCGGAGGTGACGGCGGAAAGCTCCTCGAAATCGCGTCCGGACTGCTGGGCCACAATATAGGCCAACGTGGTCTTGCCAACTCCCGGAGGCCCGAAGAGGATGATTGAGCTCGGCGCGGTCAAGGAACCTTTGGATGCCGGGCTGGCAAGCCTGCGCAACGGCGAGCCCTCGCCTAAGACCTGTTGCTGACCCACCACGTCGTCAAGCGTCGTCGGCCGCATCCGCACGGCAAGCGGACGGGTCACGTCTTCGGGCGCATCGGCGGCGCTGAACAAATCCACGGTCATATTCTTATCCTATACCTCGCATTCGAACATTTGTTCGTTTTCTGCTATCTTGGCGTAACCAAGACATCAAAAAAACGCAAAAAGAACCCGAATTCTTCAATTGTTATGTCTCTTGGTGCACCAAGAGACCCTAAAAACAAAGAATGCTCGCTCAATCCGCATATTTTCGGCAACTTGCTTGCACCAAGAACGTCAATAAGATGAATTTTCACACTTTTACCATTACGGGCTTACATCACCAGTTCGTCGCTGACGCGATAATCGAGAAAGACCACCTCGCCGCTTTCCTGCGTGGCATCGAGGTCGACCGTACCGGTGATGGCCCAGTCGTGCTCGCCGTCGGAATCGTCGATAATCTGCCGCACCTTCCAGGTGTGCTCCTTGGCCTCGTTGCGATCGTCCAGGATGAACAGATCGCCGCTGCGTGCCTTCTGGTCGATGCCGACGTATTCGTGCTCGTCATAATAGCGTCCGAGGGCATCGTCCCATTCGTGCACGCCGTAACCCCAGTCCTTGTCGAGTGCACCGAGCTCCTCAGGACGGTCTTGGTCCATCAGCTGGATACGACGGAACATGGCGTTACGGATGAGCACAATGAGTCCGCGTCTGTCTTCCACCACGGCGGCCTTGCCACCCGGTGCGGCTGCTGAGAGCGCCACGCTTTCAGCATCGGCGGCCGAATCGCCTCCAGCGTTCTCCCATTCGTCGACGAGGCTGGAATCCACGGAACGCACGACCACGCGCAGCCAGGAGATGATGTCCTCCAGCTCGTCGTTGCGCTTCTCCACCGGCACCGTGCGCGCCAGCGATCGGTAGGCGTCGGAAAGGTAGCGCAGCAGCGTGCCCTCGCTGCGCGCGATGTTGTAGCGGGCGATGTAGCCGGTGAAATCGCTGGCCGTCTCCACCATGTCGCGCACCACGGATTTGGGGCTGAGCTCGTAGTCGTTGGCCCACGGCACATCGTGGCGGTATTCGTCGAAGGCTGCGTCGAGCGTTTCCTCGAGCGGCTTGGGCCAAGTAACCTCTTGCAACTTATCGATGCGCTCGTCGTAATCGAGACCGTCGGCCTTCATCTCGGCCATCGCCTTGTCACGCGCCTGCCGTTGCTGGGCTTTCAGGACCTGTTTGGGGTCTTCCAGCGTCGCCTCGACCATAGAAATGACATCAAGTGCGTAGGTGTCGGATTCGGGATCGAGCAGTTCCAGCGCCGCCAGCAGGAACGGCGAAAGCGGCTGGTCGAGTGCGAAATTGTCCGGCACATCGACTGCAAGGAAATAATCCTTGCCACCACGGCCATTGTCCTCGGCCTCAATGAAGGACGAATCGAACATGGTCTGGAAAATCTCGTCGGCACGCTGGTGCAGATGTTCCTTCTGTTCGGGGGTCTGTGAGGAGTCATCGATGAGCCTGTCGATACGCTCGCGTGCGTCACCGCCCTGCGCCACCTCGTTCAGGACCATGGAATGGCTGATCTTCATATGCGGTACAAGTGTTTCCGGAGCCGCCTCGATAAGCTTGTCGAACGTCCCCTTGTTCCAGGTGACGAAACCCTCTTGGGGCTTCTTGCGCTTGATCTTCTTGAGCTTCTTCGGGTCACCGTTGGCCTTGGCGATGGCCCTGGCGTTCTCGATCTCGAACTCCGGGGCCTCTGCGACCACCAGCCCCTCGGTATCGAATCCCATACGCCCGGCACGCCCCGCGATCTGATGGAATTCGCGGGCACGCAGTTTGCGCATCTTGAACCCGTCGAATTTGGTCAATTGCGTCAGCACGACCGAGTGAATCGGCACGTTGATGCCGACGCCGAGCGTATCGGTGCCGCAGATCACCGGCAGCAGTCCCTGCTGGGCGAGCTGCTCGACCAGGCGTCGATAGCGCGGCAGCATGCCCGCGTGGTGGATGCCGACGCCGGTGCGCAGCAGGCGCTGCAGGATCTTGCCGAACGCCGTGGTGAACCGCGTGCCCTTGATGGCCTCGCTGATCTCCTTGCGCTGTTCCTTGCTGGAGACTCCCGTGCTGGCAAGCGCCTGAGCGGTTTCCAATGCAGCGTCCTGCGAAAAATGGACCACATAAATGGGGGTATCGCCGCGGTTGAACAGCAATTCGACCGTGCCGGCCAACTGTTTGTCGGTGTATTCGTAGCTCAACGGCACCGGACGCGGCGCGTCGTCGATCACGTCCACATCGCTGCGGGTCATGTCCTCGAGCTTGTCGGCAATGGCATCGACGTTGCCAAGTGTCGCGCTCATCAGCAGGAACTGGGTCTTGGGAAGTGTCAGCAGGGGCACCTGCCAGGCCCACCCACGTTCGGCATCGCCATAGTAGTGGAACTCGTCCATCGCCACGCAGCCGATGTCGGCGTTCACGCCCTCACGCAAGGCCTGATTGGCCAGAATCTCGGCGGTGCAGCAGATAATCGGCGCCTCGGAATTGATACTGGTGTCACCGGTGATCATGCCGACGTTGTCACGGCCGAATGCCTCGACCAGGTCGAAGAACTTTTCGCTGACCAGCGCCTTGATCGGCGCGGTATAGTAGGAACGCCTTCCGGTGCACAACGCCGCGAAATGCATGCCCAGCGCCACCAGCGATTTGCCGGAACCGGTCGGTGTGCTCAGGATGACATGGTCGCCGGCCAGAAGGTCCATGACGGCCTCCTCCTGGTGCGGCCACGGGTCGATGCCCTTGTTCTCGCGCACCCATTCGAAAAACCTGTCATAGATTTCGTCGGCATCGATGTTGCGTTTCTCGCCGCCGCCGTCCCAGCTCGGTGCCAGCTGCCCTAAACTCTGTGTCATAGCCCCAAGTCTATAGGTCACCGGCTACGCAGCAAATTTACCTTGAGCCGTTTTGAATGACTTTTCAAGACCGATTACAGTACGGAGAATAGAATGCCATGACATTATGTCTGTCATATTGAACGCTGCATAAGTGGGATGGAAGGATATGCGATGTTCGACCGTAAAGACTTGGCCGAACACAATCAAAGATTTTGTCTTCACGCTCGATATATCGCGTCCACTTCGTCTAAACGCAGTCCACAGGACTACGTTTTTACGGCTCAGCCCGGAGCGTGTCGAACATCGCATATCCTCCCATCCCACGACCAACCAGCAAACGTATAATCGACAAAAATGGTGACCACCCGCAAAGTGATGGTCACCATGGCAAAACGCTATAACCTACTCGTTCTTGCCTTCGCCAGGCTTGGCCCCATGCGGACCGTGCTTCAGTCCGGGAATCGGGATGTCAGGGAACTCGATATGTTCGGGATCCTTCTCGCTCTCCGGGTGCGTGGCATCGTAGCCCTGCATATAGCGGGTCTTACGCCATTCGCGCACCGAAGCGTTGGAACCGCGGTGATGGACGTGATAGCGACGCGGAACCCCGCCGTAACGATCCTCATCCACTTCCTTGGCCACCGCGATCTGGTTGACGTTCGAGGCGTCCATGATGGCGATCGGCGCGACGGGTTCCGGCTCGGTCGGTGCGGCGGTGCGTTCCTGCATACGGCTCGGAAGCCATTCCGCAAGCTTGGAGAGCAGCGCGCAGACGATGAAGTAGACCACGCCGGCGACCACCAACGTCTGCAGGATGTTGAAGTACATCGAACCGAGACGACGGGATTCCTGCAAAAGGTCCGTGTACATGATGATCGAGCCGAGCGCGGTATCCTTCAATACCACCACCAGCTGGGTCACCGCGGCCGGCAGCATGGCGTAGACGGCCTGTGGCACTTCGATCTGCATCAGTGACTGCGTGGTGGTGAGCCCTAGGGCCAACGAGGCCTCCCGCTGTCCGCCAGGCAGGTTGCCTACGCCGCTGCGCACCAGTTCGGCGACCACGGAGCCGTTATAGAGGATCAGGCCGAGCACGACGGCCCAATAGGAAGCACTTTGGATGCCCATGAAGGAGAAGAGCCTCCAGAAGAAGATCATGAACATCAGCACCGGCACCGCGCGGCAGAACTCGACGATGACGCCGGAAACGGCCCTCACGATCTTGCTTGGCAGCAATCGGCCGATGCCGAAGAGCAGGCCGAAGACGACCGAACCGATGACCGCGAGCGTGGCGGCCTTGATGGTCATCCACAGCCCGGGCAGGTAGAAGTCCGTCCAGGCCTCGCCGTCAAGCGCCGGCTTCCAAAGCTCCCAGTCCAGCTGGTTTTCGCCGTCCGGCGGGTTGTGCAGGCGCATGAGGATGAGGACCACGAGGATGGCGACGAGGATGCCGCCGATCCAGTTGGCGATGCGGATACGACGTTTGCCTTTGGGCCCCGGCTCGTCGAAGAGTACGGACGATTCGTTGTTGTTCTTGCTCATGCGTTCACCTCCGTACCGCGAGCTTGTTCGAAAGCACCGTTGTCAGCGCCCCGATGGGAATGATCAGAATGACGTAGCCGAACGCGAAGATCAGGAAGATCGCGACGATGGAATTCGCATGGAACTCGATCATCTCGCTCATCAGGCTCGACGTTTCGGTGGCCACCGACGCGGCCGCGGCTACCGTCGAGTTCTTCAGCAACGCGATCAATGTGTTGCCAAGTGGCGCTACGGAACCGCGGAAGGCCTGCGGCAGAATGACCTGGGTGGCGGACTGCATGAAATTCAAGCCCAGCGCACGAGCCGCCTCGGCCTGCCCCAGCGGGACGGTGTTGATGCCGGAACGCAGGGATTCGCAGACGAATGCCGCCGTGTAGAGCGACAGGCCTGTGACCGCAAGCCAGAAGAAGTTGACGGCGAACGTATTGGAGAACGTCAGCTTGAGCTGGGCGAAGGCGCCGAGCACCATGAACACCATGATGATGGTCAATGGCATGTTCTTGAAGAACTCGACGTAGGCGCTCGCCACGGTTCGCAAAGAAGAGATCGGCGAGATGCGCATCATCAGGAGGATGACTCCGAGCACCAGCGAGAACAGCGCCGAGAAAAGGGTCAGCTCGATATTGACCAGAAATGCGCCGGGAACATTATATTGGCTGAACAATTGCAGGAATTCACTCATTTCGCGACTCCCGTCTGCCCGAGATCCGGCTTCGGCGGATTATATTTCATATTCGGCTTGTACTTGACCCCACGCGTATTGTCGGTGATGGCGCGTTTCCAGAAACCGTCCTTTTCCATCTGCGCGATGGCCTTGTCGATTTTCCTGGCGAATTTGAGGTTGCCCTTTTTGACGCCGACACCATAGTATTCCTGCGTGAACGGCTTGCCGATGAGTCTCAGCTTGCCGTGGGCGTTGGAGGCGAGGCCTGCCAGAATGATGTCATCGGTGGTCACCGCGTCGACGATGCCGCTGAACAACGCGGTCGCGCATTCCGCGTAACCGGGCTGCTCCATCAGCTGTACTTTCGACGAGAACTTCTGTTTGATCACTTCGGCCGATGTGGAACCGGTCACCGAGCACAGACGCTTGCCGTTGAGACTGTCGGGGCCGGTGATCTCGTGGTCGTCCTTGCGAACCATCAGGTCCTGCCCGGCCACAAAATACGGACCGGCGAACGTGACGGCTTTCTTGCGTTCATCGGTGATGGAATAACTGGCGATGACCATATCGACATCGCCGTTCTGCAACATGGCCTCACGCTGCTTGCTCGGCGCTTCCTTGAAGACGATTTCGTCGTCGGAATAGCCGAGGGTGCGGGCGATGTAGCGGGCCACGTCCACATCGAATCCGACGTAGGTGCCGGATTTCTTGAAGCCGACCCCAGGTTGGTCGAATTTGATGCCGATGCGGATCTTGCCCGCCTCGTTGTCCGTGCCGCACGCGGCTACGGTAAACACGCAAGCCAGTGCGCAGAAGGCCGCGAGGACCCTGCGCCAGGTGCGCGAAAAATGGTTGAATGATGGTTTCATAGATTGTTGCTTTCCCGATACTTCCCCATTCGCTGTTTAGCGGATTAATGATCTGTTGCCTTGTTGATGTCGTGACGTGTGTCACAGCTGACGGCAATCGCGATTGACAAAAACCTCCGATATCACCGACGCACGTCAAAAAGGTCAGTGCGTAAGAATCTTGGAGAGGAAGTCCTTGGCACGATCTGTCTTCGGATGGTCGAAGAACTCGTCAGGCGTTCCTTTTTCCAGAATCTTCCCGTCGGCCATGAATACGATGTGGTCGGCCGCCTTGCGAGCGAAGCCCATCTCGTGGGTCACGCAGATCATCGTCATGCCCTCGCTGGCGAGCTTGATCATGACATCAAGCACCTCATTGACCATTTCCGGATCGAGCGCGCTGGTGGGCTCGTCGAACAGCATGATCTTGGGCTGCATGGCAAGCGCACGGGCGATGGCGACGCGTTGCTGCTGACCGCCAGAAAGCTGGGACGGCATCTTGTTGGCCTGGTTCTCGACTCCGACTCGTGCCAGCAAATCCATGCCAAGGTCGTCCGCATCCTTCTTGTCCATGTGACGGACCTTGACAGGTGCCAGTGTGACGTTCTGCAGAATCGTCTTGTTGGCGAACAGATTGAACTGCTGGAAGACCATGCCGACTTCGGCACGTAGGTTGGCGAGGTCCTTGCCTTCCTGCGGCAGCGGCTGGCCGTCAATGCGGATCGTGCCGGAATCGATGGTCTCGAGCCTGTTGATGGTACGGCACATCGTGGATTTGCCGGAACCGGAAGGTCCGACGACGACCAGCACCTCGCCCTTGTTGACTTTGAGATTGATATCCTTCAGAACATGGAGTTTGCCGAAATGCTTCTCCACATGGGACAGCTCAACCAGTGGATGGTTTTCGTCCATCAATGGTTTCGACGCGTCATTTTCGCGCGTTTTTATAGTGGTTTCTTTTGTTTCAGACATGAAAGCAGTATACCTGCACAGTGTTACCACATAGTTACCAGCGAAATTATTGAGACATATCAGCAATTATTGTTACTTGTTTAATATTGCCTATCATTTTGAGAATATCAATGGTTTCGGCTGCCCGTGCATACAAATGTGTCCAGCTCAAAATGAACTGGACACATTCATACGTTGGCGATTTGTAATGAATATTACAAAATCAAATCAGTCTTCGTCCTCTTCCGGATCGTAATCGACGCCGGTCTCGGCACGCTGGGCGTCCGAAATCGGGGCCGGTGCGCCGGTGAGCGGATCGCGGCCGCCGCCGGCCTTCGGGAAGGCGATGACGTCGCGGATGGTGTCGCAACCGGCCAAGATCGAAACCGTTCGGTCCCAACCCAGCGCGATGCCTGCGTGAGGCGGGGCACCGTATTTGAAGGCTTCGAGCAGGAAGCCGAACTTCTCCTGCGCTTCCTCTTGCCCGATACCGAGCACGTCGAGCACGCGCTCCTGGATGTCGTTGCGGTGGATACGCACCGAACCGCCGCCCATCTCCTCGCCGTTGCAGACGATGTCGTAGGAGTCGCTCATCGCATGCTCCGGATCCTTATCGAACTTGTCGATCCAGTCGGCGCTCGGCATGGTGAACGGGTGATGCATGGAGGTCCACTTGGAGTTGCCGACCGCCACATCGTCGTCATCCGGGTCATCGGCGCGCTTGAACAGCGGGAAGTCCACCACCCAGGTGAATGCGAACTTCTTCGGGTCGAGCAAGCCGGCACGACGCGCGATCTCGACGCGGGCGGCGCCGAGCAGCAGCTGGGAGGATTCACGCGGGCCCGCGGCGAAGAACACCGCATCCCCGTCCTTGGCGCCCACGGCTTCTTTAAGTCCATTGCGCTCTTCATCGGAAAGGTTCTTGGCCACGGGGCCCTTCAAGGTGCCGTCACCGGTGAACTGCACGTAGGCGAGACCCTTGGCGCCACGCTGGCGCGCCCATTCCTGCCATGCGTCGAACTGACGGCGCGGGGTGTCCGCACCATCCGGGAAGACCACAGCGCCGACGTACGGTGCCTGGAAGACGCGGAACGGCGTGTTCTTGAAGTAATCGGTGAGCTCGACGATCGGGTTGCCGAAGCGCAGGTCGGGCTTGTCGGAACCGTACTTGTCCATGGCGTCCTGCCAGGTGATGCGATCGATCGGCAGCTTGATGTCGTAGCCCTGGGTCTTCCAGATGGCGGCGATGACCTTCTCGGCCATGGCCATCACGTCTTCCTGGTCGACATAGCTCATCTCCATGTCGAGCTGGGTGAACTCGGGCTGACGATCGGCACGGAAGTCCTCGTCTCGATAGCAGCGGGCCAGCTGGAAGTAACGCTCGACGCCACCGACCATCAGCAGCTGCTTTAAGAGCTGCGGGGACTGTGGCAGCGCGTACCAGGAACCGGGAACCAGGCGGGCCGGCACCACGAAATCGCGGGCTCCCTCAGGCGTGGACTTGATGAAGGTCGGGGTCTCCACCTCAGTGAAGTCCATATCCTCCAGCGCATGGCGTGCGGCACGGGTCATATCGCTGCGCAGCTTCAGGTTGCGCTGCATGGAGGGACGACGAAGATCGAGGTAACGGTACTTAAGCCTGATGTCCTCGCCGGGCAGCTTGTTCTCCGCCTCGTTTTCGAGGGCCGTGGAAACCTGGAACGGCAGGGCGTCGGACTTGGCCAACACCTTGAGGGACTCGACGACGACCTCCACCTTGCCGGTGGAAAGATGCTCGTTCTCATTGCCGTCCGGACGCTCGCGCACCTCGCCGACGACCTGGATGACGAATTCGCTGCGCAGCGGACGGGCGATCTCCTCGTCGTAGATGACAATCTGCACCAGGCCGGTGCTGTCGCGCAAATCGATGAAGGCGACGCCGCCGTGGTCGCGTCTGCGGTCGACCCAGCCCGCAAGGGTTACTTTCTGACCGATCAAGGCCTCGGTGACTTCAGTGGCATGGTGTGTTCTATAAGCCGTCTGGCTCATGCTCCCTCTATTCCTTATCTACTAACCGCTCGAAAACCGCGAGAATCCGCGCTCTTTTATTTGTCCAAAGAGACGGTTTGCTGAGCATACAGCGTATCGGGTTGCCATGACTTGGCGTCGGCGGGGACCTGCTCGCCGGTGATGATGTTCTTCACTTCGTCATGGTCGCTGCCCTCGCCGTCGCCTGACGCATCTGCCGGGAACCAGACATACGGGATGCCCAGTTTGTCGGCGTACTTGATCTGCTTGCCGAGTTTCGCTGCCTTCGGGGCGACGTCGGCGGCGATGCCTCGATCGCGCAAGGCAGTGGCGATATGGTTGCAATCCAGACGGTCGTCTTCGTTCCACACGGCCACCATGACGGCTGCCGGAGACACGCGTGAAGCGTGCGCGCCCGCGGTGTGCAGCATATACGAGACCAGACGCGACAATCCAATGGAAAGGCCCACACCCGGGTATTTCCTGTTGCCTTGCGAGGCGAGATTGTCGTAACGACCACCGGAGCAGATGGAACCGAGCTGGTCGGCGCCGTCAAGGAACGTCTCGTAGACCGATCCGGTGTAGTAATCGAGGCCGCGCGCGATCTTCAGATCGGCAATGACGGAACCGGGACGGGTGATGGCCGCTTCGTCGACGATCATCGCCAACGTGTCGAGGCCTTCGCGAGCGAGCTTGTAGGCATCGGTATCCTGCGAAATATTATGACCAGCGCACAATTCATCGAACTTCTCGAGCAGTTCCTTGCCGTCCTTGGCGGTCAGTTCTGCCAGCTCAAGGCAGGCCCGTGCCTGCGCCTCGTTCGCACCGCATTCACTGACCAGAAGCTTGACCACTTCGTCGGCACCGATCTTGTCGAGCTTGTCGATCTCACGCAGCACGCCTTCGATATCGCTCAGGCCCAGACCGCGGTAGAAACCTTCGGAAAGCTTGCGGTTGTTGGCGTGCACCGTGGCCTTGGGCAGGCCGAACTGACGCAGCTGCTCAAGCGCCTGAACCATGACCAACGGCAGCTCGACCTCATAGTGGTCTTCCAGCTCGCCGTTGCCAATCACATCGATGTCGGCCTGGACGAACTCACGGAAACGGCCTTCCTGCGGACGCTCACCACGCCAGACCTTCTGAATCTGCCAGCGTTTGAACGGGAAGGTGAGCTGACCGGAATGCTCGACCACATAACGGCTGAGCGGAACGGTCAAATCGAAATGAAGCCCGAGACGATGCTCGATCGGGGTGTCGGATTCGTGTCCGACCTCTTGCAGCCGGGACAGCAGATAAATCTCCTTGCTGGTCTCGCCCTTTTTCAGCAGACTCGAGCCTTCCTCGACCGCTCTGGTCTCGATGCCGATGAATCCGTTGAGTTCGAAAACCCTGCGGACCGTGTCGATGACACGCTGTTCGACCACCCGTTCTTCGGGCAGCCATTCCGGAAATCCTGATATTGATGCGCCTTTTGCCATAACTCCCTATAATAAATGGTGTTGTGGAAAAATGAGGCATCCGTCTCGAACCCGCAACACCTGTTACACGAAGACTCTCAAGGAGCTGGCCATGGCCGACGAACAAGTCACTGAAACCGAAAACACCAATGAATCCAACGCACAGGCAGGGCAGCCTGCCGCGGACGCACAGGCCAGCGCCACGTCCCAACCAGTAGAAACGACGGCAGCGCAGACTCCGGCCGAGCCTCAGGCGCCGAAGGCTGCGGACGCAGCAGCACCGACTGCGCCGGCCGCACCGAAGCCTGACGACACGCCGAGTGCACCTGCGCCTACCACATCGGCAGCGCCTGCCAAGCCTGCGCCGAAGCCGCACGTTCCCTCTCCCCTGGCCTTTGCCAAGAAACCTGCAAAGCACCCGGTTACAGCCCCTGCTCACACCTACTCCGAGGCCGACGTCAAGGCTGCCGAAGCGTTTGGACGCGTGGACGAGAAGGGCACGGTTTACGTACGTGAAGGCGAAAGCGAACGCGAAGTCGGTGAATTCCCCGGAGCCACCAATGAAGAGGCACTGACGCTCTATGCCCGCCGTTATCTCGATCTCAAGGCCAAGCTCGATCTCTTTGCCACGCGTCTCAAGGCCGCGAACATCAAGCCCCACGAGATCGACGAATCGGTCAAGAACCTGGGCGAGGAAACCACCAATCCGGCCATCGTCGGCGATATCGCCGCGCTCAAGGCACAGTACGAGGAGCTGAAGAAGGCTGGAGAAGCCAAGAAGGCTGAGCTGGCCGAGGCGCGCAAGGCCGCTCTCGAGAAGGCGATCAAGGAGCGCACAGCCATCGTGGAGAAGGCCGAAGACCTCGCAAATTCGCTTTCAGAGAACACGAACTGGCGTTCCACCGCCGACAAGTTCCGTTCGCTCTTCGAGGCTTGGCAGCAGCATCAGCGCACTACCATCCGCATCGACAAGCCGACCGCCGATGCGCTCTGGAAGCGCTTCTCCGCCGCACGCACCACCTTCAACCAGCACCGTCGCAAGTGGGCTCAGGCCCGCGACGCCTCCCGCGAGGAGACCAAGCGTGTCAAGGAAGAGATCATCAAGGAAGCCAATGAAATCAAGGACTCCACCGACTGGGGCGCCACCTCGCACCAATTCAACGAGCTGATGGACCGCTGGAAGGCTGCCGGACGTGCCGGGCGCAAGGAAGACGACGAGCTGTGGGCACGCTTCCGCGAGGCATGCGACGTCTTCTTCAACGCGCGTCAGGCCGACCGCGACCAGATGAGCTCCAACGAGAAGGACAACCTTGCCAAGAAGGAAGAGCTCTTGAAGAAGGCCGAGGCTCTGGTACCGGTCGCCGACGAGAAGGCCGCCAAGAAGGCTCGTCAGGCGCTGGCCGACATCCAGGACGAGTGGGATCAGATCGGCTACGTGCCTCGTGAGGACATGCACCGCATCGAAAGCCGGCTGGACGCCGTCGACAACAAGATCAAGGCCGTCGAACAGGCCGCCTGGCAGAAGAGCGACCCCGAGGCCGACGCCCGAGTCTCCAGCTTCGAGACCCAGCTCAAGGCCCAGCTCGACGAGCTCGATGCCAAGATCGCCGCCGAGTCCGACCCGGCCAAGAAGTCCAAGCTCGAGAGTGAAAAGGCCACCAAGGAACAGTGGCTCAACGCCGTGAAGTAAGCGCTAGATTTTCATAGCCTAACAAAAAGTGGTTTGCACCATCGATTTGGTGCAAACCACTTTTCATATTAAGCTTGAACCGAGCCCGCCCCGCTGGGGAAAGGGATGTGAAAGCCGGAGTGCCTGTGTCTCTCATAGGGGCCGGCTTTCGCGTTGCTTCATTTCTTGAACCCGGATTATAGGCCATGAGGCTAGAACCCAATCACATTGTTTAGGACTTAGTTTTCACCTATGACCACTCAGCCGAGAGTGTACGCAGTCAAATGCATGGGCAGCTCGGCATCGGCCTTGAGCTCGATGGTCGGCTTCTGCTCGGTGAAGTAGCGCTCGGTGAACACCGTTTCGCCGTCGTTGACGAAGAACTCGACGGAGCTGGTATCGATGAAAATCTGCAGCTTCAGCGTATCGCTCCGCTTTACGGTGCCGAAACGCTTGGCGTCATCGCCTTTGTCGGGACGATCAAGAACCAGCTCCCCCGAGTCTTTGTCATATGAAAGTGAAATCAGCAGACCAGATTCAGTTGCTAACATGACTTCGAAACGATGTCCCTGCCAATTTGCGAGTTCACCCTCAACCAGCAACTCGACATGCTGAGGATCAGGCAGGTTCAACCGCTCAAGACGTACTTCCGTGCTTTCGTCGAGAACGGTCGCCTGCCGAAGTTCCTTGAGCTCCCTTGCCGGATTCATATAGACATGCCCATCGCGCAACGTCAGCTCGCGAGGTATCGTCAACGCCCCGGCCCAACCGTCTTCCTGTTCAGGCATAGCCGATTCCCACATGTCCATCCAACCGATCAGGATTCTTCGGCCATCAGGCGACTGTGTTGTCTGCGTGGCGTAGAAATCATGCCCGTGGTCGATTTCGCTGAAATCGCCGTGCGTGAACCGGTTCGCTTCGTAATCCATATCGCCCACGAAGTAGCCGGTCTGGTGGAGATTGAGGTATTGCTTCTCGGTGGCTTCAATGCCTTGTGGCGAGAACAGCAGAACATCTTTGCCATTCAGTTCAAAGAAATCGGGGCATTCCCACATATGGCCCTGCGTCTTCTCCCCGTCGGACTTGGCGATAGGCCCACGGTATTCCCAGTGCAACAAGTCATCCGAACGATAGACCAGCACGCGACCAAGCCCGTCCTTGCCACGGGAACCAAGGATGACATAATAATGGCCGTCATGTTGCCAAATCTTTGGGTCACGGAAGTCCTGCGTATTGTCTTCCGGCGGCGTGGCAATAACCGGGTTGTCTTCGTATTTCGTGAAATGAACGCCATCGTCGCTATAAGCGATGTTCTGGACCTCACGATAATGATCCGGGTCATCGGGCTTCAGCAGGTTGTGCCCGGTGTACATCAGGTAAAGCCGTCCATCCTTGGCAATCGAGCAACCGGAGTAGCAGCCATTCGCATCTTCCGGGTCACCTGGCACCAAGGCGATGGGCAACTGCTCCCAATGCACCAGATCACGACTGCGGTAATGACCCCAGTGCATCGGCCCCCACTCGGCACTGTACGGATTGTATTGATAGAAAAGATGGTAATAACCATTAGAATACGAGAAACCATTGGGATCGTTCATCCACCCAAACGGCGTCATCACATGGTATTTCAGTCGGTATCGATCATTGGTCACAGAAATCGTCTTTGATTCATCTACGGTTTTCATCATCACATCCTCCTTATTTGATAGAAATAACTCTTATATATCTAAGGATACTTTCTTTCATTTACAAGCAAAACTCAAAATACGTTTTATTTCAATTTCAAGCCGTTCACCGGAACCTTGAACTGAATCAGTGAAAAAAGCACAAAATCAGGTCAGAACAACACTTTCCTTACCGTTTTGAGCCCAGTAAGGAGAAAAACACCTGTTACGGTTTGGCACGAGCGCTTTTAAAAGCGAATACGCAAAGGCCCGGCTCCTCGTTGAGGAAACCGGACCCTCGCACAGCGGACGCGTTGAATCTGCGTTCGCTTAACTACAATCACTCACTTGGAGCATCTGAGGTATCGCTACCTTGGGCATCCGAACCGGAGCCGGCCGGGAAAGCACTCGAAGCGTTTGATGGCGCATCGGAGGAATCGTCCGAATCGGTGGACGCAGCTGATTCGGCAGCAGCCGTATCAACCGGCGCACCGGCACCTACCAGTTCAGGTTGCTTGCCTTCAGCGTCAGTATCCGCTGGCTTGGCGTTCGGGTCCTCGAAAGGCACACCCTTGAAAGTGAACTCACCCAGGATGCCTTCGCCTTCGGCGTCGACTTCTACCTTTTCGCCGTTCTTGAGCTTGCCCATGAGAATCTGCTCGGAGACGGCGTCCTCGATGTCGCGCGTGATGACACGACGCAGCGGACGGGCGCCGAGCAGCGGGTCGAAGCCCTTCTGCGCCAGCAGATCCTTGGCCGCGTCCGTCAGCTCGAGCGACATGTGACGCTCGAAGAGGCGGTCGTTGAGCTGGGTCAGGTCCAGATCGACGATCTGGCGCACCTGGGGCTCGGTCAGCTGACGGAAGACGATGATGTCGTCCAAGCGGTTGAGGAACTCAGGACGGAACTGCTGCTTGAGCTCGCTGGTGACCTGACCCTTCATCCGCTCGTAGCTCGACTCGGTGTCGTTGCCGGAGCTGAAACCGGTGTTGGCGGCCTTGGCGATGTCCTTGGTGCCGAGGTTGGTGGTGAGGATGATGATGGTGTTCTTGAAGTCCACCTTGCGGCCCTGGCCGTCGGTCAGATGACCGTCGTCCAGCACCTGCAAGAGCGTGTTGAAGATGTCGGGGTGAGCCTTCTCGATCTCGTCGAAGAGTACGACGGAGAACGGCTTGCGACGCACCTTCTCGGTGAGCTCGCCGCCCTCTTCGTACCCTACATATCCCGGAGGCGCACCGAAGAGGCGCGACGCGGCGTACTTCTCGGAGAACTCGGACATATCGACGCGGATCAGCGCGTCCTCGTCGTCGAAGAGGAACTGCGCCAACGCCTTGGCCAGCTCGGTCTTGCCGACGCCGGTGGGGCCTGCGAAGATGAACGAGCCTGCAGGGCGCTTCGGATCCTTCAGGCCGACACGCGTACGGCGAATCGAACGGGACAGTGCGGAAACCGCCTCGTCCTGGCCGATGATGCGCTTGTGCAGCTCGGACTCCATGTTCAGAAGCTTCTTGGATTCGGCCTGCGTGAGCTTGAAGACGGGGATGCCGGTGGTCGAGGAAACGACCTCGGCGATCACTTCTTCGTCGACGACCATCTTGACATCACTGCCGCCCTCGCGCCAGGTCTTTTCCTTCTCCTTGCGCTCGGTCTGCAGC
Source organism: Bifidobacterium sp. ESL0800 (assembly GCF_029395355.1). NCBI lineage: Bacteria > Bacillati > Actinomycetota > Actinomycetes > Bifidobacteriales > Bifidobacteriaceae > Bifidobacterium > Bifidobacterium sp. ESL0800. Next base: position 870,393 of record NZ_CP113913.1, read on the forward strand.
TTGTCTTCCTGGTCGCGCAATTCCGCGGCCTTCTCGAAGTCCTGGTCCTTGATGGCCTTGTCCTTCTCGTCGGAGATCTTGGCTATCTTGCCGTCAAGCTCCTTCAACTCCGGCGGCGCGGTGAGACGCTTGATGCGCAGGCGCGCGCCCGCCTCGTCGATAAGGTCGATGGCCTTGTCGGGCAGGTTGCGATCCTGGATGTAACGCGAGGAAAGCTCGGCCGCGGCCTGGAGCGCACCGTCGGTGATGGTCACCTTGTGGTGGTTCTCGTAGCGGCTGCGCAGCCCCTTCAAAATCTCGATGGTATCCGCGATGGACGGCTCATCGACCTGAATGGGCTGGAAACGACGCTCAAGCGCCGCATCCTTCTCAATGTACTTGCGGTATTCGTCGGTGGTGGTGGCGCCGATGGTCTGGAGCTCGCCACGGGCCAACATCGGCTTAAGGATGTCGGAAGCGCCCAAAGCGCCGTCCGCCGACCCTGCGCCGACGATGGTATGAATCTCGTCGATGAACAGCACGATGTCGCCACGGGTCTTGATTTCCTTCAGAACCTTCTTCAAGCGTTCCTCGAAATCGCCGCGATAGCGCGAACCTGCCACCATGGAGGCCAAGTCAAGCGAATAGACCTGCTTGCCTTTCAGGGTCTCAGGCACATCACCGGCGTGAATCTTCTGCGCCAGGCCTTCGACGACGGCCGTCTTGCCGACGCCGGGCTCACCGATCAGCACCGGATTGTTCTTGGTGCGACGGGAAAGCACGACCATGACGCGCTCAATCTCCTTGGCGCGTCCGATCACCGGGTCGAGTTTGCCTTCAGCGGCTTCCGCGGTAAGGTTGCGGCCGAACTGGTCGAGAATGGCGGAACCGGTCTGACGACCCTTGTTCTCCACGCCGCCTGCGTTGGCAAGATCGCCTTTGCCGTTGCCTTCCGCTCCGCCGGAGTTGCCACGAATCAAATCGATGGTGGAGCTGCGAAGCTCGCCCAGATCGACGTCCATCTTGATGAGCACCTGGGTGCCCACGCCTTCGCCCTCGCGGATAAGGCCGAGCAGGATGTGCTCGGTTCCGATATAGCTATGCCCCAGCTGCAGCGCCTCACGCAGACTCAGCTCCAACACCTGCTTGGCGTGCGGAGTGAACGGAATATGACCATTCGGCGCGGCATTGCCCTTGCCGATCATTTCCTCCACCTGCTTGCGGGTATCTTCCAAGGTGACGCCCTTGGCGGCGAGCGCCTTGGCCGCGATTCCTTCGCCTTCACGAATCAGGCCGAGCAGCAGATGTTCGGTACCGATGTAGTTGTGCTGGAGGGCCTTGGCTTCTTCCTGCGCCAGTACGATCACACGTCTGGCACGGTCAGTAAACCGTTCGAACATACTTGTCCTTCCACTTCTTGATAGTCCATTTAACTCTACCGATTTACGATGACGTTTATTTCGTGCCGCGCGATGATTGCGCTGAGAACGCAACAAATGCAATGGAAACGGCTAAAATCCACCCGTATATAGCAATTTCGGCTTACGAATACGTGCTTTCGTCACCACCGATCATCACTCGTCATCCGAACCTGGTTGTGTTTGTGCAGAAGGCATAGCGCTGCTCGCCGACTCTTGCGCTGCCAAGCCCGCTTCCGCCTCCCCTGTTTCAGACGGTTCCTCAGTATCGTTGTCGTCTGCGTCGTTCACACGCTCGCCTTGAGGCGTCTCGGTTTCAGCTTCATCGGAAGCATTGGCTTTCGAGGTTGAATCCAAGGTCTCTGCGTCCTCAACATCGTCTGCGATATACGAATCGCTGATATTGGTATCGGGCTCGTCCTCATCCGAATCGTCGTCTTCAGTGTCGCTGTCGGCCGAATCATCGTCGGCATCGTCGGCATCATCAGAATCATCCGAACCGTCACCATCGTCACTCAGGTCGATGGTGGATTCAACGGCAACCTCGGCGGTCACTGCACTGCCCACGGTGCCCTTGCCGACCACGGTCGTTTCGTCCGCATCATCGTCACTCTCGTCATCATCGTCCAGCGATCCGGGAACGGCGTGCTCGGCGATGTCCGTCTCAGAAGCGACGTCGGTCGCGGTCTCATCGTCGGCCTCATCGGATTGGGCGTCGACATTGTCGTCATCCTCGTCGATCGATTCGATGAGTTCGACCTGACCGCGCTCCTCACGCGGCGCCTGGGCAATGATGTCGATATGCAAATCGTCAAATGCAGGCTTGGACTGTACCCAAAGATGCGATGGCTCTGGCTGTGCGATTTCGGAATGCTCTCCACAACCGTGGTCGAGGGACACCACCCGTCCATCATCGGGACTCCAACGATTCGCGCACACGCCGAACATGGTGTCGAGGTCACCCTTGAGCCCGATGAAAAAGGCACACGTCGAGCACAGATTGCCCTCGGCCGTCTTGGTGGAAAGCGACTTCGGACCGTGCTGCCCGTCATACCAACGTTTCGCGGTCTGCGAGCGCCCCAATTGGCTCATCACATGCCGGCGTGAAAGCCCGAATTGCTCGACAGTGTCTTCAAGTTCACGGCTCAATCCCGTTTCGGGGTCGATATCCGAGTTCGTTTGCGCGGCTTCGTCGGTTTTCGCCTCGCCATCAGCCTCGCCGTCGGCTGTCGTTTCCTCGTCGCTTTGGGCAACACCCGATACGTCCGTCACGACTTCCCCGGTTGCGTGTTCCCCGCTTCCTTCGGCCCGGCCAGTTCCCGCATCTTCAGCCGAATCCTGTTGCACGGCCTTCGTCTTGCGGAACCCGTCTTCCATACGCGGGTCGTCCGGATCGGTGCCCAAGGAATCCGTCACCGAAAGATCGGCCGCCTCAAGCCTGTCCTTCCAGGGAACCCAAGCCGGTGCCAACAGTGAATCCTCGGTGGGAACCAGCGTTGATTCGTTGACGCTCCACGAATCGAGCTCCGTATCGTGGTAGAGCGTCACCGCCCATTGCCAGCCCTCATAGCCCTTGCGTAGGCACACAAAACGAAAATCGGTGACATTGTCGCCCAAATCGATGCCCTGGACGAACTCCCCCACCTCATCGGGTTCATCGGCGACCGCCAGCACCACCGATTTAGCCAAAGCACGTGGGTCGAGCTTGGCTTCTTCATCAGAACGCTCGTCCGTATCCGCCGTTGTTTCCGCCATACTGTCTTCCGTCATTTCGCTTTCCGTTTTCTTCTCAATCCTCGACATCGAAATCATCGGCAACGGCACGCAGCAGCGTGGCCAATTTACGGCTTTCGCCGGCGTTCGGGTAACGATGGCGTCGCAAGGAATTGCCTGCGGAATCGAGCAATTTGATCAGATCCTCGACAATGGCTGCCATATCGTCAGGCTTGGGCCTGGTGGCGCGCACCACCGATGGTGCGGGCCCCAAAACATGAAGATCCATGGCCTGAGGGCCTTTGCGACCATCGACCAGCGAGAACTCGACTTTGGCTCCCTTACGCAAGGTCGAGGTCCCCGCAGGCAATGCCGCCGCAGGCAAGAACACATCGTTGCCGTCATCTGCGGTTATAAAGCCATAACCTCTCTTAGCATCGAACCAACGCACTTTCCCGCTGGGCATAACACACCTCGTTCATCCTGTAATTTCTTGACGGAATATCATTTTCACGTTCCGTTTTCTTGGATCTCCTACCAGTCTAGCGTAACGACTACGCAAACCGCGAAAGATCGGTTCCCTAGCTCTTATCGTGCCGGGACCATTTGCCTTGGTGGATTCCCGTCGCGTTCTGTCTTTCCTGCTTATCCTGCTTTGCCTCTTTGCCGATTTTGCCGTTTTTCCTGTTCCTCGATTTCATGGCAACGGCAGGCACCTGAGGTTCAAGAGGACCGATGGGAAGAATGACAGTAAGAGTAAGGCCGCCGCCATTGGCGGTCGTAGTCGCATCGATGAACCCATGGTGGGCTCGCACCACAGATTGAGCAATGGACATGCCCAATCCCGTACCGCCTTTTTGACGGGCGCGCGAGGGGTCGGCTGTATAGAAGCGTTCGAAAATCTGGGATTGGCGGTCCGAGGGGACGCCGGGACCGTGGTCCATGAAGCTGAACACGGCATAGTTCATCCCCATCTGCATGGATTGCCCGACTTCGACGGCCTCAAGGAAGTAGCGCAACGATTCAGGGCTTGGAGGCATGCGTTGCAACGATTCAGGACTGATGGATGCGGGAAGGACGGCCAGCCCGACCTCTACAGGCGAATCCGATGGCGTGTAACGATGAATATTGCCGACGATATTGGTGATGACCTGACGCAGCCTCGAGGCATCTCCTGTCAGCGTCAGAGCGGGGAATTCGCCCTCACGGAACACCAGATGCGAGGGCTTGTTGCCGTCCTTGGCATTGAGTTCAAGGCTTCCTTTTCTGATCAGCCGATTGTTGTCCAGCGCATGCAAATCGTCGACGGCGTCCTTCAGCTGCTGGCTCAGGTCGACCTGCTGGGTCATGTCGATGCCACGTCCCTCGTCGAGGCGGGCCAGCGAAAGCAGATCCTCCACAAGCACGGTCATCCGTTGGCTTGAAGCCTCGATATGGTCTATGGATTCATCAGCACGCTCAAGAGCACCCGGCAGATCGCGCTGCATGTGATACAGCTCGGAATAGCCATGGATCGTGGCCAAAGGGGTTCGCAATTCATGGCTCGCGTCGGAGACGAATTGCTTCATCTTGTCCGTGGTTTCCTGCTGCTCGCGGAAGCTTGATTCGATGCGTGCCAACATGGCGTTGAGCGACGCTGCAAGCGAGCCGACCTCGGTGTTTTCCGGCGCTGCCGGAACACGCTGGGTCAAGTCACCCGCGGCGATTTTGGCAGCGGTCTTCTCGATGCGTTTCAGCGGAAGCAAGGTGCGCTGAATAATCAACGTGGCCACTACCGCGCCGAGCAGAACAATGATGATACTGACGAAAATCGAATATTGGGTCAACGTGCTGATGATATCGATCTGGTCGGCCATCGATATGCCGATATATACCGTCATTTTCACCGTGCTCGTGCCATCGGGTCCACGTTCCCTGCCTTCCAGGGCGAGCACGCGCCATGGGGCCTGGGCCACCTGCATGGTACGTTTGTCCGTTTTGACCGACGAATTCAATTCACGAACGTTGGCAGCGGCGGTGAAAGGCTTGTCATATTCGACATCGCCCATGGAGCCGTTGGGTGGCAACTCGGGCTCCGAAACGACACTATTGCGCAATACAGGAACCAACGGCGTTCTGATGATGACGTTGCTTTTGTAGTCCCGCCACTGCATGAAATATTCGTTCGGCCCGACGTTCTCGTTCTCGTCTTTACGACTCAGCAGGTCAACGTTGCTATAGACCAATTGGGCCTGATCACGCAGTTGGGTATCGGTCTTCGCCACCAGATAGCTGCTGACCAATTGACGTATGGTCAACGAAATACCAAAGGTGCCGACCATCAGCAGGACAAGCGTGCAGGCTACCAGCTTGGTGGAAAGAGGTACGGCGTCCAAACGGCCGAGCCAACGTCTACGCATCCGGGCAAGAGCCGGGAATCTGCTCGGTTTGTTGCCTTTTTGGGATGTGCCGTTTTTGCCGTGTATCGCCTCCGGCTGCGACGAACCATCATTCGTTGCAGTCCCATCCGTTTCCGCGTCTCCACGCTCCTGCGAATCGCCCGATGCCTGTGCTTTCATCATCAGCGCTGCTATTCCTTCGGTTCACGAATCATATAACCGATACCACGCTTGGTCTCGATAAGCGGAACCACCTTGTGTTTGGTGCCGTCCGTATCGGTGACGACAACGCCGTCGACCTTCTTGCGCAAATAGGAAATATAGGATTCGACGATCGCCGCGTCCCCACCCCAGTCATATTGCCATACATGATCGAGGATCTGGGCTTTGGAGAGCACACGGCCGACGTTGTCCATCAGATAGCGAAGCAGCTTGTACTCGGTGGGGCTCAGATCAATGGTCTGTCCGGCCCGCGTCACGTCGTGGGAGTCCTCGTTGATTTCCAGGTCTCCGACACGCAGGATGGGATCGTCCTCCGTCTGTTCGTGGGTGCGGCGCAGAATGGCGCGAATACGGGCGACCACTTCCTCCAGGCTGAACGGTTTGGTGACGTAATCGTCTCCCCCGACCGTAAGCCCCATGACCTTGTCCTGGGTATCGTCGCGCGCGGTCAGGAACAGCACCGGCGCGTCGATGCCTTCCTGGCGAATCCGGCGTGTCACCGTAAATCCATCGATGTCAGGCAGCATCACGTCGAGGACGATCAGATCGGGCTGGGTCTTCTCGATTACTTCGATGGCTTCGGTGCCGCTTGCGGCCGTAGTCACCTCGAAGCCGGAAAAATGCAGGGATGCAACCAGCAGATCCCGAATTGACGGTTCGTCATCCACAACCACGATCGACGCTTCTATTTGTTTGCTCATAATGATAAGGATTGCTCAACTGTCTGTATGTTTCCTGAATACTTCCTGCACAAAGTGCATTATTCATCACTCAGCAAAACGGCGGGGACCGGATTCAGTGGCGGGAAATCAGCCAAACGATCACGGCATTCGGCGGATTATTCCTCACTTTTTCTTGCGATGACGCGGCCCCTTAGCCTTGGGTTTCACGAGTTTCGCTGCATCTGAACTATCCGTTTGCCCGGTCTTCGGGCCTTCGTCACTTGGATAGTCCTTGTCGCTAGGCGATTCGCCGGTTTTCTTCTTCTTTCCTCTACGCCTGAGCAGCATGACAACAGCGCCGATGACGATAATGACAAGAATAACCGCGATAGACCCCGCGATGATGATTTTCGGTTTTCTCGAAGTCTCCTGCTTATGCAGAACCTTGATCTCATCCATCATGGCGCAAGCTGCGCCGGACCAATCAGGATCGTCGCCCTTCTGTATCGGGCCGAGTGCAGCCTGAGACAGTCGGGAGACATGGTCTTTGTCTTTCAGCCAGTCATCGGAATTGTGCGAGACGGCGACCACCAGTCTGCCGTCGTTGGAAGCGAGCGCGAGAAGGACGGTGTTGGCGGGAGGCTTGGTCGATTCAAGACTCTCCCCCGCCCATGTATCGGGATCTTTGGAACCAGCGAAATTGGCCAGGTACAAAAGCCTCACCGTCACACCGGTTTCCTGTTTGATGGAAGCGATTTCGTCATTGACGTGGGAGACGTTGCCACCGAGAAGATTTTGCGGGTCGGTCACCTCGGCGTTGATTTCACCCATTGACGAGCTTGCCGCCCGAGCCGGTTGCGCAAAGCCGAAAAGCAACACAACCCCTAGCAACGAAGCGGCGAAGGCGACCATCAATCCCAAAATTCGCTGATGATGACCTTTCGATGACGGTTCAGATCGGACTTCGCCGTACAAACAATCCCTTGAGCTTTCCTCGATATCCGGAAAAGACAAAATACTGGCTGACATATCAACCACTGTAGCGAATAGGTTCACCAACGAGCTTCAAGTCCGCTACGGACTCAACAATGACAGAACAACAAACAGTTGAAAAACACAGCCACAAGACAAGACTCGCTGAGCGGTCTGCTCTCGGCCTGAATCAGGTGTGGCGGCAGACCGCCAAACCGGGCAACGCGAAAGCGCCGGTACCTTGTAAAAGATACCAGCGCTTTCTCAATCCTCATGACCCTCTATCACTGCGTATTCCGAGAGTCAGCCACGGATCAGTAGCCCATGTCGGCGCCCTGGCCGGCGGCCGGAGCGGCCTTCGGCTCGGGCTTGTTGGCCACCACGGCCTCGGTGGTCAGGAACAGGCCGGCAATGGAAGCCGCGTTCTGCAGGGCGGAACGGGTGACCTTCAGCGGGTCGGCCACACCGGCCTCGAGGAGGTCCTCGTAGGTGTTGGTCGCGGCATTGAAGCCCTGGCCTTCAGGCAGTTCACGCACCTTGTTCAGCACGACGTCACCGGAGACACCGGAGTTCTCGGCGATCTGCTTGATCGGGGCTTCGATGGCGCGGAAGACGATGGCGGCACCGGTGGCCTCTTCGTCGGTCAAAGCCTTGACGTCAGCGGAGTCCTCGGCCTTCTTGGCAGCCTGGACGAGCGCGACACCACCGCCGGGCAGCAGGCCCTCTTCAATGGCGGCCTTGGCGTTGCGCACAGCGTCCTCGATGCGGTGCTTGCGTTCCTTGGCCTCGACCTCGGTGGCAGCACCGACCTTGATGACGGCCACACCACCGGCGAGCTTGGCGAGACGCTCCTGCAGCTTTTCGCGATCATAATCGGAATCGGTGTTGTCGATCTCGGCGCGAATCTGGGAGACGCGAGCCTCGACGTCGTCCTTGGAGCCTGCACCGGAAACGATGGTGGTCTCGTCCTTGGAGACGATGACCTTCTTGGCCTGACCCAACACGGACATATCAATGGAGTTGAGCTTCAGCCCCAGATCATCGGAGACGACCTGAGCACCGGTCAAGATGGCGATATCCTGCAGCATGGCCTTGCGGCGGTCACCGAAGCCAGGAGCCTTGACGGCGCAGGAATTGAAGGTACCACGGATCTTGTTGAGGATCAGGGTGGGCAGCGCCTCGCCGTCGACATCCTCGGCGATGATCAGCAGCGGCTTGCCGCTCTTCATCACAAGTTCGGCGATGTGGACGACGTCCTCCTGGCTGGAGAGCTTGCCACTGGTCAGCAGAATGTACGGTTCGTCGAGCACGGCGGTCTGCTCGTCGTTGTTGGTGACGAAGTACGGGGAGATATAGCCCTTGTCGAAACGCATGCCCTCGGTGAAGTCGAGATCCAGACCGAAGCGGTTGTTGTCCTCGACGGTCACCACGCCATCCTGGCCGACCTTGTCGAGCGCTTCGGCGATCTTCTCGCCGATCTCGGGGTCGCCGGCGGAAATCGTTGCGGTGGCGGCAATCTGGTCCTTGGTCTCCACGTCCTTGGCCACGGAGACGAGTTCCTTCACCACGGCGTCAGAGGCCTTTTCGATGCCACGGCGCAACGCCACCGGGTTGGATCCGGCAACGACGTTCTTCAGGCCCTCGTGCACGAGCGACTGCGCGAGCACGGTCGCGGTGGTGGTGCCGTCGCCTGCGACGTCATCGGTCTTCTTGGCGACTTCCTTGACCAGCTCGGCACCGATATGTGCGTAAGGATCCTCAAGGTCGATTTCCTTGGCGATCGAAACGCCATCGTTGGTGATGGTCGGAGCGCCATAGCTCTTGTCGAGCACCACGTTACGGCCCTTCGGGCCCAGCGTGACCTTGACGGTATTGGCGAGTTCATCAAGACCCGCAAGCATTCCTTGGCGAGCTTCCTCGTCGTATGCAATCATCTTTGCCATTGTTTCCTCCACAAGTGGCTACACATCTTATATTGACTCACCCGAAATCCCAGGAGCCGGATAACCAACCGTCAGCTGCCGATTATCACTCTCGAGCCCCGAGTGCTAATTTCAAGATTAGCACTCCCATCGGTCGAGTGCCAACATTGATGAAATTGCGCTGTTGGCATGAAAAAACGTTGGGCCCGATTCTTGCAAACCGGACCCAACGTTAAATATAGCGATGCGCTAGCAATCAGATCTTGGTGACAGTCGTCGCCTGCAGGCCCTTCGGGCCTTGCTCGAATTCATATTCCACCTTATCGCCGTCGTCGAGCTTCTTGAAGCCCTCGCTTTGAATAGCGGAATAGTGAACGAAAACATCTTCGCTCCCATCATCGGGGCTGATGAATCCGTAACCCTTGCCAGCATTGAAGAACTTCACGGTACCTTGTGCCATAATAACCATTCTCTCATCCGAGTGTCACGCGAAAACAATATGAGGTACCCGGCTGATTCCGGATACTACATCACGTAACAGTTTTTACTATAGACAGAACCCCAGTCAAAAACACGAAACACGCCGAAACTGCATCATAAACAAGGAAAAATAAGCAAATAAAGCGGTAAGCCTGTTCAATCGACAGCTAACAATACCAATCAGTTCTGCAGCAAGACGACAATCGGCTGGCCGGCGTCGCTCTTCTGCTCTACTGAAGAGATTCCCAAGGTGTTGGCCACGTCCTGCGCTGTCGCCTTGTCTGCTTCATTGGCATACCAGACGACAGTCGAAGCCGGTACATCGCCGGTCGGGTTTCCGGCCGTAACGTTGGAGTACCCAGCCTGATCGAGCACCGCCTTCTTCTGCGCGGCATAGCCGGTCGTACCGGTGGCGTTGAGAACCTGGACCGCCGTCTGCTTATTCACCTGCTGAGCAGGCTGAGGGGCCGCTTGCTGCTGGTTGGTGGAAGCGTCGGCGTCGGACTTGGTATTCGACTTCGTGTCCGTTTTGCTTTTGGCGGGCTTCTTCTTCTCGGTCTTTTCACTGGTCGTGGTCTGGGACTGGCTTTGGTTGTGCCCGGCAAAGGTTTTTTGCAGTTCACCCGAATAGAAGCCCCAGACCAACAGTCCGGCCAGAACGGCCACTACGACCACGATAAAATAAGGAATCGAGCGGGAGAGCAATGAGGTGTTGCCACGATGCACACCTATGGGCCCCTTGGGGGGGTTGTCGAACGCGTCCTTTTGATAAGACTCATAGTTGCTACGGTCGTCACGCGCCATAAGTTCTCCTCCAATATGTTCCGCTACGCATAATCATTATCAACTATAGCGTCCTCCGCCGTCAAATCTCTTTTTGTGATAAAACCTCAGGAAAAGCAAACATACTGACCCGAACCTAGAGTAGGTGCCATGAGCGAAACCCACATCAAACCACTTTCAGAGCTCGTCGAGGCCGGCTGGGCGCGAGCTTTGGCCGACGTGGAACCGGATATTCACCGCATGGGCGACTTCCTGCGTGCCGAGCACAGGGCCGGACGCCGTTACCTGCCAGCGAGTCATAATATCCTGCGCGCCTTCACCATACCGTTCGATTCCATCAAGGTTCTGATCGTCGGGCAAGACCCCTACCCCACCCCGGGTCATCCTGTTGGATTGAGCTTCTGCGTGGCCCCCGATGTGCGCCCGGTGCCTAAAAGCCTGCAGAACATCTATAAGGAGATGCACGAGGACCTCGGGGTACCGATTGCACCAAACGGGGATCTCACGCCTTGGTGCGCCCAAGGGGTCATGCTGCTGAACCGGTGCCTGACGGTAGGCGTCGGCCGTCCCAACAGCCATCAGGGGAAAGGCTGGGAGAACATCACGGACGCCGCCATCAAGGCTTTAAACGCGCGTAAAGACGAGAACGGCAACCAGAAGCCATTGGTCGCCATTCTCTGGGGCCGCAACGCCCAAAGTCTCGAACCGCTGCTGACCAACGCCTTCATCATCAAGTCCCCTCATCCGAGCCCCCTCTCGGCTTCAAGGGGATTCTTCGGCTCGCGTCCGTTTTCGCGAGCCAACGCCGCACTGCAGCAAATGGGAACCACACCGATCAATTGGGACCTTACGGCCCACTCGGCTCTACCCTCGGCTACAATGCCTGACACAGAGCAATAAACATCCGAATCAAGAATTGAAGCGTTATGGCAATTTTCCCCCCACATCCGCGTTCTTCACAACCTGCCGAGCAGCAACGGCCCGCAGCATCCATTCCGGCCCCCGCCACCTCCAACGCGGCAGCAAGTGAAGGCATCCGCGCCAAACAGTTGGCCGATCGTATTCGTATGCGTTTCGCGCAAACGCTTGTCGGACAGGTCAACCTCCGTGAAGCCCTGATCACGACGATGATCGCCGGCGGCCATATCCTCATCGAATCCGTTCCCGGCCTGGCGAAAACCACTGCCGCGCAGACTTTGGCGACTTCGGTTTCCGGTTCCTTCCGTCGCGTGCAGTGCACGCCCGACCTGATGCCGTCCGACCTCGTCGGCACACAGATCTTCGACTTCTCCAAGCAGCGGTTCTCCACGCAGATCGGCCCGATACACGCCAATTTCGTGTTGCTTGACGAGATCAACCGTTCCAATGCAAAAACGCAGTCGGCCATGCTCGAGGCGATGGCCGAAGGCGCCACGACCATCGGCGGCGAGCGCATCGCCCTGCCCAAGCCGTTCATGGTGATCGCCACACAGAACCCGATCGAGGAAGAGGGCACCTTCACCCTTCCCGAGGCGCAAATGGACCGTTTCATGATGAAAGCCGTCATGACCTACCCAAGCGCCGCCGACGAAACGCGCATGCTTTCGATGCTTGCCAGCCGCGGGACGGACGTGGTGGACACCACAACCCCTGCACAGAACGCCTTGAGCATCGCCGACGTCGATTTTCTCCGCTCCGCCGCCCGGCGTGTCCACGTTTCCGAGGCCATCATGAATTACGTGGTCGATCTGGTCGCCACTTCACGCGGCGCCGGCAGCCACCCGATCAAGAACCTGGCAGCCAAAGTGCGTTTGGGTGCAAGCCCCCGAGCCTCGATCTCGCTGGTTCGCGTCGGACAGGCACAGGCCATCCTGAACGGGCGCGACTATGTGATTCCCGAGGACATCAAGAAGTTCCTGCATGAAATCATGCGGCATCGAATCCTTCTGACCTTCGAGGCCCAGGCCGAAGGCACAAGCCCCGACCAGATCATCGATTCCATCGTCGAAACGGTGCCTGTTCCATGAGCCACGACCTACGTCACGTCTCACCGGCATCAAGAAAAGTACGTAGGCAGATCGAAACGCTTTCCTCGACACTTACCCTGCCTACCGTACGTCGCGCCTTGGGAGTGCTCGAAGGCGAGCATTCTTCATCACGGCTCGGCGGAAACAATGACCCGATGTCGACCAGAGACTACACTTTCGAGGACGAGGCGAGGCTCATCGATTGGAAGGCGAGCGCGAAACTTGGCCATCCCATGGTCATCGACCGCGAACGCCTGGTGACCTCGCGCGTGCATCTGCTTGTCGATAACGGTCTGGAAATGGAAGGCCGAACAATCTCGGGAGAGACCGCAACGGAAGTGGCGGGCAACGCCATGTGCATGTTCGCGGCCCTGAGCGCCCGCCGCCATGACAAAATCTCGTTGGTGTTCGCGGACAGCCTGAACATCATACGCAAGCCGTTCAAGGGAGGTCTGGCCCAATTCGAAAAGGCCATCGATGACGCAGTGAGGGGCCAAAGTCGGCCTCCTCGCAATTTCGAAGCCCTGCTTTCGTACGCCCGTACGCTGAACGACAAGGGTTCGCTGGTGGTCATCGCGACCGATGGCCATGCTCTCAACGACAATCACCTGCATTCCCTACGGCTTATCGCCGCGATGCACCCGCTCATGCTCATCGACATCGAGACGCTGAATCCTTTCAGAAAAGTCCCATTCGGGCAGGTCACAGACGGAGCGGACGGGCGGCGCATTCCTGCATTCATGATAGGCGAACAGACGGCGAAGTCCGTCGACACGCATCGACGATATCTGACGGCCCAATTGCAGGAACGGCTCAAAGCCAGCGGTGCGACACTGATATGTGTCACGTCGAGCGAAGACATGTTCTCCCAATTCATTCATCTGGTCAGTGTGACGTTGAAACAGACTTCCTTCACCTCTCCTGAAGCCCTCCCCCTCGTGGCGGGAGAAATGGCATGATCCTTACCGCGAATACTATCGGCATGGCCGATTACAAACCCGAAGGCCTGATTACGATGCCGACCGGACTCATCGTTGCCTTCATCTGCTCTTTTGGTGTCGCAGTCATCCTGGTCATCGCGATATTGGTGCTTTCAAGACCCAGGAAAGAGACCCCTGCCAAGGTTCATGGCGCCCATAGCCCCCAAAACGACAAAACGGCATGGCGCAAACGAATCAACGGCATCGTAGAGCAACATGCGCAAGGCGAAAAGACAAGGGACGAAGCCTTGCAGGCACTGGCACAGGTGGCCCGGGATTTTGCGGGTGTAAAAACCAACAAAGACATCAGTTCCTATACGCTTGCAGACCTCAACCACATTCCGGTTTCCGCTTCATCCGACCCGGGAATGAAGCTGTTGCGCCAGACCATCAGCGCGCTCTATCCCCCGGAATTCGCTGATGTCGAACGCCATGCGCAGGCCCGTGACATCAGCGTGGAACAGGCTGCCGAGTGGGTTTCCAATCTGATCGAGAGGTGGCGGAAATGAACCTCGAATGGCATTGGCCCTGGGCCTGCGTGATCGGGCTCGTGGTCGCAATCGTCCTCATCGCGGCTTGGCAACTGGTCGGCATGCGTCGGCCCGACAAGTCGCCCCAGATTCCGGTCTTCGACCTCGATGAGGATCTCAATGCCGAACACGTAGGAGAGCTTTTCCGGCAGTGGCGGGTTTTGAATCGTGTCGCGGTGGTCGTTTTGGCGCTGGCCCTTCTGGTTTCCCTGGCCACGGTTTCCAGACCTTCTACGGTCGATGAGGCCGACGAACGGGCAAGCAATCGCGATATCGTTCTGTGTCTGGATGTCTCGCCTTCCATGTTGTCATACGACCATGAGGTCCTGGCATCCTACCAACGGCTGGTCTCGAATTTCAAGGGCGAACGCATCGGCCTGAGCCTCTTCAATTCGACTTCCCGCACCCTTTTCCCGTTGACCGACGATTATCAGTTGGTTTCAGGACAACTCAAAAACGCAAGCGACATCCTGGCAAGCATCTCCTCCCAAGACAAAATCGACAACACCGATCCACGTACCCTGCAGAAGTTCTCCGACCTTATCGAAGGCACCCAGAACCGCAAGGACAAGACCAGCCTGATAGGCGACGGTCTCGTCAGCTGCGCGGCGATGCTGCCCGGTTTCACTTTTGGTTCGACGAATCGGTCCAAAGACGATGCGGGTAAAGCCTCGATCGTGCTCGCCACCGACAATTTCTCCGGCAAATCGACCTATACGTTGGGCTCGGCCCTGGATCTGACGCACAAGGCCGGAATCGTTGTCGACGGCCTGTATGCGGGGCCGGAGAGCAGCGAAAATGACCGCACGACCATTGAGATGAAACGCGACATCACTTCGCACGGCGGTTCGTATTTCTCCGTGCATTCCGGCAAACCGATAGAAAACCTTGTACAGACGATCGAAAAACGAAAGAACAGGGACGAAAACAGAATCCGCAAGGCGGCCCTGGTCGACGCCCCGGGTTGGTGGACATTGGCATTGGCGCTGTTGGCAGTGATTTGGATAAGCCTGGCTTGGAGGCTCAAACGATGAACCTCGAAAACCTTATGACATTGCGTTTCAATCCCGCTCTGGGGTGGCCTGCCGGCATCGCCATCGCGCTGATCATGATCGGTTTTGCGATCGCCGTGGTCGCTACTCACCGACGCAGGAAAGGCGAAAGCGACGAGACCCTGTGGGCATGCATACGCCGTTGTGCCATCTGCATCATCATCGCGCTCTTGGCATTGACCCCTTCGACCGTCGCCAGTACGACGAGCAGGGCGGTGAACACCACCGACGTGGTCATCGCCACCGACGTGACCGGTTCGATGGCCGTTGCCGATGCCCAATACGGCTCCTCCAAAACATTGACGCGGCTGGATGCTGCCAAGAAAGCCATCAATGACCTGACCGGCATCTACGACGATTCGAGCTTTGCCGCCGTACACTTCGGCGCCAACGCCACGTTGGATGTGCCGCTCACCCCCGATATCGGAGCCATTCACAACTGGGCAACAGGGTTGCGCACGGAGCCGACCGCCGTCTCTGCCGGATCGAATCTGGACGCTCCGATCGACCCTCTGCTGGTCACGCTCAAGCAAATGCGCGCCGCTCATCCGCACGACAAAATCGTACTCTATTACATTTCTGACGGCGAACAGACATCCGCCGGTTCACGTCGAACCTTCTCCTCGCTTCGAGCGTATCTTGACGACGCCTTTACCCTCGCCGTCGGCAGCACCCAAGGCGGGCGGATTCCGGAAGTCAAGGCAGGCCTCACCGACTCGTCAAGCGACCAGCCGGGCACCGGCGATCAGGATTGGGTGAAGGATCCCGCCACCGGCCAGCCGGGAATCTCGAAAATGGATAAGAAAAACCTGAGCGCAATAGCCGACGAAATGAGCGGGAAATGCATAGTGCTCGATCGCAGCCACAGACTTGACAAGTCTTCTGTGGCCTCGGTTTCCAAGCATTTCAGGGATGTGAACACACCCAAACGGCGTAAACGTGTGATGCCCTTGGTCTGGCCGTTGTCTATAGTCTTGGCTCTTGCGCTGACGATGGAAATGGGCAGCTGGCTGACGAATTCAAGGAGACTGCTGTGAAGAAACATAAAACCCTTTCTCCTTTGCCCCCCGCAGCACCTGCCAAAACGCCCAAGGCACGCAAGAAACAAGGCAAGGCAACACTTTCAGCTCCTTTGAAAGCCAACAGCAAGAACCGGGCGGCAATGGCATCATTGCCGGTACGCATCATCATGGGGATTCTCGCCGTGATGTTCCTTGCCATCGCAGGAGTGCTTTTGGCAAACATGGCGGCCATAGACACTTACAATCAGGCCACGGCCTCCCTCAATGCCAGCCTTGAATACGCCAAAAAGCCGAATGCCGATCCGCAACGGCTCAAAGCCCAACTCGACCAGGCCAACGCCCAATTCGACAGTGCCCGCCGTCTGGGTCGTATGCTTGCCCCGAACACGAAGAACCTCATCAGCGTCAACAGCGACATCTCCGGCAAGCTCACCGCTACCGTCAAGCACAAGATAGCCAGTACCAACGGCAACGGAAAGAGCGGTGGACGCGCAGCCCAAGGCAAAGGCTCGTCTTCCGATTCGGCAAAAGCCGGCAACCAAGGATTGACCGACGAGCAAAAAAAGCAGGTCGAGGAGACGCTCAAGGCCAATCAGCCCAACGGTCCGGTAAACGGCGACAAGAAAACACCGACCAAAAGCGAGGAAGGCGCCGACGTCAAGCCCTGGTGAGGATAGCCGGTTCAGACAACGGGTCGCGCTAAGGTAAGGGCTTATGCAGCTGACTCAAATTTCACCGGCAATCGCACTGACCTCACTGGACGGACGCTATCACCAGCAGACCGCCCCACTCGTTGAATATCTGAGCGAACCCGCATTGAACCGCGAACGGATAACCGTCGAGATCGAATGGATGATTCTTCTGGCCAACGGATTCGACGGTAACGGCAATGTGCCGGTTCTGGACGGCGTCAAGCCTCTCACGAACGCTGAAGTCACCTATCTGCGTGACATACCCGAAAACTTCGGGGCCGAGGGCATTGCACGCCACGCGGCTTATGAGGCCAAGACGCATCACGACGTCAAGGCCGTCGAATACTACATCGACGACGAGCTTGAAGCCGCGTCAAGCGTGCTCGGAGCCGAGACGCAACTGCCGAACCTCAAGACGCTGGTGCATTTCGCCTGCACTTCCGAGGACATCAACAATCTGGCCATCGCCCGTTGCATCAAGAAGGCCGTCACGTTGGTCTGGCTGCCCCGAGCCCGTGAGCTCAATGATTTTCTCGCGCAGAAAGCCGAGGAATTCAAGGATCTTCCGCTTCTGGCGCTGACGCATGGCCAGCCGGCCACCCCGACGACGTTGGGCAAGGAGCTTGCGGTCTTCGTCCATCGTCTGAACCGCCAGCTGAACCACGTTCAACAACAGGAATATCTCGGCAAGCTCAACGGCGCCACCGGCACGTTCGGTGCGCATACCATCGCCTGCCCGCAGGCCGATTGGCTGGCCATCTCGCGCGAATTCGTCACCAACCGCATGTCTCTTACATGGAACCCGCTGACCACCCAGATCGAAAGCCATGACTGGCAGGCCGAACTCTACGGCACCGTCAGCCATACCAACCGAATCCTCCATAATCTCGCAGTGGACATCTGGATGTACATCTCCCGTGGTGTCTTCGCCCAGGTACCCGTCAAAGGCGCAACCGGCTCGTCGACCATGCCCCACAAGGTCAATCCGATTCGTTTCGAAAACGCCGAGGCCAACCTCGAACTCTCCTGCTCGTTGCTAGACACTCTCTCGAGCACGCTGGTTGAAAGCCGTTGGCAGCGCGATCTGACCGATTCCACCACGCAGCGCAACGTCGGCGCGGCGCTCGGCTATTCCCTGCTGGCACTCGATAACCTGCTTGGAGGCCTCAAGTCCATCCATCCCGCGTTCGAGGTCATCGCCCGTGAACTCGATGAAAACTGGGAGGTCTTGGGCGAGCCCATCCAGACGGCCATGCGCGCCCAGGAATTCGCCGGGCGAAAAGGCATGGAACGCCCATACGAAAAAGTCAAGGAGCTCATGCGAGGCAAAAGCATATCGAAGGCCGACATCGAATCATTCATCGATTCCATGGACTTCGATGAGGCCACCGCCACGCGTCTCAAGGCACTGACCCCACAGACCTATATTGGCCTGGCGGCGCAACTGGTGGGTTTTGACGGGCAATGAGCGACAAAACCCCCTCTTCATCGGTTTCGGAGAGGCCACCGGCGGCCACGACGGATCCAGCGCCAAACCCGACGCAGAATCCCATAAAGCCGGTCGATTCAGCTCCGCCAAAGCAATCAGCGCGACATTATGAGGTCGATATCGACGATGTCGCCCCTCAGCGTGCCCACAATGCCAATGATCTGATTCACGCTGTAGGGGCGCTGATACTGGCCGTTGTCGTCATCGTTTTCGCCACGTACCTGCATGGCATCACCACCGGCGTCGAACACGACGCCAAAACCGCCGGACAGGCCTTCACCTGGCTTATGGATCTGCCGGTGTCCGTCCTTCAGCAATTCCTCAGTTTTGTCGTCATCATCAGCGTGCTGATCCATCTGCTCATCAACAGGGAATGGTTCCAGTCAGCGGTTTCGGTAGTGGCGTTGTTTTGCGGATATGCCGTCATTCTCGGGTTTTCCTTCCTTCTGGCACATATAGGCGTACCGGCGTTGATCAATGCCGTGCAATCCAGTGAAGGCGCGGGGCCGGCGATGCTCCCCGATTTCTATGCGGGCATCGGCGCGTTTCTGACCGTAGCCGGTCCGAAACGTTCTCGCTCCTCGGTCAAATGGGGCTGGAACACGCTGTTTATCGCGGCTGCGGTTTTCGTTATCGTCTCATGGCATTCGGTCGCCGGAACCATCGTCTCCTTCGCGGTCGGCCGCATCATCGGCCTGGTATTGCGCTTTGCTATGGGAACCAGGACCCAGGGGCTGTGGGGTTCAGGAATCGTTCAGGCTGTGGGCAACATCGGTCTGAGCCTCACCGAACTGCATCGACGCGAAGAAGAAACCGAAACGGGAGCCCTCAAATCAAGGCTCGACGACGATCTGATTGAAAACTCGCGTATCTATGACGCCAAAGACGAACAAGGCGAACGCTATATCATCTCCGTGCTGGACTCCCTGCCCCACGCCGCGGGGTATCTGAACCAGCTGTGGCAGGGGTTTCGGTTTACCGGCGTCGCCATACGACGGGACCGCTCGGCAAGCGATGCCGTCCATCACCATTTTTCGATGCTTCTGGGTCTTCAATCCTGCGGATTGACCACACCCAGCCCGTACGGCGTGATGGACAGCGAAGAATCCTCGGTACTGGTGCTGAACGTGGCCGACACCCCGAGCCCCACCGGTCTCAGCAACCTCACCAAAGAAGCCATGACCGATTATATGGGTTATCTCGCCCGCGCGAATCGCCGGGGCTATACCCACAGACGCATCACCCCCGACACCCTCGCCCAGATCCATGGCGAGCATGTCATCGTCGGCTGGCAGAACGGCGATTACGCAAGCGGCAGTACCAACATCGCCATGGACAAGGTACAGCTTTTGGTATTGCTCGCCACGCTGAGCACCCCACAACTCGCGATTGAAGCAGCACTGAAGGTCTGGGACCGGCAGACGTTGATTTCCTTGGCCCCTTTCATACAGAAAGTAGCCATCCCCTCGGCCACGCGCAATCTCCCTGGTTGGAACAAAGCGCTGCTCGGCGAAATGCGCGACGGTCTGAATGCGCTCGACCCTCACGATGAGACCGATTCGCCGGAACCGGTGACACTGGCCCGTTTCAATGTCAAATCATTCGTTTCGATCACTCTGCTTATCATCGCCGTCGCCGTCATCTTCACCCAGCTTCGCCCCAACGAGGTCATTGCAGCGGTCCGTCACGCCAATATCGTCTGGGCCCTGATCTGTCTGCTGCTCTCCATGCTCGCCTGGGTCGGGTCTGCCGTCACGCTCGGCTCGTTCATGGATCACGGCAAGCGTCACTGGTTCGATCTTTTCTGTTCCCAAGCCGCATCCGGGTTCACTGCGGTCTCCATGCCCGCGGGCGTTGGTCCTGCGTTCGTCAATCTCCAATTCCTGCGCAAGAACGGATACAAGAACACCGCCGCCACCGCCATCATGTCGGTGACATGGGCAGTACAGGGCTTGACTACTATTGTATTACTTCTGGTCATGGGGCTGTTCACCGGCCGTAACATGTTTTCCGGCATGGTGCCGACCAATACACTGGTGGTGGTCATCGGCGCCATCGTACTACTGCTGTGCCTGTGCATGGCCATCACTCCGATCAGACGCATGATCGTCGACAAATACCTTCCGCTTCTGCGCTCCTACGCCCATCAATTGGTCGAGGTGCTGGCGCAGCCCCAGAAACTCGCCATCGGTATTTTCGGCGCATTGATCCTGAATATCGCGACGGGTCTTGGCTTCTGGGCGGCGCTGATGGCTTTCGGCAACTCCTCGAATGCCCTGGAGACCATCTTCGTCTTCCTTCTGGCCAACACACTCGGCAGCGCGGCCCCCACGCCGGGCGGTCTGGGGGCGGTCGAGGCTGCGCTGACCTTCGCATTCACCTCCATCGGCGTGCCTCCCGCCGTCGCGTTGAGCGCCACACTGCTCTATCGCGTCGGTTTCTATTGGCTGCGTATTCCGATCGGCGCAATGGCGATGAAACGGCTCGATCACCATAATCTCTTGTGAAGATTCGCAAGGATTATTATCCGGTTTTGTAAATAACGGCCCGCCGATCCGAATTCTGCTTGGAATCCGGCCTCAGCCCTTTCAGACAGCTATTTTCATCCCAATACGGCTAAAAACACCCTTGGAAGGCCGAAATCTTTACAAATCAAGGAAAAAAGTACCGTAATCGGCGGTATTTGGCGAGACTTTGGACTAGACTATACTACTGAAACGTGGCTTTCAACAAACTAGAAAGCCCCTAATCAAGAAGGATTCTTCATGGCATACAACAAGTCTGATCTCGTTTCGAAGATTGCACAGAAGTCCAACCTGACCAAGGCTCAGGCCGAAGCGGCCGTCAACGCCTTCCAGGATGTGTTCGTCGAGGCAATGCAGTCCGGCGAAGGCCTGAAGCTCACCGGTCTCTTCTCCGCCGAGCGCGTTCGCCGCGCCGCACGTACCGGCCGCAACCCGCGCACCGGCGAAACGATCAAGATCCCGGCATCCTACGGTGTCCGCATCTCCGCCGGCAGCCTGCTCAAGAAGGCAGTCTCCGACAAGAAGTGATGTGACGATCACGATCATCTGATCTGCGAAACCTCCGATTGATCTATTCGACCGGAGGTTTTTTCATGCGTGCGCGAAGCTTATAAAGCCTACAGGATAGTATATAGACAGCAAGCAGAAAACAGGCAGGTAGATATGACGACTAATCCAAGAGCATTGGCGCTCAAAGTGGCTCAGGTGGCCCAGGACGCAGGCAAACACGCGCTTCATGATCAGATCAATCCCCAGGATTTTGCCGAACTGGAAATTCCTTCAACCACCAGACAGCTTGGCAGCACCATCGACAAGAAACTCGTCGCCTTCATCGAAAACCGTCTCAACTATCTTGAGCCGTTTGACGGCATGTGGCGCGACAGGCCCGAAGGCGCAAAACCCGGGGACCGTTTCTGGTGCGTCGGCCCGATCGACGGGGCCATTAATTTCCGACGGAATATGAGCGAATGGACCATCACCGTCTCTCTTTTCGAATTCAACGAGGAAAACTCGGCACAACCGGTACTGGGTGTCGTGCATGCTCCTGCCCTGGGCCTGACCTATCTGGCCGCCAGCGGACAGGGAGCCATCCGCATTCGTCGTACGCCTATCGGGGAGAAAAGAGGCAAGGTATTTCCCTCGACCATCAGCTCGCTGAACGGTTCCGTAGTGAGTTTCGGTATGTCACATGTTCCCGCGGAATCAGAACGCGCGTTCCACGTCCTGAGCCATATAGCCGGCAAACCGGCCGACGTCAAGCGTATCGGACCGGTATCGCTCGATCTGTGCAAGGTGGCGGACGGCACTTACGACGCCTATTTCGAACCGCACCTGCACCAGTGGGATATTCCTGCCGTCTCGGCCGGCACCGTCGTCGTTCGCCAGGCACAAGGCCGGGTGAGCCGCTGGAACGGCAATCCGATACACTGGCGCGGCGAGAACGACATCGTGGCCACCAACGGTCCGATTACCGAAGACCTGAAGCCATATCTTGTCGACTTGGCGTATCCGTTCCAATGAGACATTTTCGATTAGGTTTTAACGCTTCCCATATCGGGATTTTCTTTCATTCATCGGGAACCGGCGCATCCGCAAAAGCGTGGAGCCACAGGCCCTGAGTATCGATAGGCGCAGGTTTGATATCAGTCAATGAACAAGAAGCGATGCTCAATATCGCTTGAGCTAAAGTAAATACAGAAACATGCATATTGACGGCAACGTCGAGCAATGGGGTTTGCTCTGGTTGCCTGATGTGAGGAGTGACATGGCACAGCAGTTCGCCCAGCAGCAACATCGTAGCGTTGAACCTCAATCACAGGTTGCGCAAAACAGGCAGAAGGCCGCCCGATCCCAAGAGCAGGAGGATGCTCTGGACGCCGTGCTCGACGACATCTCGTCGACCTTGGAAACCGATGCGGAAACCTACGTCTCCAGCTTCGTCCAAAAAGGCGGCGAGTGATGCCGCAGCTGCGCGACAGCAGCAATCAGGGCCCCGGCAACACCACGTCCCGCTCCCCCGATTATGATTCGTTCCACCGTATTTTCGGCGTCGAAACCGAATACGGCGTATCAGTGACAGGAACCGATAAACCCTGCGATCCCGGCCAGGTCGCCATGATGATGTTTGCACCGATACTTTCACGGACTCGCTCCACCAACACCTACTTGGAAAACGGCTCACGGCTTTATCTCGACGTCGGCTCGCACCCGGAATACGCCACAGCAGAGGCACGCGACCCTGCAACAGCGCTCACACAGGACTTGGCAGGCGAATCCATCATGCGTCGCCTTGCCCTCGGAGCGCAACAGCGTCTGCGCAAAACCCACGGCGAGCATGCAGCCATTCATCTGTTCAAAGACAATGTCGATTCCGCCGGTCACGCGTTCGGATGCCACGAGAACTATCTGGTACGGCGTTATGTCTCTTTGCCGATCATCAAGGCGCAGCTGTTGCCGTTTTTGGTGACCCGTCAGCTCTTGACCGGTGCCGGAAGAGTCACGCAAAACGGCTTCGAAATCACGCAGCGCGCGGCGTTCCTCGATGAGGGGGTCTCCTCCTCCACCACACGTTTCCGGCCGATGGTCAACACGCGCGACGAGCCGCACGCCGACCCGGACGAATTCCGCAGGCTGCACGTCATCATCGGCGATTCCAACCGTTCGCAGTGGGCGACGAAGATGAAACTCGCCACCACGCATCTGGTGCTCTGTGCCATCGAGAGCGCCGCGAAACAAGGCGTTGTTGCCTCGGGCTTTGAATGCTGCGCCCTGACTGACCCAAGCCGGTCCAACAAGGCGATGAGCGCCGACCTGAGCTGCAGCAAACCGGTGGTACAGCTCGAAGATATCGACGCCTTCCGCACAATGCAGCAAAAACTCGGGCTGCGGCCCACCGTTTTCGCCGATGGACAGCATTCCGACGCTGTGACGGCCTTGGAAATTCAGTACCTGTATCTCGATATCGTTTCACGGTTTATCGAATCGCATCGTGTGCAAATCGAGCAATCCTTGCCGAACACCGATTGCTCGGATATTTTGTGTGAATGGCGAACCGCTCTTGACGCATTGGACGCCAAGGATTTCAGCACGTTGTCCGACCGTGTCGACTGGGTTGCGAAATACCAGTTGCTCAGTGAAATGGCGAAGCGCAATCCTGCGCTCTCGGAGGTGCAGGCGCGGCAAATCGATATGGACTACCACGACATCGTCAACGGATCCATTTATTCGTCATTGGTGGCGCATGGCCTGATGAAGACACTTGTGACTGACGACGCTGCGGAACATGCCGTTGAAAACCCACCGGAAGACACGCGGGCCGCACTGCGGGGAGCATTCGTCCGTCAGGCACTGGATGCCGGAGCCACGTTCACCTGCGATTGGACGCATCTGAAGACAACGGCCCCGACCCGCCACACTGCTGAATTGATTGATCCGTTCGCCTTTACACCCGATTCGGAGTATCAGCAGTTGATGGAGAGCCTATAGCCTTTCCATGTTTGCGAGCCGTTGCAGAGTTTGCGCGGCGGACTCATGGTGAGTTTGCGAGTAGGCTAGCGACTGTTCGCAGGTTGTCTTGGACCAGCGGGCGGAGTCGGAGATGTCGAGCGAGAAAAGATGGGCGGACGTCCGAGCCATGCGGTTGCCTTCGGCATCCGTTGTATAGGTGACGGATTGATCGCCACCTTCGTTTGCGTCTTGCGTGACGGTGACGTGCGACCAGGATGCGGCGACGACTTGCTGCGGGAAATGTTTGATGATTTCCGCACGTAGCCAAGCGCGGGTGTTTTCAGGAGGATTTGAGGCGGCACGTTGGACTTGGGCGTCGGCCTGATCGGAATCGTCATTTTGATTCAACGTCACCCGTTGCGTCTGAGATTGCAGGCGGGCGAAAACCGAACGAGCCGGGTCAAGCGCGGCCCAACTCAGGTCGAGAGCAGCCAGTTTCGGATTGGACCAGTCGGCACCGATTTTGCGACGTAGGCGTTCCAACAACTGCCATTTGAGCAGCCATTCCAAACGCGAGGCCTCGTCGGCCATCTTCAGACGTTGGTCTTCGCTGGCATGGCGTACGGCGGCGACATCCATCAGCGCCTGTCGCCACATCTCCATGATTCGTTTGGTCGGCTCGTCAGGCCATAGCGGCTCGCCGCGGTTGTCGCTTCCGTACGTCGATGCGCCTTGAGCACAGACGGCTGAAAACAGACGTATCTGAATCTGCCAAGCGGTCGTGGTGCCGCCCTGCTCAAGCGGCAATTGAGCGGCGAGACTCAGGTCATGCGAGACGACGTGCATCGCCTCAACCGGGTCGACCAGCTGCAAATCGACGAGCAGAGCATCCAAGTCAAGCTCCGAATTCGAATCAGCGGCGTCACTTTGCTCGAGCAGCCACAGCAGCATGCTTGTCGTGCCGAGCTTCAGCGCCTGCGGGCCGTCCATACGGTTGGCGTCACCGACAATGACGTGCAGGCGGCGGTAGTCACCGGTGACATGGGATTCGTCGCGGGCGTTGACAATCGGCCGGTCGAAGGTGGTCTGCAGACCGACAATGGAATGGACGTAATCGGCTCGCTGGCTCAGCTGATAGCCGGCTTCCTCGCTTTTCTCGCCGATGCCGACGCGACCGGAGCCTGTGTAAATCTGACGGGAGATGAAATGCAAAGTCATCAAGGCCGCGACTTCGTCGAACGGGACGCGACGCAGCATCATGTAGTTTTCGTGCGTGCCCCAGCTGGCGCCTTTGCCGTCCACGTTGTTGCGGTGCAGGACGATATGGGAACCGTTGCGTTCATTGACCCTCCGTGCCGCTTCGAGCATGATCCGGTCACCGGCGTGGTCGTAGCAGACGGCTTCAAAGGGATCCATAGTTTCCGGAGCCGAATATTCGGGATGGGCATGGTCGACGTAGACACGTCCGCCGTTGGAGGCAATGACGTTGACGATCTGCCTTTGCGGCTCGTCGGTAAGCATGTCCGGCCGTGCGGCGGCACGGGGCAGACGAGTGCCGCGAGCGTCGTTCAACGGGTCTTCCTGCCGGTAATCCCAGCGGATATGCTGTGTTTGCGGATTCGCGGCACCGCTGACCACATCGAACGAGAGTCGGACCGGGTTGGCATGGTCGCTCTCAATATCCGAAACCGCATATTCCGTTTCGGTTCCCATCATCCTGCGTACGCTCATTCGCTTACATCCCCTTGCCTGCAAGAATCACTGCGCAGGACGAATACGCACCGCATGGCCTCCCGCGATGCCGTTGATTTTCGACCATTGCACGGGATCCGAGTCCATCACCGAATCACCGGTCTCCTCGAATTCGTCGTCGACCGCGCGAAGCACCGCATCAACGCCGATTTCCATCGGACGGCCCAGTGTAATCGAATCCTTGACGGCGTGGGTCTTGACCCTGTCGACGATGTTTTTGAGGCTCGCCCCGCTCATCACGTCGGCAAGGGTCACCCGACTCCAGCGTCCCTGATCGTCGCATACGTCGCAGATATGGCGCTGCGGGCCTTCGGCATAGACACTATCGACCAGAACCTTGCGCAGCGTTGCCGCGCTTTGACCTGTCTCATATGGCAGGTTGTCGGTAAGATAATGCGATACGATTTGCGCCGCGGCCTTTCTGCCGGGCCGGTCGATGCGAATCTTCACGTCGAGGCGGCCGGGACGCAGCACGGCGGGATCGATCATGTCCACACGGTTCGAGGCACCGATGACCATGACGTTGTCGAGGCTTTCCACCCCGTCGAGCTCAGACAGGAACTGCGGAACAATCGTGGTCTCCACGTCGCTGGACACCCCGGAGCCACGGGTGCGCAGCAGCGAATCCATCTCGTCGATGAAGACGATAACCGGCTTGCCTTCGGCCGCACGGGCGCGCGCACGTTTGAAAATCAGACGGATGAGACGCTCGGACTCCCCCACGTACTTGTTCAAGAGCTCCGGCCCCTTGACGGAAAGGAACACGCCGTTTTCGGCATCTCCACCGGAAAGCGCGTTGGCCACGGCCTTGGCAATCAGCGTCTTGCCGTTGCCGGGAGGGCCATAGAGCAGCACGCCCTTGGGCGGACGCAGATCGTAGCGCTCGAACAGCTGGCGGTGCAGGAACGGCAGCTCGACGGCGTCCTTGATACGTTCGATTTGCGAGTCCAGGCCGCCGATGTCATCGAAGGTGGCGTCCGGGGTCTGCTCAAGCACCAGATCGGTGGCGTTCTCCACGGGCAGCACTTCCAACGCCATACGTGTCAAGCCATCGACCAGAACACGGGCCGACGGTTCGATGGCGACATTCGCGAGCGCACTCGCCCGTTCGATCAACGTGACGTTGCCGGACTCGTCGGCGACCATCAGCCGTCCGTCATCCAGAACCTGCTTGACAGTACGCACGGCGCCGGAAATCTCAAGTCCTCGTTGTTCGACCAAGACCATGTTCTCGTTGAGGAGCACCGTTGCACCGCCGACCAGACGCGCGGCCGACACGTTCGAGGCCACCGGTACGATAAGCCGACGGCCGCCCGAGAGCACCTCGGCCTTGGCACGCTGCACACCCTGTTCGTCGGTGCTGCACGAGTCCACGCACACCATCGTGGCGAAGTTCAGCGGCGGCGCGGCCATCAGCGAAAGCTGCGACTTCGCTTTCTGCACTTCCTTGCCGGCGCGTGTCAGGGCGACGGCGAGCGCATGGTTCTTGGCCCGCAGGTTGTCGTTTTCGCGGGCGAGATCGTCGAAGGTTTCGTTGTTCCCGGTCTGCGAATCATGACGTTTGTTCATACCTGCGCCGTCCTCATTACCTGCGTTGGGCAAATCGCCTGCCCCGGCTTTACCGGACACTTGGCTATTGCCGCCTTGTTCGCCGTCATTCATCACCAATCCGCTTCCCTTGATGCCTCTCCGACTCAGTCCACATCGAGCGGGATACGGTGGGTCGGTGCCGGATAGCGACCGTCAAGCTCGGCCAGATCCTCTTGTGTCAGCTCGATGCCGGCCGCGGCGATATTGGCCCGCATATGCTTGGGGTTCGAGGTCTGCGGGATGGCCAGGGTGTTGCCGTCGCGTACTGTCCATGCAATCAGCAGTTCGTAAGTGGAGACGCCGTGCCGTTCGGCCACCTTACAGACCGCGGGGTCGGTCAGCATGCTGGTTTTCAGGTTGTTGGAAAGACCGCCTACAGGGCTATAGGCGATCAGCGGGATATGGCGTTCGCGCTGCCAAGGAAGCAGATCGTATTCGATGCCACGTGACTCGATATGGTAAAGGTCCTCATTGGCGGCGACGTTGCCACCTGCCGGCAGCTCGACCAGCTCCTGCATATCCGGGATATCGAAGTTCGAGACGCCCCAGGCACCGATCTTGCCGGTCTCACGCAAACGGTCGAGCTCCGCGACCGTCTCCTCGAGCGGGATCGAGCCGCGCCAATGGTAGAGGTACAGGTCGAGATGGTCGGTCTGCAGACGCTTGAGACTCGCGTCCAGATGCTCTTCCATAACCGCCTTGGAAGCGTTCTCCGGCCGTACCTTCGAGATGAGGAAGATGTCGTCGCGGTTGAACGGCTGCAACGCCTCACCCACCAGCGTTTCGGACTTGCCGGTGCCGTAGGTCTCGGCGGTGTCGACCGCCCTCGCCCCGGCTTCGATGCCCGCCCTGATCGCGGCAATCTCTTCATCGTGCTGTTCCGGCTCATTGCCCATATGCCATGTGCCGATTCCGACCGCCGGCACCGATTGCCCGGCTATGTTGAGTTCCTTCATCTTATGCCTTCCTTGTACATACTGCTGAAATGTTGTTTCCCGTTGAGTTCAGTCGACGTAGGCGTCGGCAGACAGGCGCGCTCCCCGCGCCCAGTCGGCGGCACGCATGGCCTTCTTGCCCTGCGCCTTGACTTCTTCAAGTTCGAGCGGAGTGGTGACGGTGCCCACCCATACGTGCTTTTTGGTGCTGGCCAGCCTGCCCGGTCCGAGGTCATTCGGCACCTGAGGGTCGTTCATATCCGCCGGACGCGCCTTCAAGACATGGAAGGGCTCGGCGTCGCCCATATCATGTTCAGCGTTTGAAGAAGCCTCGACTGCCTCAGGCTGGCTCGCACTGTCACCTACACCTTGCGGGTGCAGCATGCACCAAGCGCCCGGCTCGGGAGTGCAGGCACGAATCTGCCGGTCGGCGGCGAACACCGGCACATCGAAGCGAATGCGCGCATCCTCATGCGTGATTTTCCTGGCCACCTCGTAGGCGCCTTGGGATTGTTCCTGAAGCACGATCCGGCCTTCGGCCATCGCCGTCAGCGCCGAGGCCAGCAGATGCGAGCCGTCTTCGGCCAGTCGTTCGAGGATATCTCCGGAAGTGTCGTGTGCACCGATCTCGCAAGTCGACTGCGCAAGAATGGGGCCGGTATCCATGCCGCGGGTGAGTTTGAAGACGGTGGCTCCGGTGATGCTGTCCCCGCTCCAGACCGAGCGCTGTACGGGAGCCGCGCCACGCCATTGCGGCAACAGCGAAAAATGCAGGTTATACCACCCCATCGGCAACGCGCCCAGCACGTCTTCCTTGAGAATCTTGCCATAGGCGACCACGGCCCCGGCTTCGGCTCCGGTGGCTTTGAGCTCGGCGATGAAGGTCGGCTCTTTCGGGTCGCATTCCAGAACAGGAATATCGAGGCCCAACGCCGCCTCTTTGACGGGGCTCGGCGTAAGCTTCCGACCCCGGCCTTGAGGCGCATCGGGCCTGGTGAGCACGGCGACGACCTCGAAATGCTCCCTGTCTTCGGCCAGCTGGCGTAACGCGGGAACCGCCACATCCGGTGTTCCGGCGAACAATACTTTCAACATAACGGTTCCTTTATTCCAATCCTCAAATCGTCAATCAACCTCAACCAATGATAACCGTGAAAAGTCCTCGGACAGCGAAACCGATGGACCTCTCATATCCGTCAGATGACCAGGATTACGACCGATTGAACCCGGAAAGACGAATCAGTACGCTTCTCAGCTCTGAATTCCCGGAATATCGACGCCGCTGCGCCTCAACAGCGCCCTCAATTTGCCGGAATCATTGAATCTCACGCCTCGGATACCTGCCGAGTTCGCGCCGACGATGTTCATGGCTTTGTCGTCGATGAACACTGCGGTGTCGGCGGGAATGTCAAAACGTTTCAGCGCGAATTCGAAGATATCGCGATGCGGCTTGCGCAACTTGACATAGCCGGAGACCACGGCATCGTCCAGGTCGCTTAAAATCGGATAGAATTTCTTTGCCGGCGGGAACAGTTCGGTCGCCCAATTCGACAGACCCCACACGCCGACACCCGCGGCCTTCAGGTCATCAACCAGAACGCGCATGCCCTCGACCGGCCCGACCAGCGAATCCTCGAAATTCTTGAAATAATAGTCAAGCATCCCGGCCCACGGCTCGCCGTACTTCTGTCGCACGGCAGCCACGGCTTCAACCGCCCTTCCCCCGACATCCATCTCGTCGCTGGCATCGTAGAAGCCGGAAACGTCATTGTCGAGGAATCTGTCGGTCAGCTCCTGGGAGTACCGGGGCAACATGACTGCCTGCGGATCCCAACGCACGAGCACATTGCCGAAATCGAAGATCACGTTCTCGATCGGTTTGCCGGCAGCGCCCTGCACCGCATCCTCCGACTTGATCACGTTGTATTCCATTTCCGGTTCGCCCGGCCAGCCTTTCATGGCTCCTCCTTACAAAACATTCGATATCGGTTCTTTTTCCATGCTTTCATGGCACGACGACGAAACGAAAAACATGGCGCTGCCGGCTAAATAAGGTCCTTGGGGTCAAGCTGGAACCGCAATTCCCCCGGTGTACGCGTGGCCACATGCCGAGCGACCTCGACATGCAAGCGTTTGGCCAGCTGGGCACGCTGACGTTGCGGGACGCGGACCACGGCTTTGACGCGGTCCTGGGTAGCCTCCAGCTCGCGGGCATCCACCGTTCTGGGCTGGGCTATGGGCACGGGGCCAAGCACTGCGGGAAGCACGCCGACCTCGGTGCTGATCCGGCTACAATCTGAAGTCAATGCCCCTATATTGTTCAGCGTTTCCATCACCGCATCCCGTCGGCCCCAAACGCAAGCGACCGCGAAAACCGGGGAGAGACCGGTCTCGGCGCGTTCGTCGAGCTCTGCGGCGGCAAGGATACGACAATCCCATCGCACCAACGATTCGGCGATGGCAGGGTCGGTCTCGCCAATCAGGAAGACCTGCCCACCCTCTTTGCGGCAGGCACACATCGAAGCGGCTCTCATCCAGGCGGTGAGCGCATCGATACGGGCGTCCACCCCCGGGGCGTAAAGGCTCGTCCATGCGTCGAGAATGGCCACCGCCTGATAATGACCGATACCGCCGTCCTCGGTCTTCACCCTCGGTTCAGCCTCCGGTGTCGCAATCACGATCAGCGGCCGGTCCGGCACCCAATCGACGATGCCATGGGGCTGGCTCGGGCTGGAGAGCACCATCGGGATATCACGGAACAGATGCTGCAGCTGCGCGGCAGTGCCGGCAGCGCCGACACGCACGACGCCCATGCGCGCACTCTTGCAATTGGGACATGTCCAATCACCGGCGGGTGCCCCGCACCAGCGGCATCTCGGCGCGGCACCGCGAATCCGCTGCAACGGCCCGGTGCAACGCGGGCACCGTGCCTGACGATGGCAACGTGCACAGCTCAATACCTCGGCGATGCCGTCGTGCGGGATGGAGAAGAGAATCGGCCCGTTCTCCAAGGCTTGCGAGAGAGCCCGGACAGCGGTATGCGGCACGCGAGCGCCGATGGACGGGTCGGCCAGGCGGGCAAGCTCGTCGCGGTTGAGCCAGCGGACCCACGGCGCGACGTCATCGACGACAGCCGGCAACGGATGCACCGGCGTGCTGAACCCGCTGACCGGCGTCTCGCAGACCTCGACGTGGCAGACAGGCTCTACAGAAAAGGCAGCATCATCCGCTTCTACTCGTCTGCCGGCATCGGCGTCTCCGACCGGTTGCGAGTCGTTGCTCGCGGCCAACGGGTAGGTTTCGCCGGTTTCCAATATCGGCCCATCGTCAGGAATCTTCATATCTGCCAGCGAATTCGATGCCGCAGACTCTACTTCCGCCGTACCGTTTGCATCCGTGCTTACACGTTGTATAGAATCGATTCCGGTTGCGGATTCAATGTTATTCCGCGCCATTTCAACCGTATTGGCAACCACATTGCTCACCCCGTCAGCTACGGAGGATGCTGCATTCATGCCAGAACTCACTGCAGCCGCAATCTCACCTTTTACGGCATCGGCAGCATTTGCGAATGCATTGCGCGTGGCAGAAGCCGCAGAGACCACCTCTTGGGCTGATGACTGAGTAATGGTATCAATCATTGCACCAACTGAGTGAATACTGCCAGAAATCGGTGACACGGAATCATCGATGCCGTTCTTTGCGTTTGAGTCTGATGTCGGATTGATGTCAAGCGAAACTTCACCGGCTGTACCAGACCTCCCGCTCACCTCCCACTCGCTGGTGGCGCTGCAGGCATTGGCCATGGCCACGAAAGTGCCACCATGAAGCTTGGCGCGCAGACGCAACACCCCACGTGCGGCGGCATAGGGCATCATCCCGTCGGCGTACTGGTAGGCCGAATCTTCCAGAACAGCGAACAGCCCCGGCCCTTCCACCGGCGCGTACATCGCCGCCCTGGTGCCGATGACGCAGCGAACCTGCCCGCTGGCTGCCGCAAGGTAGGAACGATAGCGCTCGGAAGGGGCCATCGCCGCCGACAACAACACGAAATCGCCAACGAAGCCGCCATTGGAGGCGTTGGCCTTCCGAAATGGTTTCAATCCGAATCGGCGCAATGCCGTTGCGAGGTCATTGACCTCACGCATGGTCGGCAGCACCAGTACGGCACTTCGGCCGGACGCGAGCGATAGACTGGCCAGATAAGCCAGGTCGCCGGCCGATCGACCGGCTCCGGGCAAGGCGTCGAGCACGAACGAAGAGAATCCTCCCGCGCCGATTGCGGCCTGCAGGGAAACAGCGTTGTCATAGCTCCCCCGCAGCCGTTGCGATCCCTGATCGAGCGCGTCTTCGTCGAATTTCACCCGGCCACGGCTGCCGACCCACGTTCCGGCCATCGCCAGATGCTGTTCCTTGTCGACCCTGGCGACTCTCGGCGGCACGGCAAGACGCAGGATATTGGCGGGGGTGCCGCCGTAGGCCTCGGCGATGGCGGTGATGTCGCGCCGCATCGAGGCGGACACCAGCACGTCCGGGGTCATGACCCGTTCGATATAGCGCAACGCAGAGGCGGCCGTATGGCTTTTTTCGACACGGTTCCAGATGATGCCGTTGACGCGCCTGCCGCCGAAACGCACGCGTATCATCACGCCCGGCTGCGCGGATTCGGAGAATTTCTCGTCGATGAGATAGTCGAAGGTCTGGCCCAGGTGTGTGGCCTGCACGTCCAGAACGACCTGTGCGATGGGGTTTTTCGCGGCCGGGGTATGGGTGACCGTCTTGCGGCGCTTGCGCGGGGCCAGCCCGGCGAGCGCCGGCTGCTCGGCCTGCGGTTCACTCATGCTTCAATGATAACGTGGACTCATAATAAAAAAGCGCCACGGCTTAACCGTGACGCTTTGTATTGTTCTCAGGCCTTGGAAGGCGTCGGCAGAACGTCGGCGTTCTCGACCCACCACGGACGCAGCGGGTAGGTGTCGGTACCGGTCTCTGAATCGGGACGCACGCAGAGGAACTGGTGGATCTGGATGTTGTTGAGCTCGAAGTTCAGGGCACAACCGGCCATATAGAGACCCCACAGGCGTGCCTTGGGCTCGCCCATCAGCTCGACGGCGCGGTCCCAGCCTGCGACCAGGTTCTTGTTCCAGTTATGCAGCGTCAGCGCATAGTGCTGGCGCAGGTTCTCCTGATTGACGACCTCGAAGCCCGTGTCCTGGATGACGGTTTCGATCTCGCCCGGGGAAGCCAGCTGGCCGTCGGGGAAGATGTAGCGATCGATGAACTCGCCGGCAGACTTGCCCGTCATGGAGTTGACTCGCGTGATCTGGTGGTTCAGCAAGCGGCCGTTGGGCTTGAGCTTGTCGAAGATCTCCTTAAAGTAGGAGGGATAGTGCTTGAAGCCGACGTGCTCCATCATGCCGATCGAGCAGATGCCATCGAAGTCGCCTTCGGGCACGTCGCGGTAGTCCATCTGACGCACCTCGGCGAGGTCTTCGAGGCCTTCGCGCTTGATCCATTCCTGCGCCCACTTGACCTGTTCGCCTGCCAGAGTGACACCGAGGACCTTGATGCCGCGCTGCGCGGCGCGGATTTCCATCGAGCCCCAGCCGCAGCCGATGTCGAGCAGACGATCGCCAGGCTTCAGGTTGAGCTTGTCAAGCACAAGGTCAAGCTTGCGCCATTCCGCGTCTTCAAGCGAATCCTCCGGGGTGTTGAACACGCCGCAGGTGTAAGTCATCGACGAGCCGAGGAAGAGACGATAGAACTCGTTGGACTGGTCATAGTGATAGCTCACCGTGGCGGAATCGCCGGCCTTGGAGTGCGGCAGCAGGCCTTCGGTGCGGCGACGCCAACGGCTCGGCCCTTCGATGGACGGCGCTTCGGGATGACGGATACCATGCGAATAGACGGCGGCGACGATACGCGCCAAGTCAGCAGGGTTCGGCTTCTTCATATCCGGCTTGAGAGCCATAAGCTCCTTGAACACTTCGTACGGATTGCCGGGGATGAGCTCCGGGGAGGCGATGTCGCCTTGCAGATAGGCGCGCGCAAGGCCGAGATCGTTGGGATGGTCGACCATATAATATACGGCACGCGAATTGTTCACGGTGATGTGCAAAGGGGCGTCCTGAGGTCCAAACGATGAACCGTCGAATGCGGTGATGTTGATTTTCCCATTGTCCTTAAGGAACATGGAAACCATATCGGCTACGGTCATAACGGCCATGCGCAACCTCCAAAATAAGTGCATTTCGTTGCATCTCTTCATGCAAAATCATATTCAGCCTATTGCTCAGTTACGACACCGTAACGATTTTGCTGGTTGTGAAATCCGATAATCGTTGTGCTTGAGCCAGGGTTTGATGTCCATTCATGCGTATTCCGGATTCAAGCGTAAAATGTGCGTTTTATTGACGCCAGAACGCACATTTTTCACACCGATGTGAAAAATATGCATTCTAATGAGGTCAAAAGGCACTTTTCGCACACAAAAGGCCGTGCCACGCACCAACGATGCATGACACGGCCTACGAATTCCTGACGAGAATATACTGATGAACTCAGAGCTCGGCGATGGCCGCCTTGAGCTCGTCGACCTTGTCGGTGGCCTCCCAAGTGAAGTCCGGGTCGGTGCGGCCGAAGTGGCCATATGCCGCAGTCTTCAGATAGATCGGGCGAAGCAGGTCGAGCTCGTCGATGATCGCGGCCGGACGCAGGTCGAAGACCTTGCGCACCGCGGCCTGGATCTGCTCACGGGTGACTCCCCCGATCTCGGTGCCGAAGGTGTTGACGTTGACGCTCACCGGATCGGCGACGCCGATGGCATAGGCCACCTGCACCTCGACCTTGTGCGCAAGCCCCGCCGCGACGATGTTCTTGGCCACCCAGCGCGTGGCGTAGGCCGCGGAACGGTCGACCTTGCTCGGGTCCTTGCCGGAGAACGCGCCGCCACCGTGGTGGGCCGCTCCGCCGTAGGTGTCAACGATGATCTTACGGCCGGTGAGGCCGGCGTCCGCCGCCGGACCGCCCAAGATGAACGAACCGGTCGGATTGACCAGAATGCGGTAATCGTCATGCTTAATCTTGTCACCGCAGACTTCGGCGAGTACCGGTTCGATGACATGCTCGCGTAGTTGCGGCAGTAGCCAATCGTGGTCGACGTCGGGGTCGTGCTGCGTGGAGATGAGCACCGTGTCGACACGAACCGGACGGTCGTCATCGTCGTATTCGATGGTGACCTGGGTCTTGCCGTCCGGGCGCAGATGCGGGACGATGCTCTCCTTGCGAACCTGGGCCAGACGATAGGCCAAACGATGCGAAAGATAAATCGGCAACGGCATCAGCACGTCAGTCTCGTCGCAGGCGTAACCGAACATGATGCCCTGGTCGCCGGCGCCCTGGGCCTCGTAGCGTTCCTCGCGCGAGACTTCGGTCTCCTGCTCGGGGTTGAGACGATCGACACCTTGGTTGATTTCCGCGCTCTGCTCGGTCAGCGAGACCAGCACGCCGCACGAATCGGCGTCAAGACCGACCTCGGAGGAGGTGTAGCCGATATTTTTGACGACATTGCGCACGATGCGCTGGATGTCGGAATACCCGGAACTGGTCACCTCGCCAAAAATAAGGAATTGTCCGATGGCGGCCGATGTTTCCACGGCCACATGGGAATGGGGATCCTGACGAAGCATATCGTCGAGGATGGCGTCGGAAATCTGATCGCAGACCTTATCGGGATGCCCTTCGGTAACCGATTCCGCGGAAATCAGGCGACGTTCTTTTGTCACTTCTGTAGACACAGTGAACTTCTTTCTTCCATGCCAGAGCCGTTTGAGGCGGCTGACGTGTATACATACGGAAAGCAAGCCTACCCTTATGTCTCTATTTCAACGCACCGATTGACACGCATAGCATAGAGAAAAACAAAGCCCGACTCCATAGCGGAATCGGGCTTTAAAAAATGAAGAACGAGACTAGTCGAGGCTGCCTTCACTCAGGTCGTCCTCGCCGAGCGTCTCTTCCAGCAGACCTTCGTTGATTTCGCGGAAGGCGATGGAAAGCGGCTTCTCGTTGTTCTGGTACTCCACCAGCGGGCCGACATTCTGCAACAGACCCTCGTTGAGCTGGGTGAAGTAGGAGTTGATCTGACGGGCGCGCTTCGCCGCGAAAATCGACAGCGAGTACTTGTTGTGCTCGCTCTTCTCCATCAGCTGGTCAATCGTCGGATCGGCAAGACCGCTCGGTGTGGGCTCGGTGCCAAATGCCATATTGTTTGCTCCCTAAAAAAGAATAAAGCTATCCAAAATCTCTAGTATACGCCTATACCATGATTTCGGTACCTGCGTATCCCACATACCGTGCAATTTCTAAAAAACCGTTCATTATGCGGTCGAAACGCAACAGACGGCATGGCAGCCAACGTATAAATTGAACCATGCAAATGCGCTCACATAATATCATGACCGGCCGCATGTTCGCCGGTGCCCGAGCACTCTATCGCGCCGCAGGCGTGGCCGGAGACGACTTGGGCAAGAAACCCATCGTCGCCATCGCAAACTCGTTCTCCGAGTTCGTGCCCGGCCATGTCCACCTCAACAAGGTCGGACGCCTCGTCTCCAAGGCCGTACGCGAAGCTGGCGGCATCCCCCGCGAGTTCAATACCATCGCCGTCGACGACGGCATCGCCATGGGCCACACCGGCATGCTCTACTCGCTGCCGAGCCGCGACATCATCGCCGACGCCATTGAATACTCCGTCAACGCGCACTGCGCCGACGCCCTGATCTGCATCTCCAACTGCGACAAGATCACACCCGGCATGCTCATGGCCGCGCTGAGGCTCAACATCCCCACCATCTTCGTCTCAGGCGGACCGATGGAGGCCGGTTCGACAACCCTGTCCAACGGCAATACCGAGACCACCGACCTGATCGACGTGATGTATGCCTCCGCCGACGACAACGTTTCCGACGAGGACCTGCTGGCCTACGAGAAGACCGTCTGCCCCACCTGCGGCTCCTGCGCCGGCATGTTCACCGCCAATTCGATGAACTGCCTGACCGAGGCACTCGGCCTGGCCCTGCCCGGCAATGGTACCACGCTCGCCTCGCACGGCTATCGCAAGCAGCTCTTCGAGCGCGCGGGCAAGATGATCGTCGAGCTGGCGAACCGCTATTACAACGAGGACGACGAGAGCGTGCTGCCGCGCGCCATCGCCACCAAGCACGCCTTCGAGAACGCCATGACCATGGACGTGGCCATGGGCGGCTCGACCAACACCGTGCTGCACATCCTCGCCGCCGCGCAGAGCGCCGACGTCGACTTCACGCTCGATGACATCGAACGCATCAGTCACACCGTGCCCTGCATCTGCAAGGCCAGCCCCTCCGGCGACTGGGAGATCTCCGACGTGCATCGCGCCGGTGGCATCTGTGGCATCCTCGGCGAGCTCGACCGTGCCGGCAAGCTCAACCAGGACGTGCATTCGGTCGATTATCCGACGCTTCAGGCCAAGCTCAACGATTGGGACATCATGCGCCCGACCTGCCTCGACAAGGCCAAGGAACTCTACCGCGCAGCCCCGGGCCACATCAAGTCCCCCGAGCCGTTCACGCACGAGACGCTCTCCGATTCGCTTGACACCGACCGCGTCAATGGCGCCATCCACGACATCGACCATCCGGCCGTGAAGGAAGGCGGCCTCGCGATTCTGCGCGGCAACCTCGCCCCCGACGGCTGCGTGGTCAAGACCGCGGGCGTGCCCGAGAACATCTGGAAGTTCCGCGGGCCGGCCCACATCGTCGAGTCCCAGGAACAGGCCGTCGAGGTCATCCTGGGCGACAAGCTCAAAAAGGGCGAAGCGCTGGTCATCCGCTACGAAGGTCCCAAGGGAGGCCCGGGCATGCAGGAAATGCTCTACCCCACCTCGTTCGTCAAGGGCAAGGGTATCGGGCGTGACGTCGCGCTGATCACCGACGGCCGCTATTCCGGCGGTTCGTCAGGTCTGGCCATCGGCCACGTCGCCCCCGAGGCGGCCAACAAGGGCCCGATCGCCCTGATCAAGGACGGCGACATGATCGACATCGACATCCCCAACCGCACCATCAACGTGGAACTCACCGACGAGCAGTTCGATGAACGTCGCAAGGAGCTCGAAGCCGGAGACGGCTACGTCGCCCACCGCGACCGCAAGGTCAGCCTCGCGCTCAAGGCCTACGCCGCCTTCGCCCGTTCTGCTGACAAGGGGGCTACTAGAGACCCCGAGCTGATAAATCAGCTCTCAGGGCTCAAGTAGCCTTCACGGCCTTAGCGGCCGCTCACCTCGCCTACGGGGAGTCCACAGGACTCCCCGCTTTACGGCTCGGCCCGCGATCCTGAATTAATCAACAAGCTCAGCGGTCTTGCGTGATGTACTAGTGGTTTATTTATTAATCACAAGTGGCCCTGCATATGACTTCATTCATATGCAGGGCCACTGTTATGGAAATGCCGATACGGAATCATACACATCAATCATCAAGCACAACCATGACTAATAAAAAACAGAGCTATTGTTTGCTCGCGCTCGATGAGTGTTCTGCCTCACGCTTCTTTTTCGCCTTGTGCATGTCTTCGACAACATGCACGACCACCAAGACCGCGGAGAGACCTATAGCTTGAGACCAAAGCTTCGGATCAGTCAATGCCGCCAAAAAATGCCCATGGTCAAACCAGAAAATCCCCAGCACAAAATAAGTGACAAGGGTGATGACGAAAACTATCGCGTTCTCTTTCCAATCGATATCTTTCATAAGAGTATCCTTCAACCGTCGATGTCGAATCCAATCATTGCAACAGTGCTAAAACCGAATACAACAAGTGTAAACGGCAAATCAGAAAAGACCAATTCGTCTGACACTGATATCCAAGGAAAGAATACAGTCAAGATTTTTGAATAACTCCCTCTACGAGAAATGCCAATGAGTCCTCACTCAATTATTGATGCCGTATTCCTTGGCGATGACGTCCCAGAGCTCGTCGGCGGCGCGATCGACGGTGTCGTTGACGATCTTGACGTCGAATTCCGGCTCGGCGGCCAGCTCGACCTTCGCGGTCTCCAGACGCTTTTTACGTTGTTCCTCATTCTCCGTGCCACGGCCGATCAAGCGCTTGACCAGCTCGTCGTAACTCGGCGGGGCGATGAATACCGAGACGATCTCAAGATTGAGTTCGGCGGCACGCTGCTTGACGCGGCGGGCACCTTGCAGGTCGATCTCAAGAATCGTAGGAATATTTTTGGCCAAGTGATCGAGCACCGGCTGCAGAGGTGTGCCGTAATGGGCCATGCCATGTACGACCGCGGTTTCGAGGAACCAGTTCTGTTTTTCCTTGGCTACGAATTCTGCCTCATCCATGAACCAGTAGTTCTTGCCGTTGACCTCCCCCGGCCTCGGATCGCGTGTGGTGGCGGAAACCGAAACCCAGACTTCAGGATGTTTGCTGAGTAGATTCGCCTCGACGGTTCCCTTGCCCACGGCCGTCGGCCCGGTCAAGACAATCAAACGGCCCTTGTGCGACTGCCCAGCGACATGCTCTTCATTACCAACGCTCATAATCTCCGCTCCTGAAATAGATGGTTCCAGTGTAGCGAAACGCCCGAATCGGAGTAGTGCGATTCTTTTCCCATACTCTTCTCAGGCTTTCCTCCCATGCGTTTCACATATACCACAACATGACACAAAGCGCTGTGCATCCCGGCTTTACGCAAGATGAGCCAATCGCGATGTCTGACAGATAGCTGATATGCTTTTGCCATTAGACGTTGCACCAACCAGCGAAGGAGACCGGCATGGCCACCGCAACAGTGTCTGCGACTATTGACAAGCGGACCGAGGAATTGGCGGATTCCTATATCCGCAAGTCCGGTTTGACTGCCGACAAACTGATCAACCAACTGTGGTCGACTATCGCACAAACCGGCGTGGTGCCACGATTCACCAGGATGAACGGCACACAACGCGGCGCACGCAAGGAAGCATTCGCCAATGCGCAAGGAATCGTATCAAAAGTTCCCAGAGGGACAAGACTCGCCACCATGAGTGATGACGAATTGCGTGCAGAACTGGAGAACCGCGATGTCTAAAGCTGCTGGTCGACACCAACATCCTTGTCGATTACATAGTGCCTGATCGGCCTGAACATGTGTATGACGAGCAGCTGTTGGCACACTTGGTCGACGGTAAGGATACCGGTTACGTCACCTCCGGTTCTTTGAAGGACTGTTATTATATCTGCCGCAAATACATCGGTGAGCCAGCATGCAGGGCATTGATTCGGGCATTTCTAATCATTTTCGATGTACCACCGACAGGTATGGCAGAATGCCGGGAATCGGCCTATTCCACTGAACCAGATTTTGAAGACGGTCTCATCCGTGCGGTCGCGGAACATAATAATGCTGATGTCATCATCACCAGAGACTCCGCAGCTTTCCAATCCTCGAATGTCAATAGCATGTCTGCACGAGAATATCTACAAAATCTCAATCGATAACAGCAGAAGCCAAGCTCACCAGAACAACTAAATCAGATATCACAAATGTTGACACCGCATCAACCGCGTCGCGCGAGCTTACTGGCGTTTGACTTGGATGGTGAACGCCTGGAGACCGTCTGATTGAGTGAGAGCTTGCAGAGTCAGCGACCATTCCACATTATCGACATCCGAGCTGCCGGTGCTGGTGTGATAGGTCTTTGTCTCGCCAAGTCTTAAACGCGTATATTTGTTAGGCATACAACGCTGATATGAACCTCTGGACGCATAATCCTGTACGCAAAAAATCGCGGAATATCCTTGCTTGTCATGATCAAGCGTGTATGGCGCAAAAACATTCAACTTGTCGATATGGGTAATGCTGCCGACTTTCACCGTTCGCGTCGTACCTTTGCCGGAATCGTCCTCTGGCTCCTGTGCACTCTTCTTGACCACAGGCCCGTTCTGATACGGCGTTACCAACACCGTAGCGTAGCCATCGTTGTTTCCTCCAACCATATTCCCCGGTTGTGGCACAGGCGCGTAACCCTTCAACCCGATCAACGTAAGCGAACAGCCGTCATCAGGAAAATCCTTGGTCTCACCAATTGCCAAACCGTCGTTGTCTTTGTCATCCGCACTCTTGCTCATCGCGACATGTGCTTTGGCATCGTCTTGGCCATCGTTCCAGGACTCTTGTTTTACCGTACCGTTCCTATCGCGTTCATTGAGCGGAACCGCTTCCGCAATCCCGATATCCACCACATATTTGAAGCCCTTCATGTACCAACCACCCGCATCCAAAGCAAAATTGCCCCTCTCAACAGGTGGCAGGCT
The DNA here is from genome assembly GCF_029395355.1 of Bifidobacterium sp. ESL0800. Classification (NCBI taxonomy): domain Bacteria; kingdom Bacillati; phylum Actinomycetota; class Actinomycetes; order Bifidobacteriales; family Bifidobacteriaceae; genus Bifidobacterium; species Bifidobacterium sp. ESL0800. The sequence continues at coordinate 912,286 of NZ_CP113913.1, forward strand.
GGAACGCATCGCAAGAGTGACGACTTTGCCCTTATCCAACTGAGATTGAGGGAGGTGGACCTTCTGGTCGACCACCGGCCAGATTCTTGAAAGACTATACTCAACCTCCGCAAGGGGGCTGTCCCGCAACAACAAGCCTCCACATACCAATGCAATGATGGCAATCTGGCAGGCCAAAATGAAGGCCATGACCTTTTTGTTCTTTTTACGATTCATGCGTTTCATCTTTGAAGTCATTTGTCAGTACAGAACAGCGTTATACGGGGATTCCAGGCGGCAAAACCATTCTTGGCTCAGGCAAAGCGGGGACGTTTTCTCGCATGATCGCAGAGCCACACGCGAGAAAACGTCCGTTTTGGCTACTCCATTTCGGAGGCGAAGAGCTGCTTGGCGTGCTCCTGGATGCTCATCACCTGGTAGTCGTCGGCCTTGACCGCCTCGATGGCGAGCAGGACTGCGGAGAACTCGGTGATGGTGGTGAACTGCGGGATATCGGCGATCACGGCGGCGGCGCGGATGGCGTAGCCGTCGGAACGGGAGCTGCGGGTGCTCGGGGTGTTGAGGACCATGTTGATCTCCCGGGACTCGATCATCTCGACAGGATTCTTGTCGATGTAATCGTCGCCGTATTCGGCCTTCAGCTCCTGCCTGCGTTCAGAGGTCTCGGAGATCTTGCCGACCACCTTGCACTCGATGCCATAGCGACGCAGCACGGAAGCGGTGCCTTCGGTGGCGCAGACGGTGAAGCCGAGCTCCTGAAGTCTGGTGGCGATCAGCGGCAGCTGGCGCTTGTCGGTGTCGGAGACCGAGAGGAACACGTTGCCTTGTGTCGGCAGTCCGCCGGCATAGGCGGCGAGTTGGGACTTGGCGAAGGCGTGCGGGAAGTCGCGGTCGAAGCCCATGACCTCGCCGGTCGAGTGCATCTCGGGGCCGAGCAGGGTATCGACGGATTTGCCGGCGACCGTGCGGAAACGCTTGAACGGCAAGACGGATTCCTTGACGGCGACCTGCTGACCAGGTCGGATGGTGCCGCCGTCGCCCTTGGGCAGGAGCAATCCACGCCTGCGCTGGTCGGCCACGCTCTCCCCGACCATGATGCGGGCCGCGGCCTTGGCCAGCGCCACACCGGTCGCCTTGGAGGCGAACGGGATGGTGCGGGAGGCACGCGGGTTGGCCTCGATGACGTAGAGCGTGTTGGCCATGTAGGCGAACTGGACGTTCATCACGCCTCGTACGCCGCAACCTTCGGCGATGGCCAATGTCGCCTTGCGCAGACGCTGAATCTGGTCGTCCGAAAGGGTCGAGGGAGGCAAGGTGCAGGCCGCGTCGCCGGAGTGGACACCGGCCTCCTCGACGTGCTCCATGATGCCGCCGATGTAAAGCTCCTTGCCGTCATAAAGCGCGTCGACATCGATTTCGATGGCGTCCTGAAGGAACTTGTCGATCAGCAGCGGCGAGGGCAGGCGTCCGGAGACCACGGTGTCGGCCTTGGCTTCCTCGAGCGCGCGGTCGACGTATTTCTCGAGCTGCTCGTCGTCGTAGACGATTTCCATGCCACGTCCGCCGAGCACGTAGCTGGGGCGCACCAGCACCGGGTAGCCGATGGAATGGGCGGCTTCGCGGGCCTCGTCCATGTTGAGCGCTGTGCCGTAACGCGGGGCGTTGAGCTTCTCGCGGCGCAGCACCTCGCCGAAGAGCTCACGGTTTTCGGCCAGGTCGATGGATTCCGGCGACGTTCCGAGAATCGGGACACCAGCGGCTTTGAGACGTGCGGCCAGCGAAAGCGGGGTCTGGCCGCCGAGCTGGACGATGACTCCCTTGATCGGGCCGAGCTTCTTCTCGGCGTCGTAGATCTCCATGACGTCTTCGAAGGTGAGTGGCTCGAAGTAGAGCCGGTCGGACATGTCGTAGTCGGTGGAGACGGTCTCGGGGTTGCAATTGACCATGATCGTGTCATAGTCCTTGCCCAATTCCTGCACCGCATGCACGCAGGTGTAGTCGAACTCGATGCCCTGGCCGATACGGTTGGGACCGGATCCCAGAATGATGACGGCCTCGCGGTCGCGCGGCTTGAGTTCGGATTCGTCCGCGTAGCAGGAGTAGTAGTACGGCGTGACCGCGTCGAATTCGGCAGCGCAGGTGTCGACGGTCTTGTAGACCGGGCGCAGGCCGTAGCTATGGCGCAGCTCGCGGATCGTGTTCTCGCCCTCGTCGCCCAAGTGGCGCAGGTGCGCGATCTGCAGGTCGGAAAGGCCGGCCAGTTTGGCCTTCTTCAGGAGCCGGGCCGACAGGATTTCGGTGAACCGCACTTCCATCGCGGTCTGGTTGATCAGCTCGAATTGACGCAGGAACCACGGGTCGATCTTGGTGGCGTCGTAGAGCTGTTCAAGCGTGGCCCCGCCCCAAAGCGCGCGTTGCACCTGCAGGTAGCGGTTCTCGGTGGGGGTGCGCATGTCTTCGAGCAGCTGGTCGACCTCGGCCTGATCCGGCTTGGTTCCGTCCCAGCTGAAGCCCATGTGGCGCTTGTCGATGGAACGCATGGCCTTGCCCAGCGACTCCTGGAAGTTGCCGCCCAAGGCCATGGCCTCGCCCACCGATTTCATCGAGGTGGTGAGTGTCGGGTCAGCGCCCGGGAACTTCTCGAAGGTGAAACGCGGCACCTTGGTGACCACGTAGTCGATGGTCGGCTCGAAGCAGGCCGGTGTGGATTGCGTGATGTCGTTTTGGATCTCGTCAAGCGTATAGCCCAGCGCAAGTTTCGTGGCGATCTTGGCGATCGGGAAGCCGGTGGCCTTGGAAGCCAGCGCCGAGGAACGGGAGACGCGCGGGTTCATCTCGATGATGATGATGCGGCCGTTCTTGGGATTGACGGCAAACTGGATGTTGCAGCCGCCGGTATCGACGCCGACGCCGCGGATGATGGCGATGCCGAGGTCGCGCATCTTCTGGTATTCGCGGTCGGTGAGCGTGAAGGTCGGGGCGACGGTGATGGAATCGCCGGTGTGCACGCCGACCGGATCGACGTTCTCAATCGGGCAGACGACCACTACGTTGTCGTTGCGGTCGCGCATCAGCTCGAGCTCGTATTCCTTCCAGCCTTCGATGCCCTCTTCGACCAGGACCTCGTTGGTCGGCGAATCGTGGAGGCCGGCGCCGGCGATGCGGTGCAGTTCCTCTTCGTTGTGGGCGATGCCGGAACCCAGGCCACCCATGGTGAAACTTGGGCGCACGACCACCGGGAAACCGAGCTTGGCCACGATGGCGTCGACTTCATCGAGCGTATGGGCGACATCGCTTTTCGCGGACTCTCCCCCGACGGAATCCACGACCTTCTTGAACTGCTCACGATCCTCGCCACGGTCGATGGCCTCAAGCGAGGCACCGATGAGTTCGACGTGGTATTTGTCAAGCACCCCGGCCTTGCCCAGCGCTTCGGCGGCGTTCAGCGCGGTCTGCCCGCCAAGCGTCGGCAGAAGGGCGTCGGGGTGTTCACGCGCGATGATCCGCTCGAGAATCGGCACGTCGATCGGCTCGATGTACGTGGCATCGGCCATTTCCGGGTCGGTCATGATGGTGGCCGGGTTGGAATTGACGAGGATGACGCGGATGCCTTCCTCGCGTAGCACGCGGCAGGCCTGGGTGCCGGAATAGTCGAATTCCGCGGCCTGGCCGATGACGATGGGGCCGGATCCGATGACCATGACGGATTTGATATCCTGACGTTTCGGCATTACTTGTTCTCCTTGTCAGCGCTATCGGCGGATTGGCTATTGACGGTTGTGTTCGATGAAGATGAAAATGTCGGTGCCGTAAGCACGGACGAAACCGGCTCCCCCGCCTTGCGGGCACGCATCAGCGAGACGAAACGGTCGAACAGATAGGCGGCGTCGTGGGGTCCCGCGGCGGCCTCGGGGTGGTATTGCACCGAGAAGGCAGGGATATCGACACATTGCAGGCCTTCGACCACATCGTCGTTCAGGTCGATGTGCGAGACGAACACACGACCGTATTTGCCGTTTTCATACGGAGATTCAACGATCTTGCCGATCGGCGCGTCGACCGCGAAACCGTGGTTGTGGGCGGTGATCTCGACCTTGCCGGTGGTCATGTCACGCACCGGCTGGTTGACGCCGTGATGACCGAACTTGAGCTTGTAGGTCTCAAAACCGAGCGCACGGCCAAAGAGCTGATTGCCGAAGCAGATGCCGAAGAAGGGATAGCCGGCGTCGAGCACCTGGCGCAGCAAATCGACTTCGGGCGCGGCCTCCTCCGGGTCGCCCGGGCCGTTGGAGAAGAAGACGCCATCAGGATTCAATGCCTTGATATCGTTCAGGGTGACGGTTGACGGAACGACATGTACTCGGCAGCCGCGCTCCGCCAAGCGATGCGGTGTCATCCCTTTGATGCCGAGGTCAACGGCAGCGACGGTGAACAGGGGCTCCTTGCCCGCGAAGTCGCCGCATGGCTCGACGGTGTAGGTCTCCTTGGTGCTGACATGGTCGTAGAGCCTGGCACCCTGCATCTTCGGCGAGGCCAGCACTTCGTCCAACAGCACGTCCACGGACTTCAGCTCGCCGCTGGTCTCATCGACCAAAGCGTTTCCCGAGAAAATGCCGGCGCGCATCACGCCGCTCTGGCGCAGGTGGCGGACCAGCTTGCGGGTGTCGATGCCGCTGATGCCGACGACGGAATCGCCTTTGAGCTCATCGTCAAGGCTGTCGTTGGCACGCCAGTTGCTGACATTCGGGCTGGGCTGACGCACGACATAGCCGGCCACCCAGACCCGCTTGGATTCCGGATCCTCGTCGTTGACTCCGGTATCGCCGATATGCGGGAATGTCTGCACGACGATCTGCCGATCATAGCTCGGGTCGGTAATCGTCTCCTGATAGCCGGTCATGGCCGTTGCAAAGACAATCTCACCGAACGTTGAGCCGGACGCTCCATAAGGCTCACCGACGTAAAGCTGGCCATCTTCCAACAACAGCACAGCATCGTCTTTCGAATACTGTGCTGCTGTCGCTGCTTGCTGACTCACCACGAGTCCCCCTTTGCCGGGCCCGTGCGCGGACTCGGAATAACTGGACCGGAAAAACACATTCGCGGCCCGGCCACCGTACCGCGGTCAGAACGAACTACACAATTGTTGAGTCATCGTCACCATCCGGCGGCAACGACTGTTCCTCTCCAGCCGTATCAGGCTGAATCGGCACATCGACGGGCGACGACGAGCCCACGGCGTCATCGTCCGAAACCTTGGATGTCTCGGCTTCGGCTGCTGCAGGATTATCGAGTGTTCCGGACGAATCGTCGGAAGTCTCGTTTTCGTTGTCTGTCGGTTTCGTCGCTTCACCCGGAACGTCGCCGTTCCCGTCGGACGGGTCGGCACCATGGTCAGTGCCGGCGGTCTGAGATGAATCCGCATTGTCTTCGTCACCGGATTGAGCGTTACCCGTCTCCGGTTCGGCCTCGGACTCCGTCTCAAAGGGCACACCATCGCCTTGGCCGGAGATGCCACGGGACTGGAGGAACCCGGGAGCGGTCGGCGAATTGGAGCGACGCTCGGCCGCTTCACGTTCCGCTTTCTCCTTGGCCTGCGCTTCATGCGCCGCCCTGATGTCGGCAAGGACCGTATCCTTGTCATCGCACAGCGCGCTCAGCAGGCCGTGGATGAAAGCCGGCGAGTCGTCATCGGAAAGGGTTTTCGCCAATCCCAACGCCTCGTCGATAGCCACACGGCCAGGCACCTCGTCATTGAAGAGAATCTCCCAGGCGGCGATCCGCAGGATGTTCCTGTCGACCACGGCCATGCGTTTCAGCGGCCATTTGGTGGAGTGGGAGTCGAGCGCGTGATCGATGCCGTCCTGCTCGTCGGCCACGCCTCGCACAATCTCGATCGCGTAATCCGGCAACGGGGTCTGGGCTCCCGGTTCGGCAATGCGTTCGGCGAGCAGCGACGGGATGTCCTGCCCCTTTTCATCCGCTTCGTAGAGCGTATTGAGCGCCCGCTTGCGAGCTGTCGAACGTGCCATATAGTCAGTAGCCTCTCAGTAAAAAATATGCGAATTACCGTTTGCGAATACGGCTTTCCGACTTGGCAGGCCATAACGTGCCAAGCCGGAAAGGGAAAATCAGTTGTTTTCGCGGCCGAGGTAGGAACCGTCGCGGGTGTCCACCTTGACCATTTCGCCTTCGCCCACGAAGAGCGGCACCTGGATCTCGGCACCGGTCTCGACAGTGGCGGGCTTCGTACCGGCGTTCGAACGGTTGCCCTGCACGCCCGGCTCGGTCTGCGTGACCTTCAAGACGACGGATGCGGGCAGCTCGACGCTCAACGGGGTGCCGTCGTGGAAGCTGATGATGCAGTCGGTGCCTTCAAGCAAGTATTTTGCCTGATCGCCAACGAGATCCTTGGGGATGTTGACCTGATCATAGGTGGTCATATCCATGAAGACGAAGCTGTCGCCCTCTTCATAGGAATACTGCAGCGTACGGTTATCGACGGTTTCGAACTCCATCTTCATGCCGGCGTTGAAGGTCCTGTCGACTATCTTGCCCGAGAGCACGTTCTTGATGGTGGTACGCACGAAAGCCGGCCCCTTGCCAGGCTTGACGTGCTGGAATTTCGTGACGGTCCAGAGCTGTCCGTCCAGGTTCAATACCGACCCGTTTTTGATGTCATTGCTAGTTTGTGCCACGTCTCGTCACCTTAGTCATTTACTTTTCAAACGATTTGCATTCCATAAAATGCCTCAGCAATTATGCCACGGCGTCTGTACAGTTCGCCAGTCGTCTGTTTCTCTCGGCTTTTGCTTTACGTACTCATACTATTAAATACAGTTGTGCCCCACACCTTTCGATGCGGGGCACAACCAGTAAGTAAATCTACAACTTACGTTCTAGAACTACTCGATCACCTTGGTGACACGGCCTGAGCCGACGGTGTGGCCGCCTTCACGAACTGCGAAGGTCAGGCCCTCTTCCATCGCGACGGGCTGAATCAGCTCGACGGAGAAGGTGGCGTGATCGCCAGGCTGAACCATCTCGACGCCTTCCGGCAGCGTGATGACGCCGGTGACGTCGGTGGTGCGGAAGTAGAACTGCGGACGGTAGTTGGAGAAGAACGGCGAGTGACGGCCGCCCTCATCCTTCGTCAAGACGTAGACTTCGCCCTCGAACTTGTGGTGCGGGGTCACGGTGCCGGGCTTGGCCACGACCTGGCCGCGCTCGACGTCGTCACGGTTGATGCCGCGGAGCAGCAGACCGGTGTTGTCGCCAGCCTCGGCCTCGTCCATCTGCTTGTGGAAGGTCTCGATGGAGGTGACGGTGGTGGTCTGGGTCGGACGAATGCCGACGATCTCTGCCGGGGCGTTGACCGGGATGCGGCCACGCTCGACACGGCCGGTCACCACGGTGCCACGGCCGGAGATGGTGAAGACGTCCTCGATAGGCATCAGGAACGGCTTGTCGAGATCGTGGACAGGAGTCGGGATGTAATCGTCGACTGCGTCCATGAGGTCCTTGACCGTCTGAACCCACTTGTCGTGATCCGGAGCGTCATCGTGCAGAGCACCATAGGCGGAGGTGCGGATGACCGGACAGTCACGATCGAAGCCGTTTTCTTCGAGGAGGTCGCGGACCTCTTCTTCGACGAGCTCGATGAGCTCTTCGTCGTCAACCATATCGCACTTGTTGAGCGCGACGAGAATCTTCGGCACGCCTACCTGACGAGCGAGCAGAACGTGCTCGCGGGTCTGAGCCATCGGGCCATCAGTGGCGGCGACGACGAGGATCGCGCCATCCATCTGAGCGGCGCCGGTGATCATGTTCTTCACGAAATCGGCGTGGCCGGGGCAATCCACGTGAGCATAGTGGCGCTTGGCCGTCTGATACTCGATGTGGGCGATGTTGATGGTGATACCACGCTGCTTCTCTTCAGGAGCCGCGTCGATCTGATCGAAGTCATACTCCGGGTTGAGATCGGGGTACTCTTCGTGCAGCACCTTCGAGATGGCCGCGGTCAGGGTCGTCTTACCGTGATCAACGTGGCCAATGGTGCCAATGTTAACGTGCGGCTTGGTCCGCTCGTACTTTTCCTTTTCTGCCATTACTTGTCCTCCTGGACGTTTCGTAGTTAATCCCGAGCTTTTCGGCATCGAGATACTCGCTACAGTTTACTGGGTTTCTGGGTTACCTGCCACAAAGTGCCCGAACCCAGTCAGCGCTAGAAAATTTTAGCGCCGACTGGAGACAGACACGCCTTGGGCGAAGTATTTTATTCGCCGCGCTGGGCCTTGATGATCTCCTCGGAGACCGCCTTCGGCACCTCTGCATACGAATCCATCTGCATGGTGAACATCGCACGGCCCTGCGTCTTGGAACGCAAATCGCCGATGTAGCCGAACATCTCACTTAAGGGGACCTTCGCCTCGATGACCTTGACGCCGGTGGCGTCCTTCATCTCCTGGATGTTGCCACGACGGGAGTTGATGTCGCCCATCACGTCGCCCATGTACTCCTCAGGCGTACGCACCTCGACGGCCATGATCGGCTCGAGGATGACGGGCTTGGCCTTCGGGGCCGCGGTCTTGAACGCCATGGAACCGGCGATCTTGAACGCGAGCTCGGAGGAATCGACATCGTGAATCTGGCCGTCGGTGACGGTCGCCTTGACGCCGACCACCGGGAACCCGGCGAGCACACCGGACTCCATGGCTTCCTGCACACCAGCATCGATCGAAGGAATGAATTCCTTGGTGATGTGGCCGCCGGTGACCTCGTTGACGAACTCGTAGTCCTTGCCCTCGGCGGGGTCGATCGGCTCGAAGTTCATCAAGACCTTTGCGAACTGGCCGGAACCACCCGTCTGCTTCTTGTGGGTGTATTCCTGGTTCATGACGGCCTTGCGGATGGTCTCGCGGTAGGCGACCTGCGGGTTGCCCACGTTGCACTCCACCTTGAACTCGCGACGCATACGGTCGACGATGATGTCAAGCTGGAGTTCGCCCATGCCGGAAATCAGCGTCTGGCCGCTTTCCTCATCGGTCTTGACCTGGAAGGTCGGATCCTCGTCGGCGAGCTTCGCCAGCGCGATCGACATCTTCTCCTGGTCGGCCTTGGTCTTCGGCTCCACGGCGACCTCGATCACCGGGTCCGGGAAGGTCATGGACTCGAGGGAAATAGGAGCGTTGTCGGCGCACAGCGTGTCGCCGGTGGAGACGTTCTTGAGACCTACGAGCGTGTAGATGTTGCCGGCTTCTGCGGCGTCGACGGGGTTCTCCTTGTCGGCGTGCATCTGGAAGATCTTGCCGACGCGTTCCTTCTTGTCTTTCGTGGAATCGAGCACGGTGTCGCCGGGCTTGATGGAGCCGGAGTAGACGCGCACGAACACGAGCTTGCCATAGAAGGGGTGGGTCGAGATCTTGAAGACCAGCGCGGCGAACGGATCGTCCATCGTGGGCTTGCGGTCGATCTCCTGGGACTCGTCACCGGGCTTGAAGCCGACGATGGCAGGGACGTCCTCAGGGCTCGGCAGGTAGTCGACCACTGCGTCGAGCAGCGGCTGAATGCCCTTGTCCTTGAAGGCGGAACCACAGAGGACCGGGTAGGCCTTGCGCTCGATGGTAAGCTTGCGGATGCCTGCACGGATCTCCTCGTCGCTCATCTCGCCGGACTCGAGGTACTTCTCCATCAGGTCGTCATCGGACTCGGCCACCTGGTCGAGAAGTTCCGAACGATACTGCTCGGCCTTGTCCTTGAGGTCATCGGGGATGTCGACGGTGTCGTAGTGGGCACCCAGATCGGTGGTGACGTCCTTCCAGACGTACGCCTTCATACGGATCAGGTCGACCATGCCGACAAAGTCGTTCTCGGCGCCGATCGGCAGCTGGACGACCAGCGGGGTGGCTCCGAGCTTCTTCTTGATGGTGTCGACGGAGTAGTAGAAATCGGCTCCGAGCTTATCCATCTTGTTGATGAAGCAGATGCGCGGCACGCCGTACTTGTCGGCCTGACGCCACACGGTCTCGCTCTGGGGCTCTACGCCTTCCTTGCCATCGAAGACGGCGACGGCGCCATCGAGCACGCGAAGCGAACGCTCCACCTCGGCCGTGAAGTCCACGTGGCCGGGGGTGTCGATGATGTTGATCTGGAACTTCTTGTCGGCGTCATGGGTCTGACGGTTCCAGAAGCAGGTGGTCGCAGCAGACTGAATGGTGATGCCGCGTTCCTTTTCCTGGGCCATGAAGTCCATGGTCGAGGCGCCTTCGTGCGTCTCGCCGATCTTGTAGTTCTTACCGGTGTAATACAGAATACGTTCTGTACATGTTGTCTTACCGGCATCGATGTGAGCCATGATGCCGATGTTGCGGACCTCATTGAGGTCGCTGAGCACATCAAGTGCCATAGATTTTCCTTACCTAACTCGTCTCTTCGATTACCAGCGATAGTGGGCGAAGGCCTTGTTGGCCTCGGCCATCTTGTGCGTATCCTCGCGGCGCTTCACGGAAGCACCGAGACCGTTGGAGGCGTCGAGAATCTCGTTGGCGAGGCGCTCGGCCATGGTCTTCTCGCGGCGCTTGCGGGAGAAATCGGTCAGCCAGCGAAGCGAAAGGGCGTTCGCGCGGTTGGGCTTGACCTCGACCGGGACCTGATAGGTCGCGCCGCCGACACGGCGGGAACGAACCTCGAGGGACGGACGGATGTTGTCGAGCGCGCGCTTCAGCACGGCGACGGGTTCCTGTTCGGTCTTCTCCTTGACCATGTCAAGTGCGGAGTAGACGATGTCTTCGGCGATCGACTTCTTGCCGTCGAGCAGGATCTTGTTGATGAGCTGAGCGACCACGGTGGAGCCGTAGATCGGATCAGGGAGCAGCTGATGCTTCTTGGATGGTCCTTTACGTGACATATCTCTTACTTCGCCTTCTTTGCGCCGTACAGGGAACGTCCCTGCTTGCGGTCCTTGACACCCTGGGTATCGAGCGCGCCGCGCACGATGTGGTAACGCACACCAGGAAGATCCTTCACACGGCCACCGCGGACGAGCACGATGGAGTGCTCCTGCAGATTGTGGCCCTCGCCCGGAATGTAGGCGGTAACTTCGATGCCGGAGCTCAGGCGCACACGGGCGACCTTACGCAACGCGGAATTCGGCTTCTTCGGTGTAGTGGTATACACACGGGTGCACACGCCGCGACGCAGCGGGCTGCCCTTCAAGGCCAAAGTCTTGGATTTCTTTGACTTTGCCTTACGTCCTTTACGGACAAGTTGTTCTATAGTAGGCAACTTCAGTTCTCCGATTCGTTAATCATTGTTTCTTGCGGAGCCGCCTCGCTGCAGCCCCAACCGACGAATCGAATGAGACAGCCACAGTCCACCGGCCCGATGGCCCTTCGCTCTCCTGCCGCCGCATTGCTGCGCGCATTCCAACAAGTTCCGGGATATCCCAATGCCCACGCCTGTTACATAAGGCATGCCATTGGCACACACAGAGAGTAACTATAACACACTACTTCCGACATTCATAGACAACGGGCACGCCGCATTCCCAAGATGCCGGCGGCAGACAACAGTTTCGCCAAACGCCGACCTTGCGATACCATGAATATCCAAGTACCGGGTCGACAAGCCCGATGCCCCGTCTTCTACGAAAGGAACAGGTATGGCCACAGTGCTGGTTCATGTCATTCATACTTCCTGCGAGACATGGTCGGTCGACGTCGATGACGAACAACTCGCCATCGCCCAGGAGCAGGGCGAGGAAGGCCAATGCCTGTTGGAGCAGGACAATAGAGAGGTCGTCGATGTCGATGACGAAAATTTCGAAATCGATTACGTCGACACCATCAATTGGGATAAGTCGTATACCGACATCAACGACGATATCGACAACGAGGACCCCGCCGACGACGAGGATATCGACGAAAACGGAGACAAAGGATGACAGACACTTGCGAGCAGACCGTCATAGGATTGCACCGCTCGTTTGACGCGGGGATAACGCGTCCCCTCGCTTGGCGTCGGGAACAACTCGAGCGCATGAAACGCATGATGACAGCGCATAGGAAGGACATCGAACTGGCGGTGTACCTCGATCTGGGCAAGCCCGCAGCCGAGACCGCACTGATGGAAATCAAACTGGTGCTTGACGAAATAAGGTTTGTCGAGCCTCGTATCGAACGCTGGAGCAGACGTCACCACGTGGCCATGCCGTGGCTCATGCAGCCGGCGAGAAGCTGGACGATAGCCGAACCCAAAGGCGTGGTCCTGGTGATTTCGCCATGGAACTACCCGCTGATGCTGAGCCTGGAGCCGATGGTCGACGCCATCGCGGCCGGCAACTGCGTATGTCTCAAACCATCCGAACTGTCCCCCAATACTAGCGCATTGCTTGGGCGGCTGATCGGCGAATACCTTGACCCGCGGGCCTTTGCGGTCGTTCAAGGAGCGGTGCCTGAAACGACCGAATTGCTCAAGCAATCGTTCGACCATATTTTCTATACCGGAGGCGGCAGGGTCGGTTCGATCGTCATGGAGGCCGCGGCCAAGCACCTTACGCCGGTGACGCTGGAGTTGGGCGGAAAATCCCCCGTATTCGTGGATGCAAACGCCGATCTTGACGTCGCGGCCGGGCGCATTGCCTGGGGACGTTTCACCAACGCCGGGCAGACCTGCGTGGCACCGGATTACGTTTTGACCACGCCGGAACTTGTCGAGCCATTGGCGCGAAAAATCGAGGAGTTCACCAGAAAATTCTTCGGCGACGACCCTGCCCAATCCCAATGTTTCGGACGTATCGTCAATACCAAACAATTCGACAGGCTCGCCAAACTGCTGCCGGCCGATGGCAAGACATTCAGCGGCGGCGAGACCGATCGTGAACACTTGTACATCGCACCGACCGTACTCACCGACGTTCGGCCGGACGACCCGGTGATGCAAGAGGAGATCTTCGGTCCGATTCTGCCGATTCTTCCTGTACAAGACACCCAGGAAGCCGTGGCCTTCATCAACAGGCGTCCGAAACCGCTTGCCTTGTATGTATTTTCCCGCTCCAAGACCACCCGTCTGCTCTTCGAACGCCATACCAGTTCCGGGGCGCTCGGCTTCAACCTCCCGCTTGGCCACCTGCTCTCCAGCCGCCTGCCGTTCGGCGGTGTCGGCGCCTCCGGTATGGGTTCATACCACGGCAAAGCCGGCTTCCTGGAATTCAGCCACGTCAGGACCGTGACCAGCAAACCCACGTTCCCCGATACGCTGCGTCTCGCCTATCCTCCATATGGAGCCATAAGCCGTAGGCTGACCCGGCTGTGAACGGGTAAACGCACCGACCCGACCTCTTACACCTGCAGCCAGAATTCCCAAGCCGCACGTCGTCGGCACAGTACGGGTTGCGTGTGCAATCGTTACTGATCGTTGCTGGAACGGATGAAGCCCCGAAACTGAAAATCCCCGGAACCTTGCAATTCCGGGGATTGATGGGGTGGCCAACGCGGTTCGAACGCGCGACCTTCTGAACCACAATCAGATGCTCTACCTGCTGAGCTATGGCCACCATCGAAGTGTGAAGCCGACCGGTTCAACGAACCGAATCAACATCCGCACAACAGATAAGAACTATACATGATTCTCAAGACCTTGCGCAACCGGCGCGTCGCGAAATCCCGTCAGTCCTCGTCAACCCTTCAGTTCTGCAGGTCTCGTCACCAACCAATATCCACATTCGGGGCCTTCTCCCCTGCCCTCACGGCGAACGGGAGCGTATTGCGCTTCGAGGGGATCGGGCAGGTGCAGTAGGCGGAGAACGCGCAGGGATAGTTGTAGGCATAGTTGAAATCGAGCACGTCCAGCTCGTCAAGGCTTAGCTCGTCAAGCCGCAGCACACGGCCGATTCCGTAGGTTTCTTTGCCGTTGGTCGAATCTTTGAAGAAGATGCTCGCATGGCCGAAAACGTTCGAGACGACCAACGAGTAGTCCTCACTTTCGTATTGGAATTCAACGAAACCGAGCAGCGGATATGACTGCAGCACCGTTTTCACCACTGAATCGTGGATGTCGAACTCGTCGGGTTCGGCCCGGCGGAAAACGGCCGGAATTCGCCATTTCAGGTCGAGAGGAAACGTGTCGATGTCACCGAAATTCTGTCGGGCCAAAGTATGCGGGTCTTTGACACGAATCCAGAAACGGTGCGTGGATTGGTCGACCAGATCGGTCTGGGAATTGACTTCGATGCGCTTGTCGCCGTAGTTGAGATACGCGAGCGCCTGTTCGCCGAATGCGCTCGGGGCAAACGAAATCGGGGCTTCGAGCACCGTTCGCCCATTGGTTACCGCACGAGGTCCACCCTCGTCTTTGTCATCGACAGCCTGCGACCGTGCTTCCTTGGACTGCGGATAATAGGTCAGCACATCATTTTCGGCACGCCATGCGCCCGGGATGCCGTCAATCGTCTTCGTCGAACCGTTGGCGACCCATGTGATGGATGCAGGCGCAAGATAGCCGTGCGGCGCTTTGAGCTCCTCCAGCCGCTGCTCGTGCCACATCTCCCACTGCTGGACATAAGGCTCGGCTGCGAGCGCCGGGAGCGTGGAAACGCCCTTGGGAAGCGTGTCTTGCGCAGACGAGAGACCGAAACCCTGTTTCGAGTTGGCAAACAGTCGGTTTATCGAACCTGAGACGCTCGCTTTTCCCGTTGCTTGGTCATTCGTGTCGGTTTTATTCGATTCACTCATTTCATTATCTCCATTGCAGATTTTATGTTGGGTTGGTTTATCGACCGTTCAGGCGACTCGCCCTCAGAAGCTTCGCCGCCGACGACGAATCCTCCGGGGAATCCGTGTAGCCTCAGTATCTGAACATCGGGATATTGTGATCCTTGACAAGCTGCTTGGCGACGGTCTGGGTATGGTAGGCCTCCACAATCTTGCGGAATGTCTTATTATCCTTGTCGCTCGTGTTGGCCACGATGATGTTGACGTATGGCTTGAAGCTGGCATCGCCGGGCTTGAGTTTGGGCGCATAAATGGCATCCTCGGGCTTCTTTCCGGCGTCGACGATGAAGTTCGTATTGGTGATGCCACCGGCGTAATCGGGCAGCAGGTTAATGATCGAGGCCGGATCGTTCAGCTCGATGTCGATGCCGCTGGGATTGGAGGCGATGTCGTCGGTCGTCGGATCGGCCTTGGTGTTGTCTTTGAGCTTGATCAGCCCCGCGGAATCGAGGACTTTGAGCGAGCGGCCAAGATTGGTGGTGTTGTTGGGAATGGCCACTTTGTCGCCGGATTTGAAGTCCTTGACGCTTTTGTATTTCTGCGAATAGAGGTTGAGCGGGGATATGTAGGTCTCACCGATCGGGGTAAACTTGTAGCCTTTCTCCTTCTCCTCCTGATGCAGGAACGCATAATGCTGGAAAGCCGTGATATCCAGTTCGTGGTTAGCGAGCGCCTGGTTGGCGTAGATGCCGTCCTGGAAGGTCTTGTATTTGAGTTTGATGTTGGCGTGCTCCTCATCAAGCCGCGCCTGTACCTCCTTCCATTCGGCGTCGTCGGAATTGCCGACAAGCCCTACGGTGACGGTCTGCTCCTTGCCGGCCTTGCCGTTGCGGTAGATGTTGATACCGACGATGACCAGCACCACCGCAAGTATCACTGCTAGTAGTGCGAAAAGCTGATGCTTGGCTCTGGTTTGTTTCTTGGTAGCCATAAAAGCCTCTTTCAAAATATTTTCATGCTGACGGACCGCGCTTTGCAGGACAGGTCGCCGTCAAATATTCGATATGTTGGGAAAAAGTTGGAATAGTCGTTGGAAGCAGGTTCAAACGTTCGTCAATGTTCGGTGATCTCGACGAGCAGTCGGCCGATGAGCTCGACCAGGCCCACCAGAAGTACCAGGACGATGATGGTGGCGATGGTGACATCCATCATGTATCGCTGGTAGCCGTAGCGGATGGCGAAATCGCCAAGTCCCCCACCGCCGACCACGCCGACTACTGCGGTCATATCGATCAGGCTGACCAAGGTGATCACGCTGACACGGATGATCGAAGGTATCGCCTCGCGCAGGTAAACACGCCAGATGATCTCAGGCAGGCCCATGCCCATCGCCTGCGCCGCCTCGATCAGACCCGAATCGATGCCGGCCAAAGCTGACTGGATCTGGCGGGCGAAGAACGGGGTGATGCCAATGACAAGCGGAAACAGTGCTCCTTTCGTACCGATGGCCGTGCCCATGATGAAGCGCGTGATCGGTACCAGCGAGGCCGCAAGAATGATGAACGGAATCGAGCGGAAGAGGTTGATCAGTTTGTCGATGACGTTGAAAACACCTCGGTTGGGATGAAGGCCGCCAGGTTTCGTCACGGTGACGACGACGCCAAGCAAGATAGCCAGGACGAAGGAGATCAGGCCCGCCACTGCTACCATGATGATCGTCTGCACAAACGAATCGAAGAATTCGGGTAGGCGGCTCATCACGTTCGGAAACCAAAGATTCAGAATGTCAAGCACGATCGATCACCTCGATGCCGATATTGCGTTCGTTGAGATAGGCGAGCGCTGCGGTTATCTTGTCGGAGTCCCCTTTGAGCATGACCACCAACCCGCCGAGCGGGGCGTTCTCCACGATGTCGATATCGGCGAAAATGATGTTGACGTCGATTGAGAATTCACGCGAAATATGGGAGACCAGGGCCTCGGATACCTCCTTGGCGATGTAGTTCATGCGCAGGAGCACCTGACCGGGCTGCGGTTCGACGAGCGGCGAATGGTCGTCAAGCAGCTCGTGGACCTTGTCCAGGTTCGAGGTCGTGGCGACGAACGCTTTGGTCAGTGCGGCTTTGGGGGCTGCGAAGATGTCGAACACATCGCCTTTCTCGACGATGGTGCCATGATCGATGACGGCGACCTTGTTGCAGATCTGCTTGATCACAGACATCTGGTGGGTGATGACGACGACGGTCAGTCCGAGAGTATCGTGCAGGGCAAGCAGCAGGGCGAGAATCGATTTGGTCGTGGTCGGATCAAGTGCGCTGGTCGCCTCGTCGCTCAGCAATATTCTGGGCTTATTGACCAAAGCCCTCGCGATGGCGACACGCTGCTGCTGGCCGCCGGAGAGCTCGCTCGGATAGGCATCGGCCTTTTCGCTCAGGCCGACCAGATCCAAAAGCTCGGAAACGCGAGCCTGACGGGTTTTCCTGTCGACCTTGCCACGAAAAGCAAGTTCGACATTGGCGGCAACGCTGCGCGACGGCATCAGATTGAAAGATTGAAAGATCATGCCGATGTCGCTTCTCAAGGCGCGCAAGTCCTTGGGTTTCAACTCGGCGACTTCCTGGCCGTTGACTGCGAGCGAACCACCATCGTAGTGTTCCAGCCCGTTGATACATCGCACGAGTGTCGATTTGCCGGCACCGGACAAGCCTATAATGCCGTAGATATCACCTTTGCCGACATCCAGGTCGACATCGCTGAGCGCGATTTTTTCACCGTCGTCACTGGGATATTTCTTTGTCAGATTGCGTATTGTAATGATTGATGACATTGGGCCCCTCCTCCCTCTGTTGTTCGGCGATATGCCAAACAGGCATTACCGTTGTGATCAGTAAGCCAGTTCGAGCACGGCACGCACGTCGGCCTCGCTCAAGGGAACATAATTACCGACAGGCTTCGTGTTGGACTTTGTCAAACGCTCGGCGACCGTATTGATGGCATCCCTCGGTATGCCAAGTTCATGCAGGCTGGTTTTCAGGCCCAACATCTTAAAGTGGCGTTCAAGCGTATCTGCCAGAATGCCAGCGCACTCCTGTTCCGTGTTGTCATAAGGGTCGGCGTCAAGTGCCCTAACCGCCATCTGCGCGTAACGCTGCGGGCTGCGGCGCGCGACGTAACGGATGATGGAAGGCAGGATCGCGGCGATCCCCTCGCCGTGTATCACGTCGAATTCTCCGCCGATCTCATGCTCGATGCGGTGGGTCGTCCAATCGTTTTCTGAACCTGTGGCCAGGTAGCAATGGTTGAACATCAGCGTCGAAAGCCAGTGCAGCTCGGTTCGCGTCGTGAGGTCATCGGGATCGGCAGCAAAACGCCTGCCCTGCACCAGAGCGGCACGGAACCCGCCTTCCAGAATCCGATCGGCCGATTCGAGATGGTCGCGCAGCGTGAAATACGGCTCCAGGAATCCTACGGCAAGGTCGGCCACGGCCGCCGCTTGATAACGATAAGGCGCCGTACGCGAATACTCGGGGTTCACGATGGAGAACTTCGGAATGATAAGTCTGGTCTCCAACGCCTCCTTGTCCTCGCCTTGCTGGAGGACGGCGCAATCGGAGACTTCCGAACCACTGCCGGGAATCGTCGAAATCACGCCAACCGGCAACGTTTCCTTCGGTTCGGCGGTTCCATCGAACAGATCCCATACATCACCGCCGTAAGGCACGCCGACGCCAACCGCCTTGGCCGTGTCCATTGAGCTTGCACCGCCCGCCGCGAGGACGAAATCGACCTTCTCCTTGCGGGCCAGGCCGATCAGGTCACGCACGAGTCCGATACGAGGATTCGGCACGACGTCCCCGTTTTCGACCAGCCGCGCGCCAATCGCCTGCGCGGCATCGACAACTCGGTCGCGGATACCGAGGTCGAAGACGTAATCACCGCTGTAAACCAGCATGACGGAAGTCGCATGGTATTGGCCCAAAAGACGTTGGAGCTGCTGCTCGGCCCCCACACCGAACACGAGCTCATTGGGAGTGCAATAGGTGAAAACCATGACCTGCCCTATCTTTCTTTCCTTTTCCGTCCGTCCGCGGTCTCAAGACCTGTGTCCTCAACACACACGGCGAACAACCTCATGAATCCGCCGCATGCATGGAATCCAGCGACGTTAGCAACCGAGTGTAACGACCTACGTTCAGCGCTCGCAAGCCGAACGATATACGCAGAATCGATAGTCGTTTATCAATCGACGCGGCCGCAGGTAAGAAAGCGTTCATTGGGGATTATTGTTTTTTCTGTTATATGAATTTTTATCACTATATGGACATACGAGGCTTTGAGTCTTTTGCCTGGACTGTGTGATTCATCACAAAAACATTGTGTTCTTCGTTACAAAACGCCGAATTCCGGTAAACCGCGAAACAGGAGCGGGCCATAATGAAACCACGAACTTTCATCCTGGGATCAAACAGACAGACAAAGAACACAAGAGGGAACCATGGGCAAATTATCCGAACTGAAAACAACCATTTCCGAAGTCGAAGAGACCGCCGACGAGACCAAGCCGCTCTTCCCCGGCCGCGCGTTCATCTCGACGGTGCTCGACGCGCTCGACAGCAAGGAGACGATGACCGGCAAGATGATCGGCCGCTACATCCAGCGCGCCGCTATGGCCGGCATCCTCGTGGGCGTGTTCTTCGCGGCCTTCTGGGTGATCATGGGCGCGACCTCCAAAGCCGATCCGGGACTGGCCGTGGCCGGCAAGGTGATCGCGGGCATCACCTTCGGCTGGGCCCTCGTGCTCATCTACTACACCAACTCCGAGCTGCTGACCTCGAACATGATGGTCGTCAGCATCGGCGCCTACCACAAGCGCATCGGCTGGGGCGAATCGTTGAAGCTGCTGGGCCTGTGCCTGCTGGGCAACCTGCTGGGCGCGCTGATCGTGGCCATCATCCTGCGCTTCTCCACCATCATCTCCGGCTCGTCGTTCGACGCGATGCTCGCCGCCGCAACCACCAAGCTCAACTACCTGAACTCCGGGTTCGGCGTGGCCGACCTCTTCGTGCGCGCGATCTTCTGCAACTTCTGCATCAACATCGCCATGCTCATGGTCTACAACGGCAAACTCACCAATGACTTCACCAAGTGCACCATCATGGTGGTGGCGGTCTTCGTCTTCACCTTCTGCGGTTTCGAGCACTCCGTGGCCGACTCCGCGATGTTCCTCATCTTGGGAATGCACGGCGTGATCAACGCGGGCAAGGCGATTCTGGTAATCATCGTGGCCATCCTCGGCAACATCGTGGGCGGCGGCATCCTCATCGGTCTGAACTTCGCGACGATGAACGACGAACGCGGCATCACCGCCGAAAGCGGCAAGTAAGCCACAAACCGCTGTTCGTCGCCCTGTCCACAATACAACGAGGGCATAGTCACAGGTCGGATTATGGTTAAACCATATTCACTGACTGCAACATTGGAGCGACATGCTGAATTTTGTCAACGATTACTGCGAAGGCGCCCATCCCGCGATTTTGAAGCGGATGGAAGAGACCAACATGGAGCAGCTGCCCGGCTACGGCTCGGACAAGTACTGCGACTCCGCCAAGCAGAAGATCCGCGAGGCCTGTGGCTGCCCGGACGCCGACGTGTGGCTCTTGGTCGGCGGCACGCAGACCAACCAGACCGTCATCGACACCATCACCCCCGCATACGCCGGCGTCGTCGCCGCAAGCAACGGACACGTCAACGTCCACGAGGCCGGGGCCATCGAGTCCACCGGCCACAAAGTGCTGACCCTCCCGAGCCACGAGGGCAAGATCGACGCGGAGGACCTCGAGCAGTATTGCAAGGACTTCTACGCCGACGGCAACTACACCCACATGGTCTTCCCCGGCTGCGTCTACGTCTCGCACCCCAGCGAGTACGGCACGATGTACACCAAGGACGAGCTTGAAGCCATCGCCGAGGTCGCGCACCGCTACGACATGCCGCTCTTTCTCGACGGCGCGCGCCTGGGCTACGGGCTGACGGCGGAAGGCACCGACCTGACGCTCGAGGACATCGCGCGCATCACCGACGTCTTCTACATCGGCGGCACCAAGGTCGGCGCCCTCTTCGGCGAGGCGGTCGTCTTCACCAAGCACAACACGCCCAGGCACTTCCTCACGTTGATCAAACAGCACGGGGCGCTGCTGGCCAAGGGCTGGCTGCTCGGCCTGCAGTTCGACACGCTGTTCACCGACGGGCTTTACACGAAGATCGCTCGCAACGCCAACGAGAAGGCCGACCAGATCCGCGAGGCGCTGAAGGCCAAGGGCTATCAGCTCGCCTACGAGAACCCGACCAACCAGGTCTTCGTGGTGATGGACCAGCCGACGATCGAGCGGCTGGGCGCCGAGGTCAATATGGACTTCCTCGAGAAATATGACGACACGCATTCGGTGATGCGTTTCTGCACCAGTTGGGCGACCACGCAGGAGCACACCGACCAGCTCATCGCACTGCTGTAGCGCCGCCGTTCCTATGGCTCGTGATTTCCATTGCGTCTTTGCCCGGATTGCAGAGATAATCACACTTATGCCTCTACTTTCGTGATTATCTCTGTAGCCCGACCTCATGTGCAGAGATAATCACACTTTCTGGGCCATTTTCGTGATTATCTCTGTAATCCAGCTACGAATGCAGAGATAATCACATTCTGCGGCAGCATCACGATTGCAGCAACGACAATCACCGTCGTCCCGGCACTGCAGGCTGCCGCGTCTTCTGCGCATCGGCGATGGCCTCGCGCTCCATGGTGACGAACCAGTGGACGCTCTGCGGCAACGCATATTTTTCGCGTGCTTCCTGCGCGTATTTCGGCCCCCACTCGGCCAGCTCCTGCGGATGTTCGATCCACCAGTCGATGCGGCGGGCGAGCGCCTTGGCGTTGCGGGCCGGAAACACCGAGGAGTCCGTCAGCGCGAACTGGCTGGCCGCAGAAAGCGGCGAATCGGCGATGACCGGCACCAGGCCGGAGGCGATGCCCTCGAGCACACTCAACGATTCAATGTCGACGATCGAGGGATGGACGAGCAGATCGGCTGTGCGCAACAGGTTCGGCATATCATCGTTAGGATGGAAGCCGATATGCGCTTTTCGCGGCAACAAACGTTTGGCAAGCCGGCGAAGATGGCGCTGCAACGGACCGGTGCCACAGATGGTCAGGTCGATCTGCGAGGCGTGCCGGCTCAACGCCACGGCACGGATCAGCGTCTCATGGTCTTTTTCGTGGGTGAGTCTGCCGGAAGCGACAATACGAAACGCACACTGCAAACTGCGAGCATTTTGAACCGATGTTCCGACTCCATCGCGTTCGTTGGTTTCATCTAGCGTGCCATCGCCGCCTTTGATCAAGCAATCATTCAAAGGTTCAGCGAAACCCCCTAATCCCTTTCCCTGATTATCGGACTTGGTATCTGCTGAGTGGAAACGGCTTGAATACCCGTTGGAGATGACATGGAGCCGCGCCCGATAGCCATGGGCCCGCAGCTGCCGGGCGATCATGTCGCTGGGCGTGTGGATATGGCCGATATGACGGTAGAGCCAGAAGTCGAACAACCAGTAAATCAGCGACGGGACACCGGGGATATAGCGCAATGGACCGGCGGAATACGTGACGTTTTCAGGCTGTAAGTGAAAGCCGGCGGTTACGGGAATTTCCATGGATTGGGCGACAGCCAGCGCATGCCTTCCAAACTTGAACGGCATATAGATATGTACTACATCAGCGTCTTCGAAAGCCTTTCGAAAAACCGCAGCATCGGGCTCCGCGAACTGCATCTGCTGTTTGGCCGCAAGCCACGAGACGAACGGCAAGTGGTGGACTTCGACAGGATAATCCGGCGCGCCGACGCCAACTAAACGAACGTGATGACCTTGATTCTCAAGTTCCCGAGCATACTGCAACGCCGAATTCGAGGTGCCGTTGCCGCGGTTGCCCACAGAGTCAACGACCAATGCGATGGTCAGTGGTTTGTCGACATCGGTAGCGGAGTTTTGGGAATCGGGCATAGTTCAATCCTAACGCTGTTGAGTGGTTCACAACTCTAGAACCACCTCAAATGGACGTTGTCAAAGATATATCGCATCCTTCGTTTTCGACTTATGGGCAGTTCAGCCAAACACCGGCAGATAAGCGGCATACTTTCAGAATCATTGACACGCGCAATATCAACCAATATCAGCTCCATCCATTCACTGATGGTTCGCGGACAATGAGCTCGTTCGGGGCCATCCCGTGCGACAATGAAATCATGAGCACTGAAACTGCATCATCATCCGTCGATTATCCGCTTGGCAACCTCACCACCAACAGCCAAACCCGTGTGCTGCTGCTTGGTTCCGGAGAGTTGGGACGCGAAATCGCCATCGAATTGACGAGGCTTGGGGCGTTTGTCATCGCCGCAGACAGTTACGAGCACGCGCCGGCCATGCAGATCGCACAGGAAACCCACGTCCTGGATATGACCGACGCGGCGGCGTTGGATGCATTGATCGCTTCCGCCCATCCTTCGATCATCATCCCCGAAATCGAGGCCATTGCAACCTCGGAATTGGCAAAAGCCGCAACAGACAACATCCAGGTCGTCCCCAGCTCGCGAATCGCGGCGATCTGCATGGACCGCGAAGCCTTGCGAAGACTGGCACATGAGACGCTCGGTCTGCCGACCACTCCGTATCGTTTCGCGAGCTCGTTCAATGAACTGAAAACCGGGGTCAAGGCCGTCGGCTATCCGTGTGTGGTCAAACCGGTGATGAGTTCTTCTGGTCATGGCCAATCCGTGATTCGTTCCGGCAAGGATATCGAGGCGGCTTGGCAGAAAGCTCAAAGCGAACGGAGAGACGCGAAAGACGGCGGTATTTCGCGCGTCATCGTCGAGGCGTTCGCCCCGCTGGATTACGAACTGACGATGCTCACCGTCTCCTCGTCCGCCGGTATCGTGGTCTGCTCCCCCATCGGGCAACGTCAGGTTGACGGCGATTACCGCGAATCGTGGCAACCGGCGCAGGTCAATCCGGCAATCCTCGAAAAGGCACAGGCCATCGCCCGCAAAGCCGTGGGCGGACTGGTCGACATCGCGCACGAAAACCACGAGCATGGCTGGGGTGTCTTCGGCGTGGAACTATTCGTGCTGAAGAACGGCGAAGTCCTGTTCAACGAGGTCTCTCCCCGCCCGCACGACACCGGCATGGTGACGATGATCTCCCAGCGTTTGAGCGAATTCGCATTGCACGCCCGCGCTGTGCTGGGCATCCCCGTCACCGAGGACAGCGTTGCACTCGCTTTCAAAGACGGCGAGGTCGCCGCCAGCCATGCCATCGTGGTCAGCGGAAACGGATCTGTGACTTTCTCCAATATTCCACAAGCTCTGTCGCAACCCGATACCGACCTGCGCATCTTCGGCAAGCCGACCGTCAACGGTCACCGTCGCATGGCCGTCGCCCTCGCCACCGGATGCAATGAAGCCGAGGCACGGCAGAAAGCCGCACAAATCGAAACAGCCCTGCACATCACGATCGGCCGGTAGTCCAACCGACCGGCAGGCAACCGATCAATAAGCCGACAATCGACAGAGCGATTCCACCCGTCAGAATCATCTGTCTATGTCCGTCGCAACCATCACCTTTCGAATAATTCAAGCGGGATGTAACAAAAAATTTACAAAACACTTTTTCACCGCAAAAATCCGGAATTTCGAAATCCGTTCGTATCAATAAGGCACCGTACATCGCATTTTCGAATGAGACAAACGGCATATTTGTTGGCTGCGCTTGTTATATTGCATGTGTAAGTTCACCTCATTCAATCAATCTCGTTACTCTACGGGAAGGTCGATTTAATGGAGAAACTGGATATGCTCTACAAGGGCAAAGCCAAAAAACTCTATTCAACTAATGACCCAGATGTGCTGTGGGTCGAATATATGAATCAGGCCACTGCCGGCGACGGCGCGAAAAAGGCCCAGATTCAAGGCAAGGGAAGCCTCAACAACCGCATCACTACGGTGCTGTTCCGGCTTCTTGAAGCCGAGGGCGTCAAGACGCATTTCATCAAGCGTCTGAGCGATACTGAACAGCTCAATGAGAAAATCACGATGTTCCCGCTTGAGATCATCATGCGCAACACCGCTGCCGGTTCGTTCTCCAAGCGTTACGGCATCAAGGAAGGCACCGAGCTCAAGCGCCCGATTCTCGAATTCTGCTATAAGTCCGACGAACTGCACGACCCGTTCATCGGCATCGACGGCATCGTGGCGCTGGGTCTGGCCACGGACGAGCAGATGGCCGAAGTATCTCGCCAGGCCCGCGACATCAACGAGAAACTGACCAAGATCTTCCGCGACATCGACGTGCAACTCGTCGATTCCAAGATCGAAGAGGGCATCAATCCCGACGGCGAAATCGTGCTGGCCGACGAGATCACCCCCGACACCTGCAGGCTCTGGGACTTGAAGGACGGGTCCGGACAGGTCGAGCATCTCGACAAGGACCTCTTCCGCAGAGACCTGGGTGACATCATCCCCGCCTATGAGGAAATATACGGACGCTTGATGAAACTCGCGGACCGCCGTGGAGTCAAAGTCGAATGACCTATCGCTCGTGCACTATGATTATTGGTGTACGAGCGTTTTTGGTTGTTCCGCATTTCCTTGCTTTTTATCCATTTTTCACTTTCCCCTTCTTACCAGCAGTGCTAAGGACCATCAGTGCTTTCAACAGTTTTTCGCGTATATGTAGAAAAGAAATCCGGTTTCGACGTCGAAGCAGCCAACCTCGCCCGTGAGTTACGGGACGTTCTGGGGCTCACCGGGCTCGAGCGCGTTCGCATCATCAACCGCTACGATGCCCAGGGCTTGGATTCCGAGCTTTTCGTAGCAGCCATTCCCACAGTGTTCAGCGAACCTCCAGTGGATACGGCGACGCGGGAATTGCCGGAGTTGGCCGACGCACAGGTCTTCGCCGTGGAGTATCTGCCCGGTCAGTTCGACCAGCGGGCGGAATCCGCTAGCCAGTGCATCCAGCTGTTGAGCCAAGGGACAAGGCCAGAGGTACGGACGGCGAAAATCTATGCGCTCTATGGCGAGCTTAGCGACGACGATGTCGAAGCCATCAAACGCTACGTGATCAATCCGGTCGACGCGCACGAAACCGGGCTGGGCACGCGCGAGACGTTGGAAACCGCGGTCAAGGTTCCAGCCGATGTCGAAATCATCGACGGGTTCAACGAGCTTGACGACGCCGGATTGCAGCGTTTCATCGCCGAACGCGGGCTGGCGATGGACCTGGGTGACGCGAAGTGCTGCCAGACCTACTTCCGCGGCGAACACCGCGAGCCGACCATCACCGAAATCAAGGTGATCGACACCTACTGGTCCGACCATTGCCGCCACACCACTTTCGGCACCGAGCTGACGAAAGTCGATATCGACGACACCGTGGTCAAAGCCGCGTTCGAGCGTTATCTCAAGGTACGTGAAGATCTGGGACGCACCAATAAGCCTGTGACTTTGATGGATATGGGCACCATCGGTGCGAAGGAACTCGAGGCCAAAGGCGAGCTCAACGGGCTCGACAAGTCCGAGGAAATCAATGCCTGCACCGTCAAAATCAAGGTCGACGTCGACGGCGAACCGGAAGACTGGCTCTTCCTCTTCAAAAACGAGACGCACAACCATCCCACCGAAATCGAGCCGTTCGGTGGGGCCGCCACCTGCATCGGCGGTTGCATCCGCGACCCTCTGAGCGGGCGTGCCTACGTCTACCAGGCCATGCGCGTCACCGGTGCCGGAGACCCGCGCGTTCCGGTTTCACAAACATTGGAAGGCAAGCTCCCGCAACGTAAACTCGTCACCACCGCAGCGCAGGGCTATTCCTCATATGGCAACCAGATCGGGCTGGCGACCGGAGAAGTCCACGAAATCTACCATCCCGGTTATGTCGCCAAGCGCATGGAGGTCGGGGCCGTCGTCGGCGCCGCGCCGGCGGCCAACGTGCGACGTGAAACACCGACACCCGGCGACAAGATCATCCTTTTGGGCGGACGCACCGGACGCGACGGCATCGGCGGGGCCACCGGCGCTTCCAAGGCGCAGGACACCGAAAGCCTCACCGAATCGGGAGCCGAGGTGCAGAAGGGCAACGCGACCGTCGAACGCAAGCTGCAACGCCTCTTCCGCCGTCACGATGCCAGCGTGCTCATCAAGCGCTGCAACGATTTCGGCGCGGGCGGCGTGTCCGTGGCAACCGGCGAAATAGCCGACGGTCTCAAAATCGACCTTGACAAGGTGCCCAAGAAATACGAGGGCTTGGACGGCACCGAACTGGCGATTTCCGAGTCGCAGGAACGCATGGCCGTCGATGTGGCCGCCGAGGACGTGGACGAATTCCTGGGTTACGCACGTGAGGAGAACCTCGAGGCCACGGTCATCGCCACCGTCACGGCCGAACCACGGATGACCATGGATTGGCGCGGCAAGCGCATCGTCGATCTTTCGCGCGAATTCCTGGCTTCCAACGGTGCAGCGAAACATCAGAATGTGCATGCGCTGCCGGCTGAGAATTATATGGTTCCCGAAGACTGGAAATCCGGAGACCTCAGGCAACGGCTGACCTCGCTGGTCAGTGACATCAACGTCGCCGGCAACAAGGGCCTTGCCGAACGTTTCGACTCCACCATCGGCGCCGGCACCGTGCTCATGCCGTTCGGCGGTCGCAAGCAGCTGACGCCCAGCCTTGCCATGGTCGCCAAACTTCCGGTGCCGGGCGGCAAAACCACCACCGCCAGCGCGATGGCCTGGGGCTTCAACCCGTATATCACCGAGCGCAACCAGTTCGCCGGGGCCTATCTGGCCGTGGTGGAATCGGTCTGCAAGCTCGTCGCGACCGGCTTTACCCGCGAGAACGCTTATCTGAGTTTCCAGGAATATTTCGGCAAGCTCCATGAAGATCCGAATCGTTGGGGCAAGCCCGCTGCGGCATTGCTCGGCGCACTGAGCGCTCAACTCGACCTCAAAGTCGGGGCCATCGGCGGCAAAGACTCGATGAGCGGCAGCTTCGAGCAGGACGGCAAGGAAATGGACGTGCCACCGACCTTGATTTCCTTCGCCGTGTCAACCGGGAACATGAACGGTGCCGTCTCGCCGGAATTCAAGGGTGCTGGGCATCGTATCGTACGTATCGCGCCGAAACGGTACGGATATGGCAAGGCTTGCGAGAACACGAGCGAAAGCGAAAACGCTTACCGTCTTATCCCCAACCCAGGCGATCTGCTCGAGACGATGGCATTGGTCGAGCGTCTGAACGCCACCAATCAGGCGCTGGCAATTTCGACGCCCGGTTATGGTGCGAGCGCCGAAGCATTGTTCAAGATGACGTTGGGCAACCGCGTCGGTATCAGGCTCGATGATGTTGTGGGTCTGGATGCATTGTTCGAGCCTGAATACGGCTCGTTTATCGTAGAACTCGCCGACGGTGCCAAGGTGCCGGAAGGCAACGACCGAGTGGCTGTCACAGCCATCGGAGCAACGACGGATGCCTATGAATTCACAGCCGCCGGCGAAACCGTTGACCTCGATAATTTGCAGGACGTCTGGGAATCCGCGATGGAGGAAATCTTCCCCTATCGCAGCAAGACAAGCCGCCATGCAAGCGAAACCGAAACACGGCCCGAAACGGAAACCATCAGTTACCGCAAGGGACGGCAGGCTTTTTATGTTGGCAATCCGTTGAAGGCCAAGCCTCGCGTGCTTATTCCGGTATTTCCCGGCAACAATTGCGAGTATGACGCTGAGGCGGCGTTTGCAGCGGCGGGCGCCGACCCGCATACGCTGATCGTCAACAACCTCTCCCCCGAAGCCGTCGCCGTTTCATCTCGTCAGCTGGCCGACGAAATCAAAGCCAGCCAAATCATCATGATTCCCGGCGGATTCTCCGGCGGCGACGAACCGGACGGATCGGCGAAATTCATCACCGCGTTCTTCCGTGCCCCCGCTGTGACCGATGCCGTGCGTGACCTGCTGGGCAACCGCGACGGTCTGATGCTCGGCATCTGCAACGGGTTCCAGGCGCTGATCAAGCTTGGTCTCGTGCCTTACGGCGATATCGTCGAGCCAAGCGAAAACCAGCCGACGCTGACCTTCAACACCATCGGCCGCCATCAAAGCCGCCTGGTACGCACTCGCGTCTCCAGCAATCTGTCACCGTGGATGTCCGGCAGCAAGGTCGGCGATATCTACACCATCCCGATTTCACACGGCGAAGGACGGTTCGTTGCCACGCCCGAACAGATCAGACAGCTTGCCGATGCCGGACAAATCGCCGCACAATATGTGGGCGAAAACGGCAATGCCAGTATGGATCTGGCCGACAACCCCAACGGTTCCATGGCCGCACTCGAGGCGCTGACCAGCCCCGACGGACGGGTGCTCGGCAAAATGGGCCATTCCGAACGTCGCGGCGACGGGCTTTACCTCAACGTTCCTGGCCACGAGTTCCAGCCGATTTTCGAAGCCGGCGTGCGCTATTTCACCGGCAAAGATACCAACAGAGCGAACGAAAGGAAGGCCTGAGATGTCATTCGAACTCGAAGACGTTCACGAGGAATGCGGACTGTTCGGCGTCTGGGGCCACCCCGATGCGGCTCGATTGACTTATTTCGGACTTCATGCGCTGCAGCACCGCGGGCAAGAAGGCGCCGGCATGGTATCCTGCGACCACGGCAAGCTTATCGGCCATCGCGGGCTCGGGCTGCTGACCGAAGTATTCCACGACGAACACGAAATCGAACGGCTCACCGGCGATCGCGCCATCGGCCACGTGCGCTACGCGACCAGCGGCACAGGCGGCATCGACAACATCCAGCCGTTCATCTTCTCCTTCCACGACGGCGACATCGCGCTGGCACACAACGGCAACCTCACCAACTGCATCGCACTGCGCACCCAGCTTGAAAACGAAGGCGCCATCTTCCACTCCAATTCGGACACCGAGGTGCTGATGCACCTGATCCGCCGCTCGAGCAAACCGACGTTCGTCGAAAAACTCAAGGAAGCCCTGAACATCGTCCATGGCGGATTCGCCTATCTGCTGATGACCAAAAACGCGATGATCGGGGCGCTCGACCCGAACGGCTTCCGCCCGCTTTCGCTGGGACGGATGAGCAACGGGGCCTATGTGCTGGCCAGCGAGACCTGCGCACTGGACACTGTGGGCGCCGAGTTGGTCCGCGACATCAGGCCCGGCGAAATCGTTGTGGTGGACGACAACGGTTATCGCATCATGTCATACACCGACAAGACCCAG
This sequence comes from Bifidobacterium sp. ESL0800, assembly GCF_029395355.1. Classification (NCBI taxonomy): domain Bacteria; kingdom Bacillati; phylum Actinomycetota; class Actinomycetes; order Bifidobacteriales; family Bifidobacteriaceae; genus Bifidobacterium; species Bifidobacterium sp. ESL0800. The sequence goes on from NZ_CP113913.1 coordinate 942,339, forward strand.
CTGGCGATCTGCTCGATGGAGTTCATCTATTTCGCCCGTCCGGATTCCAACATCTACGGCGTCAACGTGCATTCCGCCCGCAAGCGCATGGGTGCACGCCTCGCCCGTGAAGCGCCGGTCGACGCCGATATGGTCATCGGTGTGCCGAACTCCTCGCTTTCCGCCGCCTCCGGCTATTCCGAAGCCAGCGGACTGCCCAACGAGATGGGGCTGATCAAGAACCAATACATCGCCCGCACTTTCATCCAGCCGACGCAGGAACTGCGCGAACAGGGCGTGCGTATGAAGCTTTCGGCCGTTCGTGGCGTGGTCAAAGGCAAGCGGATCATCGTCATCGACGACTCCATTGTGCGCGGCACCACCTCCAAGCGCATCGTCCAGCTGCTGCGCGAGGCGGGCGCGGCGGAAGTGCACATGCGCATCAGCTCCCCGCCGTTGAAATACCCGTGCTTCTACGGCATCGACATCTCGACGACCCGTGAACTGATCGCCGCACGGATGAGCGTCGAGGAAATTCGCAAGCATATCGGCGCTGATTCCTTGCAATTCCTGAGCCTTGATGGCCTTATCGAATCCATCGGCCTCAACGCCGACGCACCCTACGGGGGCCTTTGTGTCGCCTATTTCAACGGCGACTACCCCACCGCCCTGGACGATTACGAAGACGAATTTCTCGCTTCGCTCAAACCGGAGGAACGCGAGCGGCTGCCGCATTTCGCCAAATACGAAAGCCAATACCGGGGCAACGAATACCGCAACGCGGAATCGTCAAAGCAGAACGGCCAAATTATCAGCACCACCACAGCCACCACAAGGAGGGCATAGCATGCCGAAAGCATACGAACAAGCGGGAGTCAGCGTCGAGGCCGGTTACGAGGTCGTCCGGCGCATCAAATCGCACGTCGCACGCACCAACCGTCCTGGCGTGGTCGGCGGCATCGGCGGTTTCGGTGGGCTTTTCGACTTGGCGAGCCTCGGCTACAAGGAGCCGATGCTGGTCAGTGGAACCGACGGCGTGGGCACCAAGCTCATGGTCGCCAAGATGGCCGGCAAACACGACACCATCGGCATCGACTGCGTGGCGATGTGCGTCAACGACATCGCCGCCCAGGGCGCGCAACCGCTCTTCTTCCTCGACTATATCGCCTGCGGCAAGAACAATCCCGCACTTCTGGAGCAGGTCGTTTCCGGCGTGGCCGATGGCTGCGTTCAGGCGGATTCGGCGCTGATCGGCGGCGAAACGGCGGAAATGCCGGGCATGTATGCACCCGACGAATACGATCTGGCCGGATTCGCGGTCGGTGTGGCCGAGAAATCCGCTATCGTCGACGGCTCGGGCATCCGTGAAGGTGACACGCTGATCGGTCTGGAATCCTCGGGAGTCCATTCCAACGGATTCTCGCTGGTACGCGAGGCCCTGTTCGGCGAGGCCGGCTACAGCGTCGACACCTCTCTTGCCGCCCTTCCGGAATTCAAGGACTCTAAGAACGGACACGCCGATGATGACCATGCGACAACGCTTGGCGACGTCCTGCTCACCCCGACGAAAATCTACGTCCATGCGTTGAAGCCGCTGTTCGCCGCAGGGCTGATCAAAGGTGTCGCGCACATCACCGGCGGCGGGTTCATCGAAAATATCCCCCGTATGATTCCTGACGGCCTCGCCGCCTCGATCAAGGTCGGCACATGGAATATTCCGCCGATTTTCGACGTCATCGAACGCGCCGGCGGCATCGAGCACGCCGAAATGTTCAACGTCTTCAACATGGGCATCGGCATGGTCCTGGCCGTCGACTCGCAAAACGCGCAGAAAACGCTCGAGACGCTCGAAACCGTCGACGAGACCGGTCATATCATCGGCTCGATCGTTCCGGAGGCGCGCAACGGACATGGACGGGTGCAGTTCCAGTAGCGTATGCCGTAAACCGTTCATCTGTCATCTATTTATGATCGCTTTTCGGCATACGCGGTCGATTACGCAGAATTCCGTTCGTCTATACTTGACAGTGAATTCATGAAAACGTCCACGAGCCAATCAATAACGAATCGGCAATACAATTTCCACTGGCGGAATCTTAAAAAGGAGACGAAATGGGTATGAAGGTTTTGGTCATCGGATCGGGAGCGCGCGAACACGCCATCGCGGCCACGCTGCTCAAAGGTGCAAGCGTGGACGAAGTCACCGTCGCCCCCGGTAATCCCGGCATGGAGCTCGACGGCATCCGCACCACCCGCATCGACCCTTCCAACCATGCGGCCCTGATCGAGTTCATGCGCTCCAGCAACTACGACTGGGCACTGGTCGGCCCCGAAGTCCCGCTGATGCACGGCATTGTTGACGATTTCCGCGAAGTCGGTCTCAAAGCATTCGGCCCCACCCGTGCCGCGGCCCAGGTCGAAGGCTCCAAAGATTTCGCCAAGCAGCTTATGGCCCGCCACGCCATTCCGACCGCAGCCTACCGCACTTTCACCGACTACGAAGCCGCGGCCGCGTATGTTATGGAGCACGGGGCGCCCATCGTCGTCAAGGCCGACGGACTGGCAGCCGGCAAAGGCGTGACCGTGGCGCTCGACACCCAGACGGCGCTTGACGCCCTCGAAGACATCTTCGTCGAGCACCGTTTCGGCAACGCCGATCTCAAAGTCGTGCTCGAAGACTTCCTCGAGGGCCAGGAGTTCTCGCTGATGAGCTTCGTCAACGGCACCGCGTTCTGGCCGATGCCGATTTCGCAGGACCACAAGCGTGCCTATGACAGCGACAAAGGCCCGAACACCGGTGGTATGGGAGCCTATAGCCCCGTCCCCCAAATCAGCGACGAAACCGTCACAACCGCCATTGACACCATTGTGCGTCCCACCGTCAAGGCGTTGGCTGAAGAGGGCACGCCGTTCACCGGCATCCTCTACGCCGGGCTCATCGCCACCGACGACGGTCCGAAAGTCATCGAGTTCAACGCCCGCTTCGGCGACCCCGAGACGGAGGCGGTGTTACCGCTCCTGACCAGCGATCTGGGCGCAGGCATCAACGCGATTCTGAACGACGAGACGCCCACCTTCACCTGGCGCACGGACACCACGGCGCTTGGCGTGGTCTTGGCCGCCGACGGCTACCCCGGCAATCCCAAGAAAGGCACCCCGGTTCCGGCTATCGACACCGATGCGGAATCCCACATCTATTATGCCGGCGTGAAAACATCCAAGCATCCCGAAACCGTCGAATCCGCCGATTCAGCCTCGCCGACAACCAGCTTGGTCTCCTCCTCCGGCCGTGTTCTGGTCTACGAAACGCTCGCCCCGACCCTCAAGGCCGCCCAAACCAAAATCTACGACACCCTGGACGCCTTGGATACCACTGGTTTCTTCTACCGCCACGACATCGGCGCCAAGGCTTTGCAGGCCGTCGTTGAAGATGACAAAGAACAATAAATACGAGACCATACGGTATGACTACAACGCTTGGCCATGCCGCAACCATCAAATCCACCATCATACGAACCGTTCCCCGCAAGCAACAACACCGTGAGGTTCAGCGATGGCCCGAACGTCATATAGCGCCATCCTGTCCACAGGAGCGGGTCATTCACGCAATTTCGATGACAAGCGAAAGCACGAGCCCAATACCGTCATTGCCAAACCAAAGCATAGAGACAACAGAAAGGCTGCTCAGTCATCCTTGGCAATGTTTGCACAATTAGTGGAATTCCAATATATTATTGAAATATCCGATGTTGGAAAACGGCAATCATTGAAGATGGGCGTGGCAATGCAGAGAAATATCAAGAGTTCAGACAGCGACGACGGGCACGCCGTCTCCAACCATGCGCCGTCGTCACACCGGCCGCGCGAATTTGTGAGCATCCATAACCTGCGCAAGGTCTACGCGGTCGACGACGACAAGGTGGTCGCCTTGGCACGCATCAATCTGGAAATCCCTCGCGGGCAGATCTGCTGCATCTTCGGGGAATCCGGTTCAGGCAAATCGACGTTGCTCAACCAGATGGCCGGCATGGAGAAACCGACGAAAGGGTCGGTGCGTATCGGCAGGGACAACATTTCGACGATGAGCGAACGCGAACTGGCCGTGTTCCGCCAACGACACATCGGTTTCGTCTTCCAGTCCTATAATCTGCTCCCCCACCTGACAGCAGTGGAGAACGTGGCGATGCCGCTGATGTTCTCCGGGGTCGGCAAGGCCGAACGCGAAGCCAAGGCGAGCAAGATGCTCAAACGCGTGGGGCTGGGCAAGCGCCTCAAGCATTTCCCCTCGCAGATGTCGGGAGGCCAGCAGCAGCGCGTGGGCATCGCCCGTGCCTTCATCGCGCATCCCGAGGTCGTTTTCGCCGACGAACCGACCGGCAACCTCGATTCCAAAACCAAGGTCGAGGTGATGACCATGATGCGCACCTTCGCCCGACATTACCGCCAGACGCTGGTGCTGGTGACGCACGACGAACATATGGCGGCATACGCGGACCGTGTCGTCACCCTGCTTGACGGCCATATCGTCAGTGACACCGCCAACCGTTCCTCCGATTTCGCTACTGCAGACTCCGGACATCCGCAGTAGCGATAGCAGTGACACATCAGACGCAACGAAGCAGACAACCACACCACCATAGGGGCAGACGAAAACGCAACCAGACAAAGGAGTCATCATGAACAACCGCAACATTCCATCGTTTGAGCAGACAGCAGCAGAAGCCCAAGGCATAGCCGCCGACGCCACGGCACATCAATCACTGCGCAATATCCACGCCGTCAATACCATCCATGCCATCCACTCCATCGTTCATCCCCTATCGGCGCATCACCCTACTCGCCTCGTTTCCGCCTTACTCGCCATCGCCACCGCGCTCTGCCTGATCTTGGGCCCAGCCCTGCTGATGCCGCAACACCACGCATATGCCGACGAGACGGAAGCGAGCGCAACCAAATCCGGCAGCGACAACAGCGGCGGCCCTGTCAACGAGCCGATGGCCGGACCCGTGCCGAACATCATCATCACCAACTTCACCTATGGCGACGGATCGATACCGGTCGGCGGCAATTTCAATCTCGGCTTCACCTTCCAGAACAAGGGCCAGGTGGCCGTGCAGAACATGGTCGTCACCGTCGACGGAGGCGACATGCTGACCATCGCGGGAGGTACCAACACTTTCTACGTCGACTTCCTCGCAGCGGGATACTCACTGACCGAAACCGTGCCGATGCAGGCGCTGGCCGACGCCAAGACCGGTGCTCAGGGCGTCTCGATCCACTTCACCTATGAATATGTCGAAAACAACCAGCGTTCCTCGGCTTCCGCCGACATCAAAGTATCGGTACCGCTCAGCCAGCCCGACCGCATGCAGTTGAATACCCCGACCATCCCGGAGACCACACGCCGCGGCGAGGAGACCACCATCACCCTGGCCTATGTGAATAAAGGCAAAGGCGACGTCTCGAACCTCGAAGCCACCTTGGAGGGCGAAGGGTTCAAGGCCGCCACGCCCACGCAGTACCTCGGCAACGTGGCCAGCGGAGCCAACGGCAGCATCGGCTACCTCTTCACGCCAGAGCGCATAGGCAAACTTGACGCCAAGCTCAAGGTCTCCTACGAGGATTCCAACGGCAAACCGCAGAGCAAGGAGTTTCCGGTCAGCCTGCAGGTAGAGGCCCCGGCTCCGCCGCCAGAGGCCATGGCCTCCCAGGAAGCGCATGCACCCAATCCGCTTCCCTTCCTCATTATCGGCGTCGCCGTACTGGTGCTCATCATCGCGCTGATCGTCATATTGGTGCACCGCCATCACAAGAAAAAAGCCAGGCTCGCCGCCCTCGCCGATGACGATGACGACGACGACGATTGGGACGGCGAATCCGCCGATACCACGTTCGCCGCTCTGCCACCGGCAAATACGCAAGGAGCCAACGGCACACCGACACAGGTGATACAGCCTGTCGCCGGGAACGGTACGTCTCCGGTATCGTCCAACGCGGATAGCGTTATCTTAAAACCCGCGGATACGCAGGAGCCACAGACTTCAACATCCGCACAAAGCCTTTCAAGCCGCGATGAGGACCAATGATGAAAGCTAGCGACATCGTACGACTCGCGGGCCAGAATCTCAAACGCCGCAAATCACGAACCGTACTCACCGTACTCGGTGTGATCGTAGGGTCATGCTCCATCCTCATCATGATTTCGCTGGGGCAGGGTATGAGCGCCCAAAGCGAGCAGATGCTCAAAGCCATGGGCGACATGACCCTCATCTCGGTATCCAGCGAATCCCAAGGCGATTCGAGTTCCGGCCAAGGATCTTCGTCGCCCAACGGATCTGGCAGTGCGCCGAAAATCACCAAAAGCACCGTCCGTAATTTCCGCGATATCGACCATGTCGTGGCGGCGACCCAACAAGTACAACTGGAGCCACTCGTCAACGTCTCTACTGGCTCGGGCCGCTACACCACCGATGAATACAGCAACGTCGTCTTCGAGGGCATCGACATGGCGCAGCTCAAGGCCATGGGTTTTCAACTGACCGCGGGGCGGGAACCATTGAGAAGCGGCGAGGTGCTGGCGGGCAAATACACGGCGTATGCGTTCAAAGACAAGTTCCGCACTGCGGGCGAGGAAAGGCGCATGTCCCCAGAGATGGGCTGCGAATACAACGAGGCCACCGGCAAATGCGAACCCTCCGACGACCAGCCGTTCTTCGATCCGCTGAAAATGAGCTATGAGGCATCAAAATCATCGGGTGACGACTCCGGCGCAGACGCGAAAACAACCGGCATGGACTCTGCCCCGACGTCGAGCTCCAACGCCAGCGCACCGACAAACCGCATCTACAAATTCAACGCGGTAGGCTCTTTGAAACGCAACGTCGCCGCCGGCAACTCCACCGACATCGGCTTCCTGATGGATCTGCAGGACCTGGAGAAACTCCGCAAGACACTGGACGCAACCGGCGAGGCCATACCCGCCTCTTCGAGCGCGTTGGTCAAGGTCGACAGCATCGAAAACGTCAAGCAAGTGCAGGATGAGCTGAACGCCGAGGGCTTCGGCACCAGCTCCAGTGAGGACTCACGCAAAGCGGCGCAGAAGGAATCGAATCTGATGCAACTGGCCCTAGGCAGCATCGGCGCAGTGGCGTTCCTCGTGGCGGCCATCGGCATCGCCAACACCATGATCATGTCGGTGACCGAACGCACGAAAGAAATCGGCATTATGAAGGCGCTGGGCTGCTCCGTGCGCGACATACGCCTGATGTTCCTTGCAGAGGCGGCGTCGCTGGGCATACTCGGCGGGCTGGTCGGCTGCGTGCTGAGCGGCCTGGCCTCGCTTGGCATCAATGTCATCGCCAAAAACGCCGCCGGTCCAATGATGATCGGCGACGGACAGGAAGCGTCCACGAACCTTTCCATCATCCCCTGGTGGCTTTACGTGGCGGCCGTCGTCTTCTGCGCCGTCATCGGCCTGATCTTCGGGTTCGGTCCGGCGAACAAGGCCGTGCGCATCCCCGCCCTCGACGCCATCAAGAATCAGGAATGATCGATGAAAAATATGCCGATGCCATGTTGTAAAGACGTTTCATGAGTTGGAGGTTGGAATAAACTTTCTCGGGCGTAGACTTGGCCGGGCATAATCCTAGATTTTGCCTTCGCGCGGATAATTCGCGCTCACTTCGCCTACGGATAGTCCACAGGACTATCCGCTTAACGGCTCAGCCCATAAACCCGACGTCTTTAAGATACCCCTTGCCGGCGGTGACGTCGTATTGAATCAGCTTGTAGTCGTGCATCAGCTGCTTGGTCGCTTGGTCGAAGTCGCTCGCGGCCATCGGGTGCCCCTTGGCATCGAGGTAGATCGGCTGGCCTTCGGGGATGCGCGACCAACCCTGGATCTGGTTGACCACGGGCGGCTCCATCGCGGAGACCTTGCCATGCAGACGGGTGAGGAAGGCGAGGAACGGGGTGACCTTGGCGTTGGTCTGCTCGGCGGCCTGCGCCATGAAGAAGTTCGGAGAGGAATAGTTCCCGTCCGGGCTCTTATAACCCTGACGCCCGCTCGCCTTGTTCGACCAGATGAAGTAATCGGTGGTATGCAGGGCCAGCGAGTTCTTCTCATCGGCCGAAGCGGTCTTGTAGATGCCCGGCAGGTGGTCGCCGTAGAAGACGACGGTGACCGGCTTCTTGAGCGAATCCATCTGACGAAGGAACTTGGCAGTGGCCTTGTCGGTGATGTTCGCGCCCTTGGCGTAGGTGTTGATGGACTTGTTCTCGTCGGCTCCGAGCGGCTGCGAGGAATCGGTGGACTTCGCCTTGAACGTATTGCCCTTGTACCAGTTGTGATACGGCATATGGTTCTGCATCGTCGCGAGCTGAACGAATTCATTCGAAGAGTTCTTCTTCATCGCTTCGTAGACGCTCTGGTAGGCCGAGGCGTCGGAGACGTAAGGCGAGGAGTCGATCTTGCCACGGTGGGCGATGACCTCCGGCGGTTCCAGCGAATAGAAGTGCGAGAAACCGAACTTCTTGTAGTTGTTGGCACGCAGATACATCGACGGCTCGTAGGGGTGGAAGGCCACGGAGTGCTCCTTGCTCCCCCACAGCTGGTTGACGGTCGGCGTCCACTTCTCACCGGGGACGAGCTGCTGGTACGGGCTGGTCAGCGAGGCGTCGAAATTGGCCATCGACATCCCCGTCAGGCTCATGTATTCGAGGTTCGCGGTGCCGCCGCCGTAACCGGAAGATAGCATGTAGCCGCCGGTCGTGTGCTTCTTGATTTCGCGGGTATTGGGAATCGGATCATGGTTGAGCTTGATGCCCGGCACGCGCGACGGGTCGGAATACGACTCGGAGAGGATGAAGACGACGCTGCCGTCGCTCATCTTGCCGGTACGCGTCTTGTTGATCTTGGCGGCTTCGGCGAAATAGCGCTTGGCGACCTGTTTCATCGTCGCCTCGCTGTAGTCGCTCGGCTGGTCCATCACCTTGGGATGGGCCTGCCCCAAGAAGGAGACCAAGGGGCCGTTGCGCTGCGCGTCATAAACGGAATCCCACATCGAGGGGATATAGCCCATGGTCTTGGCGAAGGCATTGGTGAAGGTATTGATCTGGCCGACCTGATAGCTGAAACCGGTGACCAGAAGCAACGGCACGACGATAAGCACGATACGCAAGCCGGCGCCAAGGCTTTTGCGTTTGATACTGCCGTTGCCGCTTTTGGCGTCGAGCTTGGCATCGTTCTTATCCGCACGATCCGCACTCTGGCCATGTCCATGACTTTCGGCGACACCGCCGGAGCGAGGTGCGAAACCGAATACCTTGCCATGCCGCATATCGAAATGGTTCAGCACCGCAAACAAGACGACAACCAGAACCATCGCGACCACGACCGCGGCGATCAGCCCGCCTGAACCGGAAGGGATGAAGCTCATCAATGAACCGGCGTCCCCGTTGGAGACGAAGCTCAGATCCGACGGAAGAATCGTCTCATAACGAACGTCGACCTTGAAATGCTCCACCACCGCAATCAGGATCACCAAGACGAGCATGACGGCAGTGGCGATCCAGAAACGGTTGAACACCATGATCACGGCAAGATAGATGAACCCCAGCAACAGCAGATTCAGAACGAAGACGAAATTGCCCTTCTCCCACATCTTGGAGACCATGCCCCACACGCCGGTCAGGGGGCTTGAAAGCTTCACACGGGTGTCGCTTTGGGAAACACCCTGCTGCAAAATGAGGGCCATGACGATGTCGAAAACCAAAAACAGCAGTGCATAGGCCCAGGCACGAATATGCAACCTCTTGGATTTCGTTTTCGCGCTATCAGACGAATGCCCGTCGGCGCTTACGACGTCATCGCGCACAGACGATAATCCATCGTGGATATCACGTGAATTTTTTTCTTCAGTGTTTTCCGTTTTTCCGTCCTTATTCATCGGTTTTCCTTCAGTCGATCACGTTTCATTGCGGCATCCAAATCCCGCACCCCTGTATCCATCGTCCCCTTCAAAGCAAGAACAATAGCCATAAAACCTCATATTCCGGCTCTCGCAAGAAACGCCGGAAGAAAAACCATAGTGTTTCCTGCAGCGTTTTCAACAATCATAACGACACGATACTATATCCCCTTTTGAACGCTCTGCGGCAAATCCGCAATCATTCTTGCGGCTGATTGCTCTTGGCGAAGTCATGAGTCTAGAATCATGACGGTATATTTTAACGCAACAGGGGAAATGATGGACTGGTTTTTCAACATTCAACTGACCAAGGGCTGGCTGCCTACCTCGATGCTGATAGCTACCATCGTCGGTATTGCCCTCCTTGTCATTCTCAAATCCAAGGACGGCTGGCTCGAACCCCTTTTGAAACAACTCGGATGGGGCGTCGTCGGCGGCCTGGTCGGACGTGTCGTCGTCTGGCTGCTTTCCGACGTCTTCATGGTTTTCGGCGTCAGCCTGGGCAGCCTTGTGGAAACCAGCATCACCTACGGGCTTGCCGTGGTCTCGGCGCTTATCGCCGCGTGCATCGATTCAGGGAAGATCCGCAGAGTCATCGCCATCATCACCATCGTTCTGGCGGTGGTCACCTGCGCGTTGAAAGTCGACGGCATCTACGGCGAATACACCACCATAGGATCGGTCTTCGGCCACAACCAATTCTCCAAACTCGATCCAGGCACGGTCGGCAAAACAGACGGCAAAGCCGACAACACCGTCGAAAAGTGGAAAAAGCTCGGCAAGGAAGGCAAACTTCCGACGATGCCCAAGAAAGGCGCGGTGCATTCGGTCGATATCCCCGCCACCCTTTCGCATTTCAAGGCCCGCACGGCCAACGTCTACCTTCCGCCTGCAGCGCTGACGAAAAACCCACCAAAGCTGCCGGTCATGATCGTCATGGCCGGCCAGCCGGGCACGCCGGACCGCTTCTTCAGCGCCGGGGTACTCGGGGCTAAGCTCGATGCCTACGCGGCCAAGCACTATGGTCTGGCCCCCATCGCCGTCTCCCCTGACCAGAACGGGTCGCTGACCCACAATTCCCTGTGCGCCGACACACCAAAAGGCAATGCGGAAACCTATCTGACCCGCGACGTGACCCGCTGGATCAAGTCCAACCTTCCCGTAGAGCAATCACCAAGCAAATGGCTGATCGGCGGATTCTCACAAGGCGGGACCTGCGCCACCCAGCTAGGACCTGCACACCCCGACCTCTACGGCCATATCTATTCCGCGGGAGGCGAGATCGAGCCGACCGCCGGATCGCACAAAAGCACGGTGAAGAAATATTTCGCCGGCAACGAAAAAGCGTTCGACAAGCATGTCCCGATCAACATCATCGAACGCCACTCGCCTTCGAAACAGACATGGTTCTCCGCAGCGGGCCAGGTCGATTCGAAATCGCAAAAGAACCAGAAGGCCATCTCGAAGGCGGCCATGAAGGCAGGGATGGCGGTGACCACGGTGGTCGTGAAAGGCACGGGACACGACTGGCACACCGTCAACGCCGGCATGAGTGCCCAAATCGACCTGTTCGGCAGCGAAACCGGTCTTGGCAAAACCGGCAAAAGCATCGATTCCTATCCTATGCTGGAAGTGGTCGCGGCCAATACCAATACATTCGGCGATTAAATGTTATTACAAAACAATTAAATCCATCATAATGTTATTATCAAATCAGTTATGCTGATCAAACGAGACGAAGAACGAAAGTCATTAAAGCATGCAGAATCACGAAGATCGGAAAAACAAAAAGACCGGAAGGGGCGGACCCTCAAGTTGGACGGTGCTTGGTCATGATCTCCTAAGCTGGACACGCAGCCATCTTTTCGCCATCATCGTCGCCGCAGTGTTCCTTGTCGTCAATGTCTGCGACATGGTCTCCTCGGCCATACGGCACCTGCACGCTCCGGCCTATGGACGTAGCCTCAGCCTCACCGAAATCCTCTTCGGACGCATGCCGGGCGGCGGCAGGCCGCACGACCCCTTCCAGCAGCCCCTGCACAGCCAGGACATCATTCCCTGGCTGACGAAGATCCTGCGTTCCGCGGTGTTCGTGCGCAGCCCCCTGATGCTCATCATCTATACCTTGCTGATTGTCGTCATCCTTTCCGTGGCGCAATCTCGGCTCGGAGCCCTGAAGACGACGTTTGCCGCACTGTTCAGCGCAGTCGTCGGATCGACGCTCGGGATTCTGGTCTGTGTTCTTGTCGACATGGCCATGCATGACTGGCAGAGCATGGAGCGCCTGCCCGTCCTGCTTTCCCCGTTGACCATCATCATCGGAGCATTGATGGCGGAAAGCGCCTATGAATCCGTACTGTGGAGGCGGCGCATCCTGCTGCTCGGCTACACCGTCATCGGTACGCTGCTGCTTTTCAGCGGCAATCCCGGCGACTATTGCACGCTCGGAGCCGCGATTGTCGGCCAGCTCACCGGTCTGTTGATGCACGGCCCGGTCAAAGACCACATCGCGTGGAGCAACAGCACCGATTATGAGATCCGTCGTCTCTTCGCCTTCGCCCAGCTGGTGCTGGCTATCGGACCTCTGCTGGCGCTGACCTCGACCTCGCATCTGGGGCCATTGACCACATTCGGCCTTTTCACTTCCTCCATCTGGGGCGATTCCTCGCTGCTCACCTCCTGCAGCGTCAACCAATCGGTGACGAGCTGCCTGCGTCTGGTCGCGTCCCGACAGCATTTGGCGATAGCCGGCCTGTGGCTGCACCTGTTGCTGCCCATTGCCGCCCTTGCCTTGGTGGCATGGGGACTTTACCACGGACGCAGGCTGGCCGCGTGGGTGAGCATCGTGCTCAATGGCGCCGCCGTCGTATTTGCCGTGGTCTACTATGTCATCTTCCCCTTCACTCTTACGCCATTGACCCCGAGCATGGCCAGCCGCTACAACTTCATGCCGGCTTTCATCACCACTGCCCTGCCGCCGCTGGTGCTGATCATCCTGATGATTCGTGAGCTGCCGCATTTCAGCGTTTCGACCGGTTCGTCCAGGGTCCGCGCCGGCATTGCCGCCATAGTCGGCATGCTGCTGGTCACCAGCTGCGTCTATATCGGCTTTGCCGTGTCGGCTCCCGAGGACTTCAAGCCACGCCCGACCGTCAAGCTGTTGATGATAGACATGCTTCGCCGGCTTTTGCCCACCGGCTTCGGCGGCCGCAAACGCACCACGCTGATCGCGCCGCAAACCGAGTTGGCGGCATTGGTAAGCGAAGGTCTTACCGTCGTCTTTTGGCTGACGGTGCTTATCGTCTTCATCCTCTGGTTCCGCGACAACGTCACCCCCGACGAACGAGACCGCAAGAAGGCCGAAACGCTGGTCGCCCTCGGCGGTGAATCCATGAGTTTCATGACCACTTGGGAAGGCAACCACTATTGGTTCTCCTCCACCGGCCGTTCCGCCATCGCCTACCGCGTGCTGCACGGCATCGCCCTGAGTGTCACCGGTCCCTTCGGAGACGCGAGCGAATACACACAGGATCTGCGCGAATTCACCAAGTTCTGCGACACAAAGGGCTGGTCCCCTTCCTTCTATGCCGTCCACGACGACCAACGCGAGCAGCTCGAAAAAATGGGCTGGTCCTCCATTCAGGTCGGCACCGAAATGGTCATCGACCCCAACAAGTGGGCGACGCGCGGCAAGAAATGGCAGGATATCCGCACCGCCATCAACAAGGCCAAGCGCGACGGCATCACCGACGTGCTGACCACCTACGACCAGGCCGGTTTCAATATCGACCAGCAGATCGTCGATATCTCCGAACAATGGGCCCAGTTGAAGGCGCTGCCGGAAATGAAATTCACGCTCGGCGGCATCGAAGAACTGAGAGACGACCGCGTGGCGCTGCTGTATGCCATCGACACGCAGGGCACGGTTCTCGGCGTCACCAGCTGGCTGCCCACCTACCGTGATGGCCGAGTCATCGGATGGACGCTCGATTTCATGCGTCACCGCACCGACAGTCCCAACGGCATCATGGAGTTCCTGATCGCCCGCATGGCCGAACGCCTGCGCGACCAAGGATTGGCGGACCCGGCCAACGCCATCGAATTCATGAGCCTTTCGGCCGCTCCTCTGGCTGGCATGGGTGAGAAAGCCGCCGTTGGCGCAGACAAGGCGGTCGAAGGCGATCAATCCGGGAAAGCAGAGGATCCGTCCGAAACCGGACAATCCGAGAATACGAATGATGACAACGCCGAAGCCAAACCGAAGACGGCATCACCCAGCGGAACGGAGATCATCGAACACGCGTTGCAGATCGCGGCCGACGTGCTTGAGCCTGCCTACGCTTTCAAGTCACTGTTCTTCTTCAAGAAGAAGTTCCAGCCCAGCCCGGCCCCGATCTACATCTGCTATCCGGATTCGGCCAAGCTCGCGCAGATCGGCATCGCCGTGGTCAACGCATACGTGCCCGAGCTCAAACCGAAGCAGGTCGTTGAAATCGTGAAATCCATGACTTCACCGGATAAAAGCAACAAAAAATAGGCGCTTCCCAAAACCTAACGGCACGTAAAAGGGATAGCGGCGAGTCATTATTGGCTGACTGCTATCCCTTACATTCAAAGGTTCATATTCGAAGCCGTGCAAATGATAAAAGACAGACAGCCGCGTAGAGGAATACAAGAAACTTCTACCAATGCGTCTGTCTGTTTGTCACTTTTTACGTGCTTGCTTCGCTGCCTATGTAAAAGATGACATTTATTGCTGCTGTTTGTCATCTTTTACATAGCCCGATTCAGCAAGCACGTAAAAAGTGACAAACAGACGAGCAAGACAACGTTCAAACTCATCGTCATTCCATCAATACACCAGCAGACGAAAACGGGACGACATCTCCGACATTGCCACATGCCGAATCGGTTTTAGTCGTTTTCCGCACCTTCCAATCGCAGGCAATCCGCGCACAGCCCGAAGACTTCGAGGGTGTGCGAGCTGACGGTGAAACCGTGTTCTTCCGCGACTTTGTGGACCCATTGCTCGGGAGGTTCGATCTCCACCGTCTTGCCGCAGTTCTCGCAGACCAGATGATGGTGGTGCTCGCCGTCCTTGCAGATACGGAACATCTGCTGATCGTTCAAGTGGATGGTGTCGGCCCTGCCGTCGTCGGCCAGCGCATTGAGCTGCCGATAGACGGTGGAAAGGCCGATCCCCTGACCGTCCTCGCTCAAAATCCGATAAAGGTCCTGTGCGGAAACGAAATCATCGCAAGCGTGAAGCGCCTTCAACACGGCGTCCTTCTGCCAGGTGTGCTGGCTGCCGCGTCTGCCACCGCGGGAAAGCATCCTCCGCGCAGAAGGCTTTCCATCATGCCGCTCGTAGGCTGTCACTATTCAAGACCTCTTTCATCACCACTGCTTGCCGGACGTAATCGCCCTCGTAAAACCGAAGAACGCCTTATAACGCACTCTGCATTTTACTCACATTTCTCCGACTTGAAAAGGAAAATTACGCTACTCTCATCGATTCAGATCGATTCAGATCGCTTCAAATCGATTCGAGTAGCGTAATACATAATATGATTCTTCCTTGATCCAACGTCAATATGGAAAAGTCACGTTGTCTATTGCCGCAGATCATCCCAGCAGCCGGTGGCTTCAAGCTCGTCGACCGTGCGCTGCGTGTCGTCGGTCAAAACCGTGATGTGCCCCATCTTGCGGTCCTGGCGCACCTCGGCCTTGCCGTAGTCATGGACGCACCACTCGGGGTGCTCGCCGATCAGCGCGCGCGTCGGAGCGACGTGCTGGCCCAAGACATTGGCCATCACGGCTGGGCTCAGGAGCTTCGGCTGCGGCAGCGGCCAGCCTGCGATGCCACGGATATGGGCGTCGAACTGGTCGATGGAGCAGGCCTCGATGGTGTAATGGCCGGAATTGTGCGGACGCGGGGCAAGTTCGTTGACCACCACGCGGCCGTCCTTGGTAATGAACAGTTCGATGGCCAAGGTGCCGGCCAGCTCGAACCCTTTGGCCAGACGCAGCGCGAGCGCCTTGGCTTCTTTGGTAATCTCGTCGCTGACCTTAGCCGGCGCGATGGTCAGGTGCAGGATGTTGTGGCGGTGCTCGTTGCGCACGATGGGGAACGTGACGAAATCCTTGCCGTTGCCGGAGATTAGAATCGAGGCCTCGAACGCGAAATCGACGAAGCCTTCCAAGACGGATGGCGGGAACGTTCCTTCCTTTTCGTCGCGCTCATGGACCTTCGCCAGATCTTCGGGGCCATGCAGAACGACCTGCCCGTGGCCGTCATAGCCGCCGCGACGGGTCTTGAGCACTGCGGGATAACCGATTTCCTCGATGGCCTTGTCGAGTCCCGTAAGGTCGTCGACCTGACGCCAAGGTGCGGTGGCAGTGCCGTGATCGTTGATGAACTGCTTCTCGAAGACACGGTCCTGCGTGACACGCAGCAGGTCGGTGCCTTGCGGCACGGCGACGCTGCCACGCACCTCATCGATCGCGTCGGCGTCCACGTTCTCGAACTCGTAGGTGAGCACGTCGCTGCGTTCGGCCAGTTCGCGGATGGCGGCCTTGTCGTCGTAATCGGCGGTGACCTGAAAATCGGCGACCTGGGCGACCGGGCAATCCGGCGTCGGGTCGAGCACGCCGATACGGAACCCGTGATAGCGCGCGGAAAGCGCCATCATGCGCCCGAGCTGCCCGCCTCCGATGATACCGATGGTCGCGCCCGGCATCAACTGCTTGATCTTCCCGTTGGTCTCTTCAGACAAGCTCGGCATTGGATGCTTCCACCTTCCCCTTCGACGCCTCACGATAATCGTCAAGCGCTTTGGCTAATTTTTCGTCGTTGATGCTTAGGATGCTCACGGCCAACAGGCCGGCGTTCGTGGCCCCGGAATTGCCGATGGCCATGGTCGCCACCGGTACGCCGCCGGGCATCTGGACGATGGAAAGCAGAGAGTCCACGCCGGAAAGCGCGTGCGATTTCACCGGTACACCGATGACCGGCAACGTGGTCTGCGCGGCGACCATACCCGGAAGATGCGCAGCTCCCCCGGCCCCGGCGATGATGACCTTGACGCCGTTGCTGCGAGCATTGTGCGCAAAATCCGCCATCAACTCAGGCGTGCGATGAGCGGAAATGACTTGTTTGGAATAGGAGACATTGAACTGGTCGAGGGTAAGGCAGGCGTGACGCATCGTCTCCCAATCGCTTGCCGAACCCATTATCACTGCTACTTGTGGCGTATGAGCTGCCATTGATACCTCCGGTATCCTTGGGGACAAACCCAGTCCCCACTCTACGCGACAGCTACGAAAAAGCTGGAGGACCCGACTGCATACGAAACATGCGATTTCATCAAAAATGCCACCGGCGACTACCGATGGCATCCAAGGCATGAGTCTGCTGGCTTATGACTATCGAACGAGCTCGATCTTCTCGGCTCCCGGCTTCTTCGAAGGCTTGTAGAGCACGAAACGATGGCCGATGACCTGCACCAGCTCGGCGCCGATCTGGCCGGCCAAGGTCTCGCCGACCTCTTTCTCGTCGATCGGGCAGCCGTCCTGCACCACGACTTTGAGCAACTCGTGCGATTCGAGCGTCTCCGAAGCCTGCTTGACCGCGGCGTCAGTGACCCCGTTCTTGCCGATCCACAGCAGCGGCGAGAGTTTGCTTGCCAGCGCCTTCAACTGTTTGATCTGTCGTTTGTTGAGTTTCGTTGCCATTGCCAAATCCTTTATTCCGATAGTTCACTGTTCCCGCTTTGCCACCCACGACACCGCGGCACTTACAAAAGTGACCCCGGCGAGATTCGAACTCGCGACCTACAGATTAGAAGTCAGTTGCTCTATCCAACTGAGCTACGGGGCCAAACACCAAGTAGATATTGTAGCAGTACAGCCGAATGAGCGTTTTCGCCCTGCGATTTGCGTTCGGATAGCAGACGCGAATACCGGCAGCCTCTTTGTTAGACTGGAATCATTACTTCAGGAGCCAGGATGAGCAACAATACCAAGGCAAAGTCAACCGCGACACAAAGCCAGCATTCGTTGCCTGTCAAGCCTGCATCATCTCGTTTCCGCGCCATGTTGAGCGCACCGGCACGCGAGTTTCCCAGATATTCGATGCTGATTTTCGCTTTGGGATTCGTCTTTCAGTTCCCCGATTCCGCGTATATGGGCCGTCGCCTGCTGTTGTGGGTGCAACCGACACTGGCGCTTTTGCTCTATGTCGCCATGCTCAAGGCTCCCCGACTGGTCTGGCAACGCGTTGCGGCCTTGGCTTTAATCGCCGTGTGCATCTGGGCGTCGCCGTTTATGCGTCACGGCGGGCAATTGCTGACCTACGTCGTCGAGGCGGAAGCCTCATTGCTCTTCGGACCACTTTTCGGCTACGTCGCCATTGCGGTGTCGGCTCCGTTGATGTGGGCACTGACCCCGATTTTGAATGACCTATCCGGCAACCACAGCATGTATTTCCTTGTTATGGCGCTCTATATACTGCTCGCCGGTATTCTGTTCATGGTCTATACCACCCAATCAACGAAGCTGCAGCGGGCCAACGCACAGCTCGCGCACGACGTCGAGACCATCGAGTCGCTGACGCTTTCCCGTGAGCGCGCCAGCATGGCCAGCGAAATGCACGATTCCATCGGCCAACGCTTGACCGCCATGCACTACGCCCATGAGTCCGCGCTCAACGCCGCGGCCGCCACTGAAAACCTCACCGACGAAGAACGAGCAAAAATCAACAAGCCTATCGCAAGAGCCGACGCCATCGCCAAGGATGCCTTGTCCGAAGTCCGGCAAATGGCACGGGCGCTCGACCCCTCGGCGTTGGGCCAGACACTCACCAACGACTCCATCGAGGCGATGGCCCATTCCTTCGCCGACGCCGGCCTAGACATGCACACCGACATCATCGGCAGCGTAAACCTACTGGATGCCGATATACAAACCCTGGTATTCCGGGCCATGCAGGAGACGCTGACCAATGCCGTCCGCCACGCCCACGCCACCAAAGTCAATCTGACGCTCATCGTCAGTGGGGAAGAAACGACACTGAGCGTCGAGGATGACGGACCAGGCATCGATGTCGACGACATCGATCACGGCTTCGGTCTCTCGGCACTTGAAAAGCGCGCCCGACAAGCCGGAGGAACGCTCATCCTCGGCGAATCACAGGAACTCGGCGGTGCCAGCGTGACCCTGACGGTTCCGCTGACAGGCGATGCGGAAGCGGAAAGGACGGCACACAAATGACGGACGCTTCACCAATGGCCGGAACGAACAAGCTCATTCGCCTGCTGATCGTGGATGATCAGGAGCTCATTCTGACCGGCCTTGCCGAACTCGTTTTCTTCATGCCCGACGTCGAAATCGCGGCACAGGAGCTCAGCGGCAAAGCAGTGCTCGCGTTGGGCAAAGCCACGCTCGATTCCATCGACGTCGCGCTCATCGACGCGCGTATGCCGCAGATGAGCGGCACGGAACTCATCTCCCGGCTGCACGCCGATTATCCCGGCATCAAATGCATCCTCTTGACAGCCTTCGACGAGGATGACAACCTTATCGCCTCAATGAAGGCCGGGGCCGTGGGTTATCTGCTCAAAGACGTCTCCACTTCCGAGCTGAACGCCGCCATCCATACCGCAGCTGCTGGCGGAAAGGTCATCGGCGCCAGCGCCACGGCACATGTCATGCGTCTTATCACACAGTCCAATAATGATGGCAACAGCGACGATAACAACAATGGAGAAAACACACGAACTTCGGCTCTGACACCACGGGACCAGCAAATCGCCTCGTTCGTGGCCCTTGGCATGACCAATTCCGAAATCGCCTCAAAACTGTTCCTCTCGACCGGAACCGTGAAGAACCATGTCAGCCGCATTTTCTCGGCTCTGAATGTCCGCAACCGCACCGAACTGACCGCACTACTCAACGGAACGCTGGACTAGTACCCCGATACGGACGGGATAATCGGGACATTCCGATTATCCCCTGAACATCAGCCATGCATCATTCCCCGATTGCGGAGGCGATGATGCGCACGGAGTCCTGATACCGGGTGGCCATTCCCTGAACGCCCGTGGCCACGGCCCCTACGACAACAGCGATGACGAGGATGCCGAGCCAACCGGCCAGTTGCAGGTTCGGCACGCAAGCACCCACCAGTTTCAACAGGCCGGAATCAATGGAAAGCAACGCCACATTCGTGATGATGAAGGCGAGGAAAACCGCGCTTGCCGCCATGATCGCGCCGTCCAGGAACGACAGAACCCGCAGCTGGCCGACCTCGGCACCGGCCACGTAGGTCAACGCGGCGTCGATCCTGCGTTCGCCGGCCGAAATGCAGAGCCCGGCCACGACGCCGGCCAACGCCACCACCAGCGCGGGCGCCAAGATGGCGAGGATCCTGTCGAGCCCTGCGGCCTCATACCCTTTGACTCCCGGCGCGACATGGTCCATGGTCGAGGCGGATGTGGATATCGCGCTGGATACCGTCATCGTCATGGCCAGTCCGATCACCAAGGGCATCACCGTGCCGCTTTGCCGGTCGATACGGCCGCTCGACTGCTGCCCGGCCAGCCTCCAGGTGGCAGACGGCACAGGAATGGACGTCCACCATGAGGTGAACCGTCCCAGTACGGCAGGCGCGGCCAAAGCCAGCGCGAACACCATGAGGAACATGCCGCCAATGACGGTCAGCAGCAGCATGGTCCCGGTCGAATCGGAAACGGCCTTGCCCGCCATGATCGCGGCGCGGCTCGCACGCTTCAGCGTCATACTCGACAGGGAGAGCAGCATCGCAGCCGCCGCCAGCAGCAGCACGACAAACGTCCAACGGCGGGCACCAAGGTGACGCGGCGGATTCTGCGACTGCCGCAACGCCTCGATCGGGCTGATCCGTGCCATGGAACGCATGGTGAACACCGTACCGACCAGCACCGTAACCCCGCCGAACTCCGCCCCCTTGACCAAGGCCGAATACACGCCCGTACCGTCGTAGGGCAGAAAACTCCCCGTGTCCTGCAAAATCGGCAGGTAGAACCAATAGAAACACCGAGCAACAGGCGGCACCAAGACGAACGCCACCACGTTCGCCATCACGAACAAGACCGCGACTACCACGATCGTACGTATCAGCAGCTGGACCGGCGTGGCGCCCTGAAGCACCAACAGCGCCAGTTGACGTCGACGCTGTTTCAAGGCCGAGGAGACCACCCAGAGCACCACGAAGACGAACATCACAATCAGAAAGAACATCGGCAAGTCGATCATGTCGGCGATGGCATGACGGGTGCCGGTGCAGCCGGCATCGCAGGCCCGCTTCAGCGATTCCTGCAACGCCATGAAGAGCGACAATGTGTACTGGCCCACAATCAGCACCAAGCCAACCGCACCCCAGACCAGCGGCGCGGCTTTCAAGTCCTTCAATATGCCTTTCATGCGTTCACTCCGTTACGGGAATCGTCGAGCCGTGCAGCCGGCGCGATCCTGCCGTCACGCACCTCGACAATCCGATCGCATTGTCTCGCGATTTCGGGGCTGTGAGTGACCATCACGACCGTTTTCTTGGGGTCGCGCGCCACGTCGCGCAGCACCTCGATCACCTTCCGGCCGTTGCCTTGGTCGAGCGCACCGGTCGGTTCGTCGGCAAAAATGATGTCCGGACTGGTCAAGAGCACCCGGGCCAGCGCCACGCGCTGCTGCTCGCCGCCCGACAGCTCGGTCACGCTAGACTTGCGCTGAGCGCCCAGGCCGAAATAGTCCAGTATGCTCTGCGCCTTCTTGCGCGGGAAGCGCGAAGCACGCAGCGTGAACGGCAGGGCGAGGTTCTCCTCCACGCTCATGCTGGCCACCAGATTGTAGGACTGGAAGACGAATCCCAGATGGTTGCGTCTGAATCTGGTCAGCTTCGTGGGTTTCATACCGCCGATCTGCGTGCCAAGCAGCGAGACCGAACCCTGCGTAAACCTCTCCAGACCTGCCAGACAGTAGAGCAACGTCGACTTGCCGGAACCGGAAGGACCGACGATGGCCGTCATCTGGCCGGGGTAGGCGCGAAAATCGATGTCCTTGAGAATCGTGACCGAGTCGCCCTTGCGCGGCGAGACCGTCATCGTCAGTCCGTTGGCCATCACCGAGGGTGCTGATCCGTCCGTCCGCTGAGACCCTGTATCAACGGAAGATTGATATATTGTAGTACGTTGTGTATTCATGGTTTCATCCTCACACATCTCACGATGCCGTGCCCAGTGCCGAA